>NZ_JABELD010000129.1 GCF_018853445.1 Acidithiobacillus concretivorus
CCAGATCGTCCGTGTCTTCTGCTCGGGGTGTGCATGATTCTGTGCCCGCTCCTGACAGCGTTCCCAGAGCCAGGTGTTCAGCTGATCCAGTGTTTCAAAGCGCGGAAGCGGGGTAAAAAACCATTCGCGGATATTGCCGACCTGATTCTCGACCTGTCCCTTCTCCCATCCAGCAGCGACCGTGCAGGCGGTGGGCCGAATCAGATAATGGTTCATGAGGGCCAGGAAGCGCCGATTGAAATCCCGTTCCTGACCTTTGCGGGAACGATGATAAACCACGTCCACAATGGTCTTGGGGTTATCGTAAATACCCCGCTCGGGGACCCCTTCAAAGGCCAGAAAAGCTTCCTGATGGGCGGCGAAGACCATCTCCTGGGTTTCTCTGGGATAGGCCCGGACAAAGGACATCCGGCTGTAAGTCAGGCGAAAGTGGGCGACCTTGATCGCCATGGCCACCCCATCCAGAATCACCGTCTCGCTGCTCCAGTCAAACTGATACGCTTCACCGGGACGGAAACTCAGGGGAATAAAGGCTTGGTGCAGACCAGGACGAACATTAGCCTTCCACGCCTTTACCCAGCGCTGAATGCTGTCATAGGCCCCCTGGTATCCTGCCTTCTGCAAACCCTCGAACAGTCTGCGTGCGGTCCGCTTCTGCTTGCGCGGTAAGTGCGCATCCGTCTCCAGCCATTGCTGCAGGATCGCCTCAAAAGCTCCCAATTGCGGCCGTGGCCGGGATTTCCGCTGGGGGTACTTCGGTTCATCTCCGACATGATCCAGATACTTGCGCACCGTAGCACGCGATAAATTCATTTTTCGAGAAATATGGCTGACCGTCTCTTTGTCCAGATGATACAGACGGCGCACTTTGGCTATGGTTTCCATGCAAATCACTCCAGTTTCCTCCGGACAAATCCGGCAGGATATCAGGTGGTCAATTTACACGCTGTTTTCCACCCAGTTCTGGCAACTTTTGCACGCTGTTTAACAGCCGGGTGCAGCAGGCCGCGTTCTTCCACGTTGAACAGTAAAATCAGGCGGTAGATGAGGCGCAGCAATTGCTGGAAATAGGCGTAGGCGCTGAGGGTGCCGGTATCGAGCGCCTGACGCAGCGCCTCGTTGGCGGGATGCTGGATGAAGCCTTCGCCAAAAATCAGCAGGGCATCGGTAACGCCTTGGCGCAGACCTTCGCGGACCCGGGTGCCTTCCTCCTGCCCGGCTGCGCGCCATTGTTCCCAGATACAGGGGCCTTCCTGTCCGCCGCTTTCGGGATGGGGCGCGAGCTGCGGGGCGCGGCTGGCTTGCAGCAGGCGCCAGACGTTGGCGAACTCGGCGTAGCGTGCGCCGCCGAGCAGGTCTTGCAGGTCGATTTCCAGAAAACTGGGGCGGGTGAGCGTGGCGGCATCGCGCAGCAGGCGTAGTTGGCGGCCGTTGCTGACCATGGCCCAGGTGTAGTCGGGGCTGGCGTTGAGAAACTCCTGCGCCAACTGGAAGGCGGTTTTCTTGCGTGCGCCGTTGCCGGTGACGGCGAAACGCGGGTCGGCTGCGTCCAGCCCCAGGGTGTGCGGGGCGACGACGACGGGCAAGGCACCGGCCAGAAACGTGATGGGATAGTGCTGATCGCCCACGCTGAGGCCCGTGACGGGGGCGATATGGGTGTAGCCGAAGGCGTCGCGCAAGAGTTCCTGCACAAAGTGGCGGGTGAGCGCGTCGGCATCGATATCGTTGCGCTCGAACTGGCCGGCAAAGTGTTTCCACTGCGCACTGGCGATCTGAAAGGCGCGGCTGGTGTCGTCCTTGAGCTTGAGGCCCTTGGGCGTGTGATAGTCGGCTTCGCTCTAGAACCGGGCCGCGCCAAGGGCCGCTTTTTCCAGTTGGTCGGGCAGAAACAGGCCGCCCTCCAGACGCAGGGTAGCGAAGGCGAGTTGATGACGCGGCTGGTGTTTCACAGCGATACCACTTGCAGACCGAAGGCCTCGGCGGCGCGACATTGGCGGGCGTCGGCCGAGATGAACACTTCGGCGGTGCAGGCGAGGGCGGCACCCAGGTGGATGGCGTCCATGCCGCGCAGCGTGTGTTTTTCCAAAGCTTTGACGGCGTGCTGAATGACCTGGGGCGTGGTATCGCAGATCAGCGCATCGGCGATGTCGAGCATCAGGGCGCGCTTGATGATCTGGTATTGCGCGTCCGTCAGGCGGCCTTCCCGCTGCAGGCGACAGAAGGCGGAGATCAGTTCAGGCACCGCGATGACCGACAGCGCCAGTTCGCTGGCCCGTTCGCACCACGCCAGAACGTCCGCGGTGCCAGTTTCGTCGATGTAGCGCTTGGCAAAGGCCGATGAGTCGAAATAGACGCGCATCAGTCTCCGCGCTCGTCGAGGATGAGCCGGCTGATCTCCTTGCCGCCGATGGCCAGCGGGCGTGCCGGACGCTGCTTCCAGGAGGGCAGTTGCGCCGGGATGGGGTGAATTTCGGCGATGGGTTTGCCGTTGCGCAATACGCGCACCGTCTGTCCGCTCTCGACCAGATCGAACCAGGTCTTGGCGTGGTTGCGTAAATCGGTGAAGGTGGTTTCCGGCATGAATGTGCTCCTGTCAGGCTATGTACATCAAAGTGTACATTACAGGGCGTCCGGCAACAACACGTAGACGCCGATCACGTCCACCGGCAGGCAGGCGCTGACGCTGTATTGGCCGACATCGCGCGCCGCCTCGCGCACGCGGCGGTGGTCGTCGAGCAGGGTGACGGCGCGGGTCTGCGCCAACGCTTCCAGTTGCTGCGGATGGGCGCGCAAAAAGTCCAGCGCGGTGCGGACTTCGCGTTGCACCCCTTCCGGCGGCAGGTTGCCCGTGGGGGTGCATTCGAGCAGCGCATTGACGGAATCGCCGCTCAGCCATTCAGGATCACTGCGGCCCCTGACCGCGAGGGTGACGGTTTCTTCGGCCATCATCTGGAACGGTTCACGGCGGCGCACATAGCTGAGCTGATGGCGCAGACGCAGCAGGTACAGCGTGGTGACTACGTCCACGGCATCGGTGAGGGTGGCGGCGCAGCGCGCGGCAATGGGGCTGCCGTCTGCAAGGCTGGTTTCGAGGAGATAGTCGGCGAGGACTGTCACCAACGGGTGGCTGCGGTGCAGTGCGTTGAAATCGATGGTCAGGGCCTTGTTGATGCCTTCATCGGCCAGCCGCAGCCGTAGCGTTTCCGGCAGATGTTGCGGTAGCAGGCGGACCTGCTTGCGGGCTTTTTCCAGCGGGGCGTTGAGGCGGGCGCAGACGCTGTGTAGGAAGCGCTGCACGTCGGCCTGGGTGCCCAGCGCTTGTTGTTCCTTCTGCCATTCGGGCAGCACTTCGTCGGGACGGATGCGGCGCTGGGCAAAGACGGTGCGGTTGGCCTTGGCCTTTTGCAGTGCGTCTTGCCAGCGGGCTTGCAGGGGGGCGAGGATCTGTTCGGATTCCCCAAAGTCGAAACCCAACTGCGCGGGATGGGCGCTGCTGCGCTTCATCAGTGCCGCCTTGACCAGCGCCTGCTTGATGCGGGCTTCGTCTTCGGGCATGGGCACCAGCACGCCGAGTTCCTTCTCGATGGCTTCGCCCTTGCGCAAGATGACGTTGAGCACAAAGCCATCGACCGGGTTGTCCTGTCCGTAGAGCATGGTGCAGCGCACTTCGGGGGCCTGCTGGCCGAAGCGATCGACGCGGCCTTCGCGCTGCTCGTGGCGGGTGGGGTTCCAGGCCAGGTCGTAGTGGACGACGGCGGTGAACAGGTGCTGCAGGTTGATGCCTTCGGAGAGGCAGTCGGTAGCGACGAGGATGCGGGATTCGCCTTCCGCCAGCGCCTCCACCCGCTCGCGGCGTTCCTCGGGGGTGTATTCGCCGGTAACGGCGTCGATGACGACCTTGGGGAAGACTTTCTTCAGATGTTCGGTGACGTAGTGGGCGGTGGCGATGTAGCGGCAGAAGACGACGGGGTGAAAGCCCTCTTTCAGCAGCGTATGGAGATGCTGGATCAGCACCGCCAGCTTGGGGTCGCCCGCCTGGCCCGAGAGGCGCTGCGCTTCGCTAATCAGCGTTTGCAAATGTCCGGCATGGGCCATTTGTGCGGGCGGTTCGAGATCATTGCTGTCCAGGTCGTCGGCTTCACCGTCGTACAAACGCTCGTCGGTGAGCCATTCGTCGTCGCTGAGCGTATTGTCCAGCCGGGTCGTCAAGGCTTTGACGGCGGCGGCGGGAGAGGAGGCCACGCAACGCAGCAGCGCGAGGGTGGCGTACCAGACCAAGCGCGCATGGCCAGCCTCTCGCGCTTCGACGCTTTCGGCGAGTTCTCGGCAGTAGTTTTGCACGGCGTCAAAAAATGCGCCCCAGTCGCCGCTCAGCGGGTAGGTGATCTCGGCTTTCATGCGCCGCGGAAAGCCCCGGCCATCGCCCGTTTCCGCCTGCCATTCGGCAATATCTTTACGGCGGCGCTGCACGAAATGGCGGGCCAGCTCCAGCCGCAGCGGATCATTGGCTGCGGTGTGTCCTTGTAGCTCAAGAAAGCGCGGATCGAGGAGCGAAAGCAGGTTGTAAAAGGCGGCCTCATCCCCCGAGTGCGGGGTGGCGGTGAGCAGCATCAGGTGCCGTTCCGGGTTTTGACTGAGTTGCTGCAAGAGCTGGAAACGCAGTTGTTTGCCTTGTCCGCTGCTGGCGCAGGTGTGGGCCTCATCCACGATCACACACTCGGGGGCCGTGCTGAGGAAGTGGGCGCGGTGGCGCTCGCTTTTGATGTAGTCGAGGCTGACCACGACCACCGGATGATAATCAAAGAGGCCGATTCCATGGGGCAGATCGCGCTCGATGCGGGAGGTGGAGACAGAGGTGAGAGCCACGGTTTGCAGATTGAAGCGGCTTTCCAGTTCGTTTTGCCATTGCTCGACCAGGTGCGGCGGGCACAGCACCGCGAGGTGGCGGATTTCGCCGCGATCCATCAACTCGCGGGCGATCAGCCCGGCTTCGATGGTTTTTCCGACGCCGACGTCATCGGCGATGAGCAGGCGCACCGTGGTGAGCCGCAGGGCCATGAGCAGCGGCACCAGTTGATAAGCGCGGGGTTCGACGGCAATGTTGCCGAAGGCCCGGAAGGGACCGCCGCCGGCACGCAGTTTAAGGCGCAATGCATCGCGCAGCAGCAGGGCGGCGGCATGGTTGCCCGCCTGTTCCGGCTCGGGCCATGGAAAGTTGGCGGGCGCAACGGCTTGCAGTTCCAGCTCGGGGATCAGGGCGATGCTGTCGTCATCGGCACCACCCAGCGGGCGCAGGCGCAGCCAGTCGCGGCGGGAGTCGCTTTGCACCACCCATTCGCGACCCCGCGCGCGCACGAGGTTGCCGGGCATGAAGTCGTGTTCTATGCCGGTCATTGGATGTTCTCGGGCAGGCCGAATATCTCGGGATAATCGGCGAATCGGATCGACCATTGGGCCGGGTCCGCGAAGTCCAACACTTGCCAGCCCTTGTCGCCGAGTACCCTATGCAGATCGGGGCTAATAGGCGTCAAAAAAACCAGGGCCCGGGCGGCGACATACTGAGCGGCGGCGATGGCGGCCCCTTGCTGGACGGGGACATCGGTGGCGTCGGGCAAGCGGAAACCGGATTGGGTGACGGCCTGTAACCATTGCGCGGTTAGACGCTGACCAGGACTATGCGGTAGCGATGAAGAAACTGCCGGTACCGCGATGGAAGGCGTCAGATGCACCTCGGCATTGGCCAGCGCCACCAGCAGTTTCAGGGCATCAGTGTTGCGGCGATTGATGTTTTCGTGGTCCGGCTGGTTGAAGTAGGACAATAAGCACTGGTAGCAGCCCGCCTCGCAGATGTGTTTGTCCGTCGCTTCCAGCGCCTCGAACTGCCAGGGGCCGTCTTCCGGTTTGCCGTAGTGCATCATCTGCAAGGCAGCGCTGGCGACTTCCCGGAGGCTGGCGGGTTCGCTGACCAGACGGGTCAACACCCCGGCACCGCCCTCGGCGGCTTCGTAAAACATCAGGGCGCGGCGTTCGTCGCTTTTGGGCAGGGGCTCAGCCACCAGTTCGGCTTCTTCGATCTGGAAGGTCATTTCGATGCCCCGCTTCAGGGCGGCCTGCAGGGTGGCCATGGCCTCCAAGGAAAGCGCCCGTGCCGGAGCCAGGATCAGCAGGTTCCGATGATCTTCGACAAAGGGCACGATGCGCTGATTGGCCACCTTGTCGAGCAGGCCGTCTTCCTTTTCCGGGCTTTCATCGGATGCATTGGGATCATCCTGCTTGCTCCAGGTGCCGGTAATGGGGTTGATATAGAAACCCAGTTGCGCCTTGTTCTTGCGCCGCCGCCAGCCGCGATTGATGCGCCACAGACGGGCAGCGGGGGCGTAGGTGAGTTCAGCCAATACTTCGTCGCCATTGCGCACGGCGGCCTTGCGCTTCTGGATGACGCCGTCGGGACCGGGCAGGAAGCGGTAGGTGCTTTGCAGCTCGAAGCCCTGCCGCTGGCGGTCTTCGTCATTGATGGAAATGCGTTCCACCGCCACCGTTTCCACGGTTTCTATGCGATAAAGCTCTCGTACCCAGTCGTGCTCTGTCAACAGGGCATCACAGTTTTCGCAGCGGTTGACCAGGGGGTCGCTGCCGCCAGGGGCGCCCAGGTGGCCATACCCGCACTGGCTGCAGACCAGGGAAGCGATGGTGGCCAACTGGCTGTTGCCGGAAATGTGATCCGCCGAGCCGACGTTGAGCTTGGCCCGCACCACGCGATACATGCGGCCTTGATGATAGATGAGGCTGCGCGGGCCGAACTCCGAGAGTCCCAGAAAACGCGGGCGGCTGACCATGCTGCCTTCGTCCTCCCTCCCGCTCATGGTGTTGCCGCCACTGGCGGGAATCCAGGCCATCAGGGGCAGGCGCGGGAAGTTGTAGCCGGGCAGGAAGCCCTGGCTGGCCAGGTAACGATAGGTGTAGAAGTCGGCGTTCTGGGTGTTGCCGGTCTTGAGCAGGACCGCATATTGCCGGGCGGCATCCCCATAACGGCGCTGGGCGTTCTGTCGCTCGCCGTGGGAGGCGGTGTGGCTCTTGACGATCTGATCGGCCATGTCCATCTGCGTGCGGGTGGAATCAAAGAGCACCCGCCAGCGCTGCAGTGCCCCGGAGAAGCTCTGGGGCGCCGTGGCGATGACTTTTTGCACATAATCCGGGGAGAACCAGTCGCTGTCCTGCAGTTCGTCGTGGAGCTGATCGATGACCCGCGCGGCGCTCTCCTGGGCGCGGTCCTGAACAGTGGCGTTGCCGAGGCAGTCCTGGTAGTGCGGTTTCAGTGGCTTGTCCTGCAGGTCGAGATCCAGCAGTTCGTTGATGCCGGAAGGGAGGTCTATTTCCGCGCAGGCCAGCCAGACCGCATGCAGATGGCTCTCCACCAGATCGCGATTGGCCAGATCAAGGGTGGGCGACTTGACCACGCCATGGACCATCTCGTTGGCATAGTGAAAAAACCACTGATCGTGGGGGCTCTGGGCGGCGCAGTAGGTGATGACCAGCGCCTGCTGGCCGGAGCGTCCGGCACGACCGCTGCGCTGGGCATAATTGGCGGGGGTGGGCGGCACATTGCGCAGATAGACCGTATTGAGGGCCGAAATATCGACGCCCAGCTCCATGGTGGGGGAGCAGAACATGACCGGCAAGCGCTCCAGAGGCGCCTCATGAGCGGGATTGCTGGCCCAGTCGTGGCGGTCTTTTTCGGTATAGCGGAAGCGCTGTTCCAGTAACTGGCGGCGCGCGGAATCCACTTGCGCGGTATGCTCCTGCGCCTCAAAGGCGAAAAGCGGGTGTTCCGGCTGACGCAGGAGATTGGCGATGTTGAGATAAAGCTGGCGGAAGAAGCCATTGGACTGGCGCTTGTCGGTGTCCGGCTCGTCGCCCGTCAGGCACCAGTCGAGGGCGCCCGCGTTCAGTCGCCAACCCACCAGATGGTTTTCCACGGGATGCTTCTGCACATAACCATAGAGGTTGGCGGCCTGGAGCATCGCTTCGATCAGTTCGGCCCATTCGGCGTCTTTCCACTGGGCTACCTGACCGGCCCAGGCGCTGTCTTTCCAGAAGGTGGCATTTTTGACCTGACGGAGCAGCCGGGAACGCGGTCCGCCGCTGATCAGGTGGTTGGTACGGGCCTTCCCCTTATACTCCGGTCGCTTGCCGAAAATCAGGGTTCTCGCTGTTTCCAGTGATTCATCGGCCGCGAAGGCCCAGCGGTCATTGAGGGTGGTGAAGGCGCTGTTTCGGGCCTTGTCCTGCTCGACGGCATCCAGATAACGGCTTTCCAGACAGAGGCCACGACGCATGACGTCAAAGACGATCTGGCAGAGCGCCGCGCGAGGGGGTCCACACAGTGCGGCCAGCCTGGCGTTCTGGGCAAAGAGGCTGTCCGTGGCGCTGAATTCGTCCAGGCCGCGATAACGGATGTTGATCAGGCCAAGCTGGTCGAGATTGGGATTGTTGAACCGCCAGCCCCGGCGCAGATCGCGGAGCAGACGGTAACCGATGATGAAGCGCAGCGTTCTTTGCGCTTCCTGCCGTGCCAAGCCCATGAGTTTGGGGTTGCGCAGATATTCGACCAGAGTGGCCTCGTTGATCTGATCAAACCCCAGGGCTTTGAATACGGCGTCGGCCAGTTGTTCCTCGTTGAGCAGGCCGCTGCCATTTTGCAGTGCGCCGATGAGGCCGGAACGCAGGGTCAGCAGAAAAATGAAGTCGTTGAAGTGCCCCGCCTGTAAAGCGGCGTCCTGCCGGTTGTCCGTAAACCCCAGCAGCTTGCGCGGGTCGGCGCGGCCAGCCAGCGGCTCAGGAGCACTGAAGAGCAAACGGAGGGCGCTGAGGGTGAGCATGGTGGTGGCCGAGGAGCGGCCCTCACCGGAAAGACTGGCGAGGCGGTTGATGTCCTTGCCGTGGGCCTCATGGACCTGACCGCACTTGAGACAAAAGCGGAATTTGCCGGGGATGTGCCAGTAACGCTCGCCATGCCCTTCCTGTCCCTGGGCATTGACGCGCACTGGTTGCGGGATCGCCTTTTTGTAGTTTTGCCGGACCTTCACCTCGACACGGGTGAAATCCAGCCAGTTTTCCGGCAGGTCCTCCAGGTGACCGTGGTACTGCTGATCGGCGCGGATCGGGCAAAGAAAGCCATAGGCGGTATCTTCATTGTCGTCGGCAGTGATGTCGTCAATTTCGCGGGGCCGATAGCCTGCCGAATCATTTTTGGCATGCCAGACCGGGTGGTATTCCTGACCGCAGTCCCGGCAAAAATGCGCCGGATAGAGTTCCACCCCTTCCGTTTGCCGACCGGGGGCGAAGCGCTGGGCGTCGAGGGTGACGTAGCGGGTACCAGGGGCTTCCAATGTAGTGAGCACCTTGCCGGGGCCGCTGATGAACTGATGCAATTTGAAGGCGAAAGGGGGGCGTCCCTGGGGCGTGTGGATCTCATGGGCGGCCAGCAGGAATCGTTGTAAGGCGCTGCGGCTCTCCTCCACGGAACAGCCGCTGTCTGCCGCCAGTTTTTCACTGGCCGTTTTGACATTCATGGGTTGTGCGCGGCGCGGGGGTTCATTTTCACGCAGTTCGATACCCAGATTCAGCTCCACCCAAATGGCCAAGGGGTCTGCCTGAAAAGAGGAGAAATCGGCCCAGCTATGGTGTTCCCGGCGTATGGCGGCAGGCAGCGCGGCTTGAATGACAGAGACGTCCTTGAATGGGTCCGTCACTCGTTCCAGCGTTTCGCCAATCACGTCATGCCCCGATATCCGTGTGCCAAAAAGCTTGCTGGCCACGTCAGCGACCGTGTTGTTGCGATCTGCCTGGGCATCCATGCTGGACATGGTGGCGGAAGTGCCTATGCACACGAGGTGCTGGGCCTGCAGGCGTTCACGCAGACGGCGCACCAGCAGAGCCACGTCAGCGCCCTGACGCCCCCGATAGGTGTGCAGTTCGTCGAGAATCAAAAACTCCAGCCCGTGGCAATGCTCGACGACGCGGCGGTCGTCCTGATCAAAACGGGTGAGGATGAGTTCCAGCATCATGAAGTTGGTGAGGAGAATGTCGGGCGGGTTGTCTGCTATGTTTTGGCGTTCAGCAGAGGATTCTTGTCCGGTGTAACGGGCGACGGTGAAGGGCTGCTGATCGGCGGCATAGCCGTACAGAAATTTGTGAAGCTCTTCCAACTGGCTGTTGGCCAGCGCGTTCATGGGATAAATGACGATGGCGCGGGTACGCTGAGTCCTGTCACCATCAGCCTCTTTTCCTTTCAGAATGCTGTCAATGACAGGGATGAAGAAGGAAAGGGATTTTCCGGAGCCGGTGCCCGTCGTGACCACATAGCTTTGTTGCTGCCGGCCTTTGGCCAGCGCCTGTTCCTGATGGGTATAGAGCTGGAGCGGCTGTGGTCGTCCTTCCGCTTTACCTACTTGGAAAATATCGGCGCAAGCCCGGTGCAGAAGACCTTCTTTGACCAGTTCCTGGATGGTATGCCCGCGCTTGTAGTTGGGGTTGATCTGGATGAGAGGATCTGGCCAGTAGCGACCCTGGTCATATTCGCGCTGCACCGTTTCGCGGATGTCCGCAGCGTCAATACGCGCAAAACTGCGAGAAAACGTACTGTATTCTTCTATGAGTTGTTCGCGAAAATTGAAGACGTTTTCCATCGGTTACCGTTGTTGGTTGCATGCCCGGATAATGACAGGGAATTACAGACTTGGAGGCATCAGAAACTTTTTAGCAAGCCAATCGCTGATTCGAGACCTGATTGACAGTTAGGCACCCTTCCACCGAACTGTGAGGTAAATGAATGCTTAAAGTCAACTACCACATTCTTACTAGGGCGGATGGTCACCTGCGGACCCTGTGTTCCGGTGAAACAGCCATTGCGTCGGTAGCATGCATCAGCCAAAGGCTGAAAGCGTTGGGCTGATGCGTGTGCTAGTTCATAAAACAAACCTTTACCGTGACCAGGCGGGCTGGCTGTCCTGACCGACGTCACTGTGCAATATGGCCATGGTTTTACCATCCAGGCTGACTTCTGCCAGAACCTTGCGGCCACCCCGCTGGGTGCCATACAAAATCATCTGACCATTACCCGCGAAACTCGGATGATCACAATTACCCTGGGCATCCAGTACCCGCAGGTCGCTGCCGTTGGGATTCATCACCGCCAAGGCATAAACGCCATCCGTGCGATGAATAAAGGCAATGGCATTTCCTGTGGGTGAGTACTCAGGTCCGGCATTGTAACCGCCGCTGTAACTCAAACGATGTATGTCGCCGCCATTGGTATTCATGGCATAAATCTGCGGCCCACCCGCGCGATCCGAGACAAACACAATCTGACTGCCATTGGGTGACCAGGTAGGGGAAGTATTGATGGCATCATCATTGGTCAACTGATGCCGCTGCCCGGTCTGCAGATTGGCCACATACAGCTCGGTATGTCCGCCTGAGGAGCGTGCGTAGGCAATTTCCTGACCATTGGGTGAAAAAGCCGGGGCGCTGACAATTTCACCACCTGGAGCGATGGATTGGCGTTTTCCCGTGGCCAGATCTTGCACGTAAATAATGGCGCGGGCATTGGCGTAGGTGACATAAGCCAGGCGGTGGTTGTTGGGTGACCACACCGGCGAAAATACCGGCATAATGCCGCGAACAATGGGATGCGGATTCCAGCCATCTGATTCGGCCACCAGCAATTCATAGGTATTACCGGTCTGCCGCACATAGGCAATACGGCTGGCAAAAGGACCGGGTTTTCCGGTGAAAGCCTGATAAATGACATCGGCGACGTGATGCGCGGTCATATGCAATTCAGCAGCCGAACAGGTGAAACGCCGCGCCGTCAACTCCTGCCCCGTGCTGACATTATAGACATAAACACTGACCGCATAACCGCCATTCAGGGGCTGCACCGAACCCACCGCAAGGCCAGTAGCCCCCACAGCAGTCCATTCGGAAGCCTTGACGGCACCCGGGGCGCGGGGATCACTGGGATAACCCGCTGGCTCAATCACCCGAAACAAACCACTGTGGCGCAAATCATTGCGCACCACAGCGGCTACTGAAGGCTGTCCCGGCACGCCCGGACCAAAAGAAGGTATGGCAATGGGCAAGGCCGAGGCCACACTTTTGGTGATTTCTACGGTGAGAGCAGCCTGGGCGGGCAACACAAATGCTGAAGCCAGCAGAAACAGGGCCAAAGCCCATAAGCGTTTAGCCATGATTGAGATCCTCCGCGTTAAATTTAAGATCTACGACTTTATACAGTGAATAAGAAAGGCCAATAGGTGGTGGAAAAGGTGCAGCCTGTTCCACCGCCTGGATAACTGCTCTGTCGAACTGCGGGTTACCGCTGGAGCGCACGATTTGCGGTTGACCAATTATTTGTCCCTCGGGATTCAGTTGAATTTCAACCACGCAGGACAGAGCCGCAGCAAAATTAGTATTCCAGGCATTGTAAACCTTAGTAGTGACCTGCTGCTCGAATAGGCCGATCAGACGCTGATTTTCCGAGGCCTGCTGGGCGCGGGCAGCGGCCATGTTGGCTTCGGCCTGCAACTTGGCTTTTGCTTCGGCCATGCGCTGCTGCAAGGCTTTAGCGCGTGCGGCAGCTGCTGCTTGGGCCGCCTGGGCTGCCAGTTGTTTTTTGACTTCTGCAGCGCGGGCCGCCGCTGCTTTTTCCTCGGCAGCTTTAGCGGCAGCCTGTTGCGCAGCCTTTTCCTGAGCGGCTGCCGCCGCTTGCACCTTGGCCTCCCGGGCGGCTTTTTGCCGTGCAGCCAGCTCTTCGGCATGCTTTTCCTGCTCCGCGCGTGCCGCCGCAATTTGTGCCGCCTTCTGTCTGGCCGCTTTTTCAGCTTTTGCCGCCTGTTCAGCGGCAATTTGCGCCGCTGTAGGCGGGGGCGGCGTCACCGGTTTGGGCTCCGGTTTGGGAACCGGCTTGGGAGTTGGCTTAGGAACAGGAACGGGTTTAGGCACCGGTTTGGGTACTGGTTTGGGTGCAGGCTGAGGGGCAGGTGCCGGTTGCGGAACCGGGGCAGACATGGCGGCCATAGGCATACTGCTGCTCAGCTGGGCCTGCATGGGTTTGTTGCCACTACTTGGTGGCACCTGCACATGAAAAGTCCAGAACAGGGCAAACAGGATGGCCGCATTGAGAATAATGGCCAGAAGCAAAGGCCAAAAAGACTGACGCTCTTTCAATGGCCCTCCGGGCGGGTCAGCAGGCCGACATGGGAAATACCGGCTTCCTGCAGCCGTGCCATCACGGCCATGACCTTGCCATAATCCACATGCGCATCACCCCCTACCAGTACCTGCACCTGACCATGACTGGAAGTGGCAATATGGCGCACATCCGTAGCCAGATCATCCAGTGCTACCGAACTGTGACTGTCTTTGAACTGCACGGAAATGGTCCCTTGCCGCGTTACGGAAATCAGCACCGGCGGGGTTTTGTCCGAGACGGGTTTAGTGACGCCCTTAGGCAGGTTAACATTCACACCCTGGGTCAGGAGCGGCGCCGAGAGCATAAAAATCACCAATAGCACCAAAGTCACGTCGATATAGGGAACGACGTTCATTTCCGCCATCAAACGCCTTCTTTTCATGGCTTGGTCTCGGGTACCTGACGATGCAGGATGTTGGTGAACTCATCCATGAACACCTCATACTGGGCATCCAGCTTGTCCAGTTTGTGAATGTAACGGTTGTAGGCAGCCGTTGCCGGAATGGCCGCAAAAAGGCCAGCCGCCGTGGCAATGAGGGCTTCGGCAACCGGGGGGGCGACTGTCGCCAGGGTGGCCTGCCCTGCGACACCAATATGCATGAAAGCGGTCATGATGCCCCAAACGGTGCCCAGCAAACCAACGAAGGGGCTGACAGAAGACACCGAGGCCAGAAAAGCCAGACGATTTTCCAGACGGCCCACTTCGCGCATTTGGGCCACACGCATGGCGCGGCGAGCAGCATCGAGGGCATCACTGGGACGAATTTTGCCGCGCTGCCGCTGAAATTCTTCATAACCCGCACAGAAAATACTGCCGGCTCCGGTTTCCAGATTGGTGTTGCCGGAAACATGCTGATAAATCTGGCTCATTTCGCCGCCGCTCCAGAAGCGTTTCTCAAAACGGGTCAGGGCCTTGAAAGCACCAGCAAATACCGCCCATTTTTCAAAAATGATGGTCCAGGAAGCAATAGAGGCGATGACCAAAAGTACCAGTATGATCTGGACAACAGGGCTGGCATTCAGCACCAGATGGGCTACGGAAAGAGAAGCTGCGGGATGGGTGACAGTTTGAGGATCCATAAAATCTCACGGGTGAACACTGAGGGGAAAGGCCTGCAGAAGTTCTGCAGGAATGACGTGGGGACGAAAAGTCTCGGCTTCCAGGCAGACCACTTCCACCTCGCCACTGCACAAGTGCTTTTCTTTCACTGAAATATGTTGTTGAAAATTCATACGAACCGGGGTCTTGTGAATGATGGCCGATTTAATCTGAAGCAGGTCATTAAAACGAGCCGGGGCACGGAAATCCAGATGCGCCCGCCGCACCACAAAAAAAATGCCGGGATCGCGTTCCAGCGCATCCAGTTCATAACCTTTTTCGCGCAGCATTTCCGTGCGGGCGCGCTCCATGAAGCGTAAGTAGTTGGCATGATACACCACCCCGCCATGATCCGTATCTTCATAATAAACGCGGACCTGAAAGACGCTCTCAGCGGCATCAGAGCCCATCGAAAAGTCCCCCGCCAACCTTGGGTAGCGCTAAACCCAACGCCAGATAACTCATTTCCGTGGCACAGCGACCACGCGGCGTACGTATCAGGTAACCGCGCTGAATCAGGAAGGGTTCCAGCACATCTTCGATGGTTCCGCGCTCTTCCCCAATGGCTGCGGCCAGACTTTCCACCCCCACTGGACCACCGGCAAAACGCTCGATGACGGCTTGCAGCAGCTTACGATCCTGACCGTCAAAACCATGCTGGTCGACTTCCATCAAGGTCAGCGCGGCCTCTGCGGTGCCTTGATCAATTTCTCCGTTGCCCCGCACCTGGGCAAAATCTCGCACCCGCCGTAGCAAGCGATTGGCGATGCGCGGGGTTCCCCGGGCACGCCGGGCGATTTCCTGGGCACCCCGCAAATCCTGGGTAGTCCCCAGAATATTGGCCGAACGGGTCACAATCTGGGTCAATTCTGCGTCACTGTAAAATTCCAGATGAAAACTGATGCCAAATCGGTCACGTAATGGCGAGGTGAGCAAGCCCGCCCGGGTGGTGGCTCCGATCAGGGTAAAGGGGGGCAGACTGATTTTAATGGAACGGGCGGCGGGGCCCTCGCCAATCAAAATATCCAGCTCGTAATCTTCCAGAGCCGGATAGAGAATTTCTTCGACCACGGGGCTGAGGCGATGAATTTCATCGACAAATAACACATCATGGGGTTGCAGATTGGTCAAAATGGCGGCCAGATCTCCCGGCTTATCCAGAACCGGACCCGAGGTGACTTTCAGACCCGCACCCATTTCCTGAGCAATAATGTGTGCGAGAGTGGTTTTTCCAAGGCCTGGGGGGCCGAAGAGCAATACATGGTCCAGGGCTTCATCACGGCCTTTGGCCGCGTCAATATAAAGACTAAGGGATTCGCGGAGCCGCGCCTGGCCAATATAATCCGCCAGCAAACGCGGGCGCAGGGCGCGATCCACTGCGTCGGTGTGGGTTTCCTGGGGATTGAGGGGGCCTCTGTCCATCATGGGGTTGTGACCATCGCGATGCTGGCGGGTTCCATAAAATCAATGGCGTGAAAGTTGTTGCAAAGCCTGACGGATCAAGTCTTCAAGACCCAATCCATCGCCCAGGTTGCCAATCGTCTGACTGGCCTGTGCAGGCTTATACCCTAATGTCAGGAGTGCTGCAATAGCTTCCTGACGCGGATCGCCAGACACGGCTTTGCTGGTAGGCAACGCACTGATTCCACCCATTTTATCGCGTAGCTCGACCACCAGTCTTTCTGCGGTTTTTGGACCAATACCGGGAATGGCCGTCAGCTGTGCCACATTGCCTTCCGCCACCGCTTGACCCAGCTTTTCTGCTGGCAGACCCGAGAGGCAGGCCAGTGCCACTTTGCCACCAATACCATTAACACGAATCAACAAGCGAAAAGTATCGCGCTCAGCCACGCTCATAAATCCATAGAGCAGATGGGCATCTTCGCGAATGGTCAGATGGGTATGCACCAACAGGGTTTCGCCAGCGTCCACCATTTGGTAAAAGCTGGACAGGGGCATCTCCAGCTCATACCCCACTCCCTGGACTTCCAGCCAGAGCCAGGGTGGACGCTTCTGCAGAATGATCCCGCGCAATGAGGTAATCATGGGCGTCCTCTTTCTAAAAAATCAGACATGGCCAGCCGCCTGCCAACGCTGTTGGGTCCGGGCATGATGGGCATGACAAATGGCACAAGCCAAGGCGTCAGCCGCATCGGCCTGAGGATTTTTGTCCAGATGAAGCAGCCAGCGCACCATGCTCTGAACTTGCGTTTTGTCTGCATGTCCAGCTCCCACCGACGCTTTTTTAATTTGCAGGGCGGTGTATTCTTCCACCGGCAGGCCCGCTTCCAGCAGTGCCACCAGCGCCGCACCCCGGGCCTGACCCAGTTTCAGAGCAGAATCCGCATTACGCGCCATGAAAACCTGCTCAATGGCTGCCGTATCGGGTCGGTGCTCGGCCAACACCTGCGCCAAATCCCGGTAAATGGCACCGATGCGCTCCAGAAACGGCCGGCCGGCCACATTCAGGCAGCCATGAGCCACATGCTGCAACTCACCACGCGCATCCGACTCGATGATGCCATAGCCGGTGCGCAAAGAGCCCGGATCAATACCGATGATGCGCAAGGCCGTATCCGGGTGGTCTGGAAAAATTCAGGATGCCGCTTCTAGGCGGGCCATTTCCGCCTCGCTGATTTCATAGTTGGCGTACACATTTTGTACGTCATCGTTTTCTTCCAGGAAGTCGATAAGACGCAGCAGTTTTTCTGCATCCTCTCCACTCACCTCAATCGTGTTTTCCGGAATCATGGTCAATTCACTTTCTTCCGGCTGCAAACCGGCGGCTTCCAGTGCCAGGACCACGCTATGCAAGTCCGTAGCCGCCGTATAGACAGCAATCCGCTCACCTTCATTGACCACGTCTTCGGCCCCCGCCTCCAGTGCCGCTTCGAGAATTTTGTCTTCGTCAGCATCGCCGGGAAAAACAATTAATCCCAGCTTTTTGAACTGATAGGCAACGGAACCAGCGGTTCCCATATTACCCCCGCGTTTGGAGAAAATATGGCGGATTTCCGCCACGGTACGGACCTTGTTGTCGGTCATGGTCTCAATCAGAATGGCCACGCCCGCAGGGCCGTAACCCTCATAAGTCACTTCCTCGTAATCTACGCCTTCCAGTTCGCCCGTACCGCGATTGACGGCACGTTCAATGGTGTCTTTGGTCATGTTGGCACCATAGGCCTTGTCCAGAGCCAGACGCAGACGCGAATTACTGCCAGGATCTCCGCCCCCGGCGCGCGCCGCAACGGTAATTTCGCGAATCAGGCGGGTAAATATTTTGCCCCGCTTGGCATCTTTCAGTGCCTTCTTGAATTTGATGGTGGACCATTTACTATGCCCGGACATAACCCACTCCTTGCTTCTATAACTGACTTATTCTGGTGAAATATCGGCCATGATAACGCAAAGGCAACGATGCCGTCATGCGAGTGTGGCAATAGCACTCATGGTCGCCCCCATGACTTCAGCAGCGTCAGCATCGCGATGAAAATGCAAGGGCACTCCATAGCGTAACAGGGGACGCTGGCGCCGCAGCCAGGTCTGCCAGTCAGAAGCTGCCTGCCGGGCGCCGCCGACATGAGCCGGCACCACCGGCGCGGCACTTTCGCGAACCAGCCAGGCAACCCCTTTCTGGGTTTCTGAGCGATTGATGCCGCCCTCGGGAAAAATGCCGAGCACCCGACCATCTTCAAGAATATGGCGGGCCTGCAACAGCGCCCGCACATCGCGACGATCCCGACGCACCGGAATGCTGTAGGTTTGCTCCAGCAACTGGCGCATCAATGGATTGTCGTAGTATTCCTGCGCCACCAGAAAGGACACCACACGTTGGTTGCTGGCGACCAGCAGCAGGGGATCCAGCACCGACACATGATTACAAACCAGAATCGCCGCGCCCTCGGCCGGTACGGTGCTGTGCTCCCAATGCGCGCCCTGATAAAAGCGTACATAGGCGGTCAGCAGACGATGCAAATTGCGTTGGGTCAGCGACCATTCGCCAATCGCATCAGCCGGCTGCACAGCGACAGAGGACATGGCGGCCGTCAGGACACCGTCAGCATGCGTTCCAGGGCCAGACGCGCCTGGGCTGCTGTTTCCGGCTCGACCTGAATCCGGTTGCGTACTTGCCCTTCCAGAAGATTTTCCAACGAAACCGCCAACTGCTCGGGATCAATGCGGAACATGGTGGAACACATGCACACCATGGGCGACATGAATTCCACGGTTTTTTCTTCCGCCCGTACCTCATCCGCCAGGCGCGTCACCAGATTGATTTCGGTGCCTACCAGCCATTCACTGCCAGTGGGAGAAGCTTTGACCGTTCGCAAAATAAAGTCCGTAGACCCGACCGCGTCTGACATCTGACAGACTTCAAAAGCTGACTCGGGATGGGCGATGACCTGCCCCTGGGGGTGTTCCCGGCGCCAGCGCTCAATATGCGCAGGCTGGAACATCTGGTGCACGGAGCAATGCCCCTTCCAGAGCAAAATCCGGGCACGACGAATTTCCTCGGGCGTCAATCCGCCAAGGGGCAGCGCTGGATCCCAAACCGGCATATCCCGCAAGGGGATGTTTAATTGATGCCCGGTCCAACGGCCCAGATGCTGATCCGGAAAAAACAAGGCCTTGGGCCGCTGCTGAAAGGACCATTCGAGCACCTTGCGGGCATTGGAAGAAGTGCAGACCGTACCACCATGCGTCCCGCAAAAGGCCTTGATGGCAGCTGATGAGTTCACATAAGTGACCGGGGTGATTTCCTTTTCTACATCCAGCACCGTCGCGAGTTCGTCCCAGGCGCGTTGAACCTGGGGGATATCAGCCATGTCGGCCATCGAACAGCCGGCGTTCAGGTCGGGCAGAATGCTGGCCTGATCAGGACGGCTGAGAATATCCGCCACTTCGGCCATAAAGTGCACACCGCAAAAAACAATGAATTCAGCTTCCTGCTCGGCTGCCGCCCGGGATAACTGCAGGGAATCTCCGTGGAAATCGGCATGACGATAGACTTCTTCCCGCTGGTAATGATGCCCGAGAATAACCGCACGCTTTCCCAATGCGGCTTTTGCCCGGCGAATGCGGGTATCCAGGTCGGCCGCTTCACTGCGCCGCAACCCCTGCACCATGACTGTCTCTACACCCATAACCACCCTCTCAGGCGCTGTTGCGCGTGCAAAATGTTCCTTACGTTACGAAGCAGCCTGCTGTGCGTCAAGGCTCGCCCCAAAATGGCGATAAATCGCATCCCGGTTAGTCCACGATCCGGTCCGTCGGGCCGCTTCGACCGCTGGCAACCAGGCAAAGTTCACATGCTCCTGATGACGCAATTGCGGAACCTGAGGCTCGGGCAAAGCCAAGGTGAATATGCGTTCTTCGTTGAACTCCACCTCCGGCGCGTAACGCTCCCGCCAGGGCGGCACGATGGGAAAGCGATTCCGTACCCCGGTATCCACCAGTCCTTCCGCCGCAAATCCTGTTTCTTCGCGGAGCTCCCTCACGGCGGCGTCCTGCCAGGATTCTCCCGGTTCCAGACTCCCGGTTACCGACTGCCAGAATCCTGCCGGTTGGGCACGCTCCAGCAACAAGACCTGCTGACCGGCGTAGACCATGACCAGAATCGACTCAGGAATTTTGAACATCGGCTCCTACTCCGGGACGCAGGCGGATTCCCAGCTCCTGTAATTGCTTGTCGGCCACCACGCCAGGGGCTTCAGTCAACAGACAACCGGCTTTCTGGGTTTTGGGGAAAGCAATGACATCGCGAATGGTGTCGGCGCCGGACATGAGCATGACCAGACGATCCAGCCCGAAAGCCAGACCGCCATGGGGTGGCGCACCATAATGGAGGGCGTCCAGCAGGAAGCCGAATTTATCCCGCGCTTCTTCAGCACCAATGCCCAGGGCAGCAAACACTTTTTCCTGAACCTTTTCCTGATGAATACGAATGCTGCCGCCGCCAATTTCATTGCCGTTCAGCACCAGGTCATAGGCGCGGGCCAATGCTGCCCCCGGGTTTTCCGCCAGACTCTCCAGATGTGCGCTTTGCGGTGCCGTAAACGGATGATGGGTGGAGGTCCAGCTATTATCTTTCTCGTCGTAGTCAAACATGGGAAAATCGGTGACCCATACGGGCTGCCATTCGCCTTCCAGCAAATGCAGGTCGGTAGCAAGCCGGTTGCGCAAATTCCCCAGCGCCTCGTTGACCACCTTGGCACTGTCGGCGCCGAAAAAGAGAATGTCGCCGACGGCCGCGCCACTGCGCTGGAGGATTTCCTGCAGCACTTCGGGAGCCAGAAATTTGACGATGGGCGACTGGAGCCCTTCAGCACCCTGATCCAGCGCGTTAATTTTGATCCAGGCCAAACCCTTGGCCCCATAAATGGCCGCAAACTGGGTGTATTGATCAATTTGTGCACGACTGAGTTGAGCACCACCGGGAACCCGCAGACAGGCGACGCGGCCCCGTGGGCGTTCAGCGGCCTCCCGAAACACCTTGAACTCCACACTGCGCATCAAGTCGCTCAGCTCGGTCAGCTCCAGGGGATTGCGCAAATCGGGGCGATCCACACCAAAACGGTGCATAGCATCTGCGTAGGTCATGCGTGGGAAAGGATTGGGCAGATCAATACCGAGCACTTCCGCAAAAAGACCTCGAATCATCGGTTCAGCAATACCCATGACGGCTTCTTCATCCACAAAAGAGGCTTCTATATCAATCTGGGTGAATTCCGGCTGCCGGTCAGCGCGCAAGTCTTCATCACGAAAACATTTGGTAATCTGATAATAACGATCAATACCAGCAACCATTAGCAGTTGTTTGAACAACTGGGGACTTTGCGGCAAGGCGAAAAAATGACCCGGCTGGGTTCGGGACGGGACCAGATAATCGCGGGCACCCTCCGGTGTGGAGCGGGTCAAAACCGGCGTCTCGACGTCCATAAAACCGCCACTGTCCAAATAACGGCGCACGTAGCTGGTAACCTGATGGCGCAAACGCAGGCGTCCCAGCATTTCCGGGCGGCGCAAATCCAGATAACGATATTTAAGACGCAGGTTTTCGGCAATATCCTCTTCATCTAGAGGAAACGGAACCGGCTCGGAGCGGTTCAGAATTTCGATGCGTGTCGCCATGAGTTCGACCTTGCCACTGGGCATCTGCAGATTTTCTGTACCCGCAGGGCGGGCTCGCAACACCCCTTCGATACTCAAAACAAACTCGCTCCGGCATTCATTAGCCGCCGCGAAGGCTTCGGCCTGATCAGGATCAGCGACCACCTGAACCAGCCCTTCCCGGTCCCTGAGATCAATGAAAACCACACCGCCGTGATCACGACGGCGCTGAGCCCATCCACAGAGACGCACGGTCTGTCCGATCAGGTTCTCGTTTATGCCATTACAATAATGTGTCCGCATGCTGCGTCCCGTATAGTTGTGTAAATAATAAAGGCCGCCTGAGCGGCGGCCCGCGCACAATCTAGCCCCGCTGCAGGCGCGGCGTCAATGACAGGCGCAACTGCCGCCCGGGCAAGCGGGCGCGGCACTGCTGGCGGCTTCACTTTTTGTCGAACCCCCCTTACTGCCCTTAAAATCTGTCTCGTACCAGCCGGATCCCTTCAGCGCAAAAGCGCCAGCACTGAGCTGCCGCTCCAGGCCCGGCTTGCCGCAGGCCGGACAATCCGTGAGGCGGGCATCACTCATGCGCTGTTCTGCGCTCAAATGATGTCCACAGTCCTTGCATACATACTCATAAGTTGGCATCGTATCGACTCCGTATTAGGTTGTAACTGAATATGCCTATTAAATACGTCTTCAGGCACCATTTTTCAAGCGTTCTGTGCACTGCACAGTCTGTCACGGTAATTTTATATGTCCATCACGCCTGAACTGCATAACGCCCTGCAAACCCTGATTGCCCTGCTTGCCATTCTTAATCCCATCGGGGCTATTCCTATTTTCATTGCCTTGACGGCTGACGAAGATCCGGCCCAGCAACTGGCCACCATCAAACTGGCCTCCAGATCCGTCGCCATCGTGTTACTCATCGCCGCTTTTCTGGGTGAGTACATTCTCCAGTTTTTTGGCATCAGCATCGCCGCCTTTCAGGTGGCAGGGGGCATGGTCCTGATGTTGCTGGCCTTTAATATGTTGCAGGCAAAATCCAGCCGCTACCGCCACACTCCGGAAGAAACGGCCGAAGGCATGAGCAAAGAGGCGGTAGCCGTGGTACCACTGGCTATTCCGCTGATGGCGGG
>NZ_JABELD010000013.1 GCF_018853445.1 Acidithiobacillus concretivorus
CCCCCCCCCCGCCGATGGAAGATTTTGATGACGATATTCCGTTCTGACCCGGAACCTTTTTAAAAACCACCAAATATAATTTGTAAAAACAATCCCAGAACGCCTTGTACTTTCTGGGATTTTTTATGTGTGCCAAGCGGGCTACACAATGCCAACCCGGTAGGCAGATCTTATTCCGACTATGCTTGACGTGTATATAAGAATGGGTTTTCATATGCATATTTATCGCGATATGTATAGGTAGAGTTGTTTTTCTTTGCATGTTTCGCCATTCATCTATTCGGGAGCAACCATGACACTTGGGCCGCTGCATCAGCTCGATCCGGTACGGTTCGAAACCGCTCCTATTCTGAAGAAGCTAGTAAAAAGCAGCCGTAAGCTTGCGGAGCTCAAGAGTATGGCACGGACCATCCCGAACCAGGGCATCCTGATTAATACTCTGGGTTTGCAGGAAGCCAAAGACAGTTCCGAGATCGAAAACATCGTCACGACGCACGATGCATTGTTCAAGGGCGAAGCTTTAGAGCGCGTGTATTCAGACCCGGCTACCAAGGAAGTTTTGCGTTATCGGCAAGCGCTTCGCACGGGCTTTGAGGAGGTGCGCAAAACCAGGTTGATTACAAACCGGCAAATTCTGAAAATTCAGGAAGCACTGGAACAGAACGACGCAGGCTTTCGCCAGTTACCGGGCACTGATCTTCAGACCGATACAGGCCGGGTGGTCTACACTCCACCGCAGGACAATAACGAGATCATCCGCCTGATGGGCGACCTAGAGCGATTTATCAATGACGATGCCCTGTTCAACGTTGACCCGTTGATCAAGATGGCTCTGATTCATCATCAGTTCGAGAGTATCCACCCGTTTTACGATGGCAACGGTCGAACCGGGCGCATCATCAACGTGCTTTATCTGGTCAAGGCTGAGTTGCTGGACATCCCGTTGCTTTATCTCAGCAACTACATCGTTCGGAACAAAGGGGAGTACTATCGCCTGCTTCAGGCCGTTCGGGATGATGAAGCCTGGGAAGAATGGGTTATGTACATGCTGGATGCTGTGGAACAGACCGCAGAGCAGGCCATCAAAATGATTCAAGCGATCAGCCTCGCCCAGATGGACTACAAGCAGCGAATCCGGAATCAGTTTCGCTTCTACAGCCAAGACTTGATCAATAGTCTGTTCCAGCATCCTTACACCAAGATTGCCTTTTTGGAGCGCGATCTTCAGGTTTCACGCCTGACCGCAACAAAATACCTCGACGATCTGGCCGAAGCGGGTTTTGTCGAAAAGGTCAAGGCAGGACGAAGCAACTACTACGTCAATCTGGCATTGATCCGCGTCATTAAGGAAGACAAACGCTGACCGAATGCCAACTTGAGCAGGAAGTCTTATCTTGGTTAACCGATATCGGCTTAATAAGGGCCGTTAACGTCCCAGCGCTTTCTGGATTTTCTGATCGGTCTTGTACTGGCTCAGGGCGTAAACTGCCCAGATAGCCGCCGGTATCCAGCCCAATACGGTGATTTGCAGAAGCAGGCAGATGATGCCTGCGATCGGTCGGCCAATGGTGAAAAACACCATAAAAGGTAAAAAAATCGCCAGAATAAGACGCATAACCCATACTCCCTGCCAATAATTATGTTTGCATCTTAAATGGCGATTTCTACAGAGTGCAAGTCTCCGTGCTAAACTCGCTCACATGATTGCCGATAATAATGAACCCCCCAAAGCACTTCTGAATCCTCGGCCAGGAGAACGCCTGCAAAAATTGCAGGTGATGCGCCGCTGGGCTTTGGTTTTCCTGTTGCTGGCGTTGCTGCTGTTCTTGTTTTCGGCCAGTCAGGGATTTTTGGGCCTCTGGGCCTGGACCGGGGCATTTTCCGAGGCCGCCATGGTGGGTGGGCTGGCGGACTGGTTTGCGGTGGTAGCCCTGTTTCGTCATCCGCTTGGGTTGCCCATTCCCCATACGGCCATTTTGCCGAGAAACAAAGCGCGTCTGGCGAAGCGTCTGGCCACGTTCATTCGTGATCATTTTCTGGAAAGCGAAGCCATTGTCCGCCTTTTGCGCCGCGCCGATCCCGCCACCTGGCTGGCGCAGTGGCTGATACAGCCGGAAAGCAGTCATTTGCTGGCCCGGCAATTAACCTCTTTGCTGCAAAAAGCCCTGGCGCTGAGTGACGACCAGGAATTGCGCATTGCCCTGAGAACCGCGCTGGGTCGTCAGCTGCAGCGCGTGGATGGGGCGCGCTGGATGGGAAATATTCTGGCATTACTCACGGAAGACCACCGTCATCAGGCCCTACTGGAAGATGGTATTCAGCGCCTGCGCGAGTGGCTGGATGGGGAAGAAACGCAGGGGCTGCTGGCCGGGCAAATAGCGGCCATTCTGAAACGCGCCTATCCCACTTTGTTCTCCTGGATGAGTGCGCTCATGGACCCGGCCACCCTGAGTGATAATCTCGCGCGAAATCTGGTAAAGGCCGCGCATCAACTGTTGCAGGAAATTGAGGACGATCCCGAGCATCCACGCCGTCTGGCTTTTGATCGCTGGATGGCTGATGCGATTGTGCGGCTGCGGACAGACGCCCGATTTCAGGAACGTATCCGGCGTTGGCAAAATGGTCTGATTTCCCATCCGGCTGTGCAGGAGTATGCAGATGGTTTGTTGCGCGACCTGCGAGCCTGGCTGGACAAGGATCTGGGCAGCCCTGATTCCCGTTTGCAGGGCCAGATTCAGATGTTGGCCGGGCAGTTAGGGACATTTTTGGCGGAACAGGCAATCTTGCGGGAGGCCATTAATGATTACCTGGAAAAAAGTGCCCGCCGTTTAGCCCCGGCCATGCGCGATGGTTTGGCACAGCATATTGAAAAAACCATTCAGGACTGGCCCGAAAAAGACATGATCCGTTTGCTGGAAGAAGGGGTAGGGACCGATCTGCAATATATTCGGGTGAACGGAACCCTGGTCGGCGGTCTGGTGGGTGTTTTGATTCATGCCCTGGCGCTGGCTGTGCCTCTACTCATTTAGAGACGCTGCCGATGGAATCAAATGGTCCGGTATGGCCCGCATGGGTATTGGGTATTCTGGCCCGAATTGGCCATTTCAACATGAGCAGAGTGCTGGATTGATGCTGAAGGATCCATTTTTTCAGATGCTTACCTGGAAGGAACAATTTTTGCTGGACTGCGCTGCGGAGTCATGTCCGTTCGGTTCTTTCATTCTGAATAAGGCTTGTGGAGGGAGGTGCATTTATGAAGCGTGTATTGATGAGTGTGATGGCAGCAGGCACCCTGATGATGGCGGGTTTTGCGACGGCGGCGACGGTTACCGCTACCGACGCGCAGCATGCGCTGGCGGCGGCCAAGACGGCCATGGCAAAAACTTCAGCCGTGCATTATTTGTGGCTTTCCACCCCGAAAGTTTATAAGGAAGCCGAAGCTGCAGATAAAGCCGGCAAATATGATGAAGCCGTGGTCAAGGCCAAGCATGCCGAAGATCTGGCTAATCTGGCTTACGCCCAGGGCGAAGCTCAGGCCAAAAAATATGGCGTGAAGTTGACGGATCATGGGGTCCAGATGGACTAGGTTTTGACCCCGTGAGCACGCAGCAGGCGACGGGCAGTTTGCGTCTTTTCAGCGGTGGCGGCGGTAAAATAAAAATCAATGGATGCTTCAACGGGTAAATCCGGTGGCGTGTCCGGGATGTTTGGTATGTCGAGCCTGCGACATAATTGCCGCGCCACGCCATCATTTCCATCCAAGGTGGGAATATTCCGTCCGGTTAGCTCTGACACCCAGTTGCTAATCCAGCAGTAATGGGTGCAGCCCAGCACAATGACTTGGATGTCTGTCGAGTAAAAAGGCAGAACCTGGTCGTGCAGATACTCCTGGACTTGCTTTTGCCAGTTATTGCTCTGGGATTCAATACGTTCTGCCAGACCCGGGCAAGCGAGAGGCTGCACGCGTTGTGCAGCATTGGGTAATTGCGTCAAAAGATTACGCAGTTTTTCACCGGTGACGGTCATGGTTGTAGCGAGCAGGAGAATGCGGCCTTCGGGATAAAGCATCAGCGCTTTTTTGATGGCAGGTTCAATACCGATGATGGGTACGTCCGCATATTCCCGCAGCGGTATGGCGGCCGCGCTGGTAGCTGTGTTGCAGGCCAGTACCACAGCATCTACGCCTTGCCGGACAAACCAGGCATAAGCATCTTCAGTCCATTGTTGTACTTCGCCGGCAGTTTTGTCGCCATAAGGACTATGAGCGCTATCGCCATAAAACAAAAAATGGGCATTCGGCAAATAACGCAGGCAGGAGAGCAGGGTGCTGAGACCACCCAGTCCGGAATCAAATACACCAATACGCATCAGTTACTGGCTGAGTTCCTGATCGGCCAGCAGGGCGACCCCGCGCATTCCGGCGAGATCATCATGATTACCGCGTTTGACTTCCACCTCGCCGCGCAGCGCGGGAATCAAGTCAGCGTCCAAACGATGTAATAAGGCTGGCGCAAAACAATCCCAGGCCGCACTGACCCCGCCACCCACCCGAATGACCCGGACATCGGCAACCTTCAAAATACTGGCCAGGGCTTGTCCCAGATAATCACCGGCCATCTGGAAGGTTTGACTGGCTTCGGGGCGTCCATCACAGGCCATCTGGGCAATAACGGCGGTTTCTGGTGCTGTGCCGGTCAGTTCCACGTAACTGGATTGGATTCCGCGTGCTGAGGCATATTGTTCCAGACACCCCTGATTACCACAGCCGCAGCGTCTTCCGCCAGGGACCACAATGAGGTGCCCTATTTCCATGGCGGTTCCATGTTCACCGCGCCAGGGGCGGTCGTCATGGACCCACCCACCACCGACACCCGTGCCCAGGCCGACGTATAAAAGATCGCGCAATTCGGGATTTTCCTGTTTTTCTTCCCAGAATTCGCCATATCCAGCAGCATTGGCATCATTTTCGATGAGTACGGGTATTTGGCAGGCATTCTGAACGGCACTTTGCAAATCAAAGTTGATGAGTTGCGGAATGTTGGGCGATTGCAGTAACACCCCTTTGGCATTCACAAAACCGGGCACAGCCACCCCGACCCGAACAATTTCCGGATATTGATGGCGGAGCTGGGCAATGCCTGCTTCGAGCAAATCCGTAAACAATTGGGCAGCGTTTTCAGAATCCGCTGCCGCAGCGCATTTAGCGTGCAGATCTACTTCATGGCGAATACTGTCCAGACAATCATTGCCCCGGAAAACCCCAAAACGTAAATTGGTGCCACCGACATCAATACCTATGGTCAGTTTCTCAGTCATAGGCAATGATCTCCGTTAGTATTTCAATATGTTGCGACTTGCCAGCCGTCAGGTCCCAGTAAAAATCCAGTTGCAGGGCCTGCATGATTTTTTCAAAGCCCGCTTCGGATTGGGAAACGGTCATATGGGGCGCAGCCTCCCAGCGCACCGGCGGATTGCAATGGAGGATGATTTTACCGCCCATCACGGCATCTTCCAGCACAATTTGTCGGGTTTTGTCACCCTGGATGGGAAGTCCGAAGCCACCCTGGGATTGCCCATCCGCAAAAAACTGTCCCGCCGGCCCATCACAACTGGGCATAGCCAGAAATAGCCGACTATGAAAATGATGAGACTCCGTATTTTGTTGGGATGCTGGTGATTCTATCCGAAAATGCACCATCAGTCCTTTATTGTTGAGGCTGTAGGCTTTACTGACCGCCCATCTGTCAGCGACACCGCCCGCAAAATGAGGAGCATCCTGAACGATGCTGCTTTCCGGATACGTGACTGCGACATTATCCAGCCACTCCTGAAAACTGTGACAGGGAGTGGTGTCGGCAACGAGATCTTCTGCTGTAATTTCTGTTTTGAAGCTGATGCGGTCATGGGCGGAAGCAATACCTTCAGTGGGAGCCGCATGATCCACTGCCCCGTGACGGATTTTGTCGTAGTAGGCCTCGTCGCGCCGTGCCAGTGTATCCCCAAGATTGTGATGCAGTTTGTAACAATCCCATTCGGCCACGGCAGCAGAGGGGGTCGGGCGAATGATCAACTGTTGATCGTCATTGTGATAATACAGTTCTTCATGACCATCCATATCCACGTCAATGGACTGCCAACCTGGACGTGCCTGGATTTTATCGAGCTGCGCCTCCAGACTGACCATGGCATGATACACCGCCCGGCGCAGGTGCGGCAGATAAATGCCGCCAAACAGCCCGTGCCAATAGGCATCATTGGCCTGGGTTTCATGCAAATCCGCACGCATTTGCTTGCTTTGCTGGCGCTTGGGCAGAGCGTGAAAGCGCTGGGATAATTGCAGCATACGCTTTTGCATCCAGTTGGATTCGGGATAACGGGTCAGAAAGTTTTTCCATATTCCCCCACGGATAAGCGGCTTGCGGAGGTCCAGGCGACCCGCAGCCTTTTCCTGTTCCAGAAACGCTGCGTAGTTGCGAGCCGCATCCGGTGCTAGTGTCCATTCGTTCATTTCACTGTAAGACACCGTGGGCAGATAAATGATGCCCTGGGGTCGATGCTGGTGCAGATAATCCTTGAAACGCATGGGTTGAATATGTGGAGAATTCAGGACGCCCTTTAGAAACTGTTCAAGCCAGCCTTTTTCATAAACCCAACTATAAGTCTCCGGCCAAACCCCAAACTTTTCGATGTCATCAAAATAAATCCCGGCGCTACCCGGATTATGCGCAGATATTTCTTCGATATAAGTCACTGCGGCTGCGGCCTCCGAGAAGGGCAGGCGATAACGCAAGGCTTCGGAAATGGGAAAAACATCTATAGCCTGACCATTTTCTTCGGTGCGATGAAAGCTGCCGAGTTGGTCGGTAGAGGCCCCCGCGCAGAGAAAGTGATAATCATCCACCATCACATATTGAATGCCTGCTTCTTGCAGGGCGGGAACCACGCTGGGATCCCAAACACGCTCGGTCAGCCAGGCACCCACCGGGCGTTGCCCGAAATTTTTATCCAGTCGGTCGGCCATGGCTTCCAGTTGGGTGATGCGATCCGCATGAGGAATAGCCGCCAGCACCGGTTCGGTGTCACCGGCGCCCACCAGTTCCGCCTGCTGGCGGGTGACCATTTCCTGCAGCAGTTTTGTGGTGCTGGGATGGTGTTGCACCATGTATTGGAGTAACCAGCCACTGATATGAATGGCAAAGGGAAATTCAGGAAAGCGATGCATGGCTTCGAGAAAGGGGTGATAACAGCGCAGTACGGCGTCATCAATTACCTGCGGAAAATTGCCAACCGGCTGATGGGCGTGGACGCCCAGGAGGAGGGGGGTGCTGTGGGTCATTGCTTATCCTTCCATATGGGTGCGGCGCATGGTACCACCAGATTCGGCGGGTCCCCCGCCATGACTGATGGGTTCGTTGAGAGTTTCTGGAGGAGAAATTTGCATCAGGTTATACAGCTTGCGCAGGTTCATTCTGAACAGGTGATCAAAATCCCTGACCGAATCAGAAGGATTGTAATCTCCGAACCACCAGAACCAGTCCGAGCCTTCGCAGCGACCTAATTGTTCAGTGATTTCTTCCTGTAGTTCGGGGGTGAGTCCGGCAAAATGCTGGTCAACATCCTGCTTGGCGGTGCAGAGCATATCCCAAGCCCGGTTTTTGGCTCCATCGCCAATCCAGGTGCTGAAATTGCCATAGACCCAACTGCCGGCGGCAAGATCCGGAATGCTTTTGATGGCTTCCGGATGGTCCTGAACATAGTCGCTGAAGGTGCACATTTTGATATGGGGGTGATTAGAAAGGGCTCGGTAGAGCTCGGAAAGAAAATAGTAGCCATTATAGGGGTAGTATTCCCAGGCATTTTCTCCATCCAGAATGATGCTGACGACGGGATGATCCTGACCTTCCGTCTGGCGCCAGATGGCTTCGAGTTTATGCACGAAATCGATGACTGCATCGTGACCAAACCAGGTTTTATAGTCAAAACCGATGGTGTCAGAGAGCGCATCATCCCGAAAAAACAGTGCCGGTCCCTGATTTTCGAGGCGATAAGCTTTGTATAAATATTCGGCCCGACCGCGTGGTGCAGAGTCGTCATCGCTGCGCAGCAGGCTATGCGTGAGTACGCCTTCTCCTGAAGCAGTCCAGGTCACTTGCGCTTCACCCAGCATTTTGACAAAGGCTGCGGAAACGCCACCTTCTGCTGGCCACATGCCCTGGGCGGCAATGCCGAAATGTTGCGGATGGTAAGCCTGGGCGCGTTCAATGTGCCAGCGCGCACGCTCGACACCACCGGGGTACTCAGGGGATTCAGGCAATGGCGCATCGGGGACGGCTTCCCGGGCGGCGGCAAAGTCCAGCATCAGGGGGGCAATGGGATGGTAGTAAGGCGTGGTGGATATTTCGATACGTCCGGCTTCTGCCAGGGCGCGGTAACGAGGGATCAGTCCACCGATCAGTTCACCGAGAAAGTGCAGTAAATCCTGCCGGTCTGCGAGCGTAAAACCGTGTCCCTTGTCCATCAACTTCTGAATGAGGGGGCTGCCGCGCCGCACCGTTTCGCCGGTCCAGGCCAGGTGATACCAGACCAGCAGATCGGCCAGAAACTGAATGGACAAATAGTCAGAAAGTTCAGCCGGATCACTGTGCATGATGGTATATATTTCATGGAGTCGGCGGTATCCGGCAAAGGGATTCAGCATGTGCTCCGGATCCAGACGAAAGCACTGCTCCATGAGGTGATGACGTTGCTCATTGTTCAGGGTTTTTAGATCAGTGCTGGCCAGGGCGATGAGGAGAGGATCGCGAAAATGCCCACTTTCAAACTGACTGGTGTAATCTTCAATCTGCTCGACGAGAATGGGCACACAGTTGAATACGCCCCGAGCCAGAGGGTTTTCCTCATAATGCGCGATCATGTCTGCATAATCCTTGCAGGCATGCAGGTACGTCCAGGGCAATGCGTACTGTCCATCCGCATTGCGATAATCGGGCTGGTGCATATGCCAGCAGAAAATGACATGAAGTGCACGTGCGGGGGGCATAAGGTCACCTCACAAAATGTAGTTGCTGGCCTAGTAACTCCGGAGTAATCAGGGTGACGCCATTGGGCGTCCGATAAAAGCGGCGGGCATCTTCGGCAGGATCTTCGCCCACCACCAGACCATTAGGGATGATAGTGCCCTTGTCGACGACGACTTTACGCAAGCGAGCGCCTTCACCCATGCGCACGTTGGGTAATATGACAGAATCTTCGATGAGGGTGTGGCCATCATTGACCCGGACATTGGAAAACAGCAGGGAACGCCGGACTGTTGCGCCACTGATGATGCAGCCTCCCGAGACAATGCTGTCCAGGGCCATGCCGCGCCTTCCTTCGTCGTCAAAGACAAATTTGGCAGGCGGAAGTTGTTCCTGATACGTCCAGATGGGCCAGCGGCTGTCATATAAATCCAGATCGGGAGTCACATGTACCAGATCGATGTTGGCAGACCAGTAGGCGTCCACCGTACCTACATCTCGCCAGTAGCAACGACTGGCCTTGCCTTCATTGCTGGAAATGCAACTGTTACGGAAGCGGTGAGCCATGACCCGATAACGTGACACCATGTAAGGGATGAGATCGTTGCCAAAATCGTGGCTGGAATCGCGACTGTCCGCATCGCGGATGAGCTGCTCATACAGAAAATCCGTGTTGAAAACATAAATACCCATGCTTGCGAGCGCACGATCGGGGTTGTTGGGGGTGGGTGTGGGGTCGCTGGGTTTTTCGGTAAAACCGGTCACCCGATCTTCGTGATTGACGGTCATGACGCCAAAACCTTTGGCTTCTTCCAGAGGAACCTCAATGCAGGCGACGCTCATATCTGCCTGGCTTTGCACATGCTCGGCGAGCATCTGACCATAGTCCATTTTGTAAATATGGTCACCAGCAAGAACAATGACATAACGCGGCCGGTGGGCACGCAAAATATCAATATTCTGAAAAATCGCATCTGCGGTTCCTTTGTACCAGCCAGTATTCATGCGCTGTTGGGCAGGGAGGATTTCAATAAACTCGCTGAACTCGCCCCTCAGAAATCCCCAGCCCAGCTGAATGTGACGAATCAAGCTGTGCGCTTTGTACTGGGTCAGCACGCCAATGCGGCGAATGCCGGAGTTCATGCAGTTGGATAAACAAAAATCAATAATGCGGAATTTGCCCCCGAAAGGCACGGCGGGCTTGGCGCGCCAGTCGGTCAATGGTCCGAGGCGACTACCACGACCGCCAGCCAGGACCAGGGCGAGAGTGTTTTTGGTAAGGTTACTGACAAAGCGCGGGGAATTGCTGGGGCCACTCTGGTTTTCTTCGGACATGCTTTTCTCCTTGTCGGGCACTGGTATTACACCTGACCTGGAGTATAGACAGGATTCCCCCGTGCTTTCGCTTTAAAGGTACTGAACTTGGAGGATGTCGGCAAGCACTCAAAGGGAACAATGGTCTTTTCCGGCGATGTGTTATGCTCTTAGTGGGAGTGGCTCCTCAATCACAATGATGAAAAGGAGATTGTGGTGACGAAATTACCAAAAAAAAATCATGGCGAAGAGTTGCATCATGATGAAATAGCCATTCGCGAGGCCCGTCATCACGATCCCTTCGCCTGGTTGGGGCAGCACCGGATCGGTACCGACAATCGTGCTATACAGCGCGTTTTTCTGCCTGGGGCCGCTCAGGTAGAACTGCAAACCCCTCAGGGATGGGAGGGGATGACCATGCAGCATCCCGACGGGATTTTTATCCATACCGGAGAAATCCTGCCCACCCCCTATTGTTACCGCTGGCAGGATTCCCTGGGCACGCACGAAGCTTATGATCCCTACGTGTTCAGTCCGGTACTGGGCGATCTGGAAGTTTATTTGTTCAGTGAAGGCCGATTATATGAAGCCTATCGACATCTGGGCGCCCATCGTCGTTATCATGAAGGTGTCGAAGGCGTGTTGTTTGCCGTCTGGGCACCTAATGCGGAGCGGGTCAGTGTGGTTGGCGATTTTAATCACTGGGATGGCCGTTATCACCCAATGCGGGTCCGGGGAATGAGTGGCCTCTGGGAATTGTTCATTCCCGGACTGGAATTGGGTGAAATCTACAAGTTTGAGCTCCGTCACCGGGATTCTGGTGCAGTTTTTGTGAAAACCGATCCTTATGCCAATGCTTTTGAAAGACGTCCAAGTACTGCGGCCCGGGTAGTGGACAGTCAGCATGTCTGGAAGGATCAGGACTGGATGACGGCGCGGACGCAGGCCGATTGGCAGCATGCCCCGATGAATATTTACGAAGTGCATTTAGGATCCTGGCAGCGCGACGAGAAAGGGGATTTTCTGGGCTATGGCGAGCTTACCGAACGTCTGCTGCGCTATGTGCAGGACATGGGTTACACCCATATCGAACTGATGCCGGTGATGGAGCATCCTCTGGATGAATCCTGGGGTTATCAGGTCAGCGGTTACTATGCACCGACCAGCCGCTTCGGGAACCCGGATGGTTTCCGGGCCTTTGTAGATGCTTTTCATCAGGCCGGTATTGGCGTGCTGCTGGATTGGGTGCCGGGGCATTTCCCCAAGGATGACTGGGGACTGGCCCGTTTTGATGGCACCGCTTTGTATGAATATGCAGATCCCCGTGAAGGTGAACACCGTGACTGGGGGACGTATATTTTCAATTTTGGCCGCAACGAAGTCCGCAATTTTCTGTTGGCTAATGCCTGCTATTGGGCGGACAGTTTTCATATTGATGGCCTGCGGGTAGATGCGGTGGCCTCCCTGCTCTACCGGGATTACTCCCGGAACGAAGGGGAATGGATTCCCAACCAGTATGGTGGCAGGGAGAATCTTGAAGCCATTGATTTTCTGCGGGAAATGAATGTGGTGCTCAATGAGCGCTATCCGGGTATTTTGACTATTGCCGAAGAGTCGACCTCCTGGCCCATGGTCTCCCGTCCCACTTATGTGGGCGGGCTGGGTTTTTCCATGAAATGGAATATGGGCTGGATGAATGACACCCTGTCCTACATGCAGCAGGATCCGGTTTATCGGCGTTTTCATCAGAATGATCTGACTTTCAGTCAGCTATATGCGTACGCAGAAAATTTTGTACTGCCCCTCTCTCATGACGAGGTGGTGCATGGAAAATACTCTTTGCTGGATAAAATGCCCGGCGATACCTGGCAGCGCTTTGCCAATTTACGTCTGCTGCTCAGTTATCAGTGTGCTCATCCGGGTAAAAAACTGAATTTCATGGGCAATGAATTTGCTCAAGGAACGGAGTGGAATTGTGGAAAGGCCCTGGACTGGGATTTGCTGCAAACACCCTGGCATCAGGGAATACAGTGGCTAAGCCGGGATCTTGGGCACCTGTACCGCGACTTGCCAGCTTTTTATGACCTGGATTTTGCCCCGGAGGGTTTTGCCTGGGTGGATTGTCATGACGCAGATCAGTCTATACTCAGTTTTCTGCGCCGCGATCGCAACGGTGCTTTTATTCTGGCAGTGTTCAATTTTACCCCGGTATTGCGCAAAAATTATCGTATCGGAGTCCCGGAGCCTGGGTGTTACCGGGAAATTTTCAATAGTGATGCAGCGGCATACCAAGGCAGTAATGTGGGTAACCTTCCGCTGTTTGCCGAAGCGCGGAGCTGGATGGGATTACCCTGTTCACTGGAGTTGACTCTGCCGCCCCTGGCAGCACTGTTTTTGCAAATGGACTGAGGAGAATGACTCCCGGCGTGGGTGATTAGCATGCTTTATATTTATGTCATTATCGCTTTCGTAGCGGGAATATCCGAATTGTTCACCGGCACTTTTTATCTGGCGGCGGTGGCCTTAGCCGCCTTGTTTACCGCTATTACCGGATTGGTGCTGCCTGGCGCGGTTTTGCACTGGGTGTTTCTGGGCTTCTGTCTGGTGTTGTTGCCTGCCGGAATGTGGCTGCGCCACCGGCTCTCCGGAAAAGCCCAGGGACTGACGGATTTTGATTTGGGTCAGGGCGTGGATGTGATTCGTGGCCCTGACCAGAATGAGCATTATACGGTGCGTTACCGGGGCAGCGAATGGATGGCGGTGGTAGATGATGGCCCGGCCCCCTGTGCCGGTGATCGCGCCGTGATCGTGGGCAAGACCGATAACCTGCTACATTTAGGGGTGCTACCCCGGCAACCCTCCGACAAGGAGTCTTTATGTCCTCCCTCATCATCATCCTGATTGTTATTGTCGCGGCTTTTCTGATTTTACGCACCACCATTCGGGTAGTTCCTCAGCAACGCGCCTGGGTCGTTGAAAGACTCGGTAAATATCACGCAGTTCTGGAACCGGGTCTGAATTTTATTATTCCTTTTCTGGACCGTGTCGCATTTCGCTTTGATATGCGCGAAGTACCCATGGAAGTTCCAGCGCAGGCCTGTATTTCCTTTGATAACACCACCATGACGGTAGACGGGATTCTGTATTTGCAGATTACGGATTCCGTCAAGGCGGCTTATGGTTCGAGCAACCCCTTTACTGCCGTCATCCAGTTGGCACAAACCACCATGCGTTCAGAAATCGGCAAGTTGCATCTCGATGCAGCTCTGTCATCCCGGCAGCTGCTCAATACGGCGGTGGCGGCTTCTGTAGATGAAGCGGCGCTGAACTGGGGCGTTAAGGTGCTCCGCTACGAAATACGGGACATCACCCCACCCCAGGAAATCATCCGCGCCATGGAGCTGCAGATTACCGCAGAGCGAGAAAAACGCGCCCTGATTGCCAAATCCGAAGGCCAAAGACAGCAGCAAATCAACACTTCTGAAGGTCAGCGGCAACAGGACATCAATGTGGCAGATGGCCGCAAACAGGCGGAAGTATTGCGTGCTGAAGGCGAAGCCAAGGCCATTCAACTGGTTGCTGAGGCTACCGCCGAAGCCATCCGGGTTATTGGTTCGGCGGCTGGTGAACCCGGAGGCTACGAAGCCCTGCAAATGCAACTCGCCAAGGACTACATCGAAAAGTGGGGGTATTTGGCCAAGAGCAGTACCAGCCTGGTGATTCCTTCCGATCTCGGCAATATTGGCGCTCTGGTGGGGACGGCGCTATCTATGGTTAAGCAGTCTCAGAAAACGGCTGCAGATTGAGCGACGGGCTTGTTGCTTGTTTCCACAAGCAGAACAACTCCGCGCCTATATTTGGGCTGTATCTCGACGTTAGCGTTAGGTATTTGGAGACACATATGATCGACCATACGGGTATCTTCGCCAGTAATTTCGAGATTAGCAAAACCTTTTACTCAGGGGCGCTATCCGCTATAGGCTATCAACTGCTTGCCGAATTCCCTGCTTCAGTAACCAGACACACCGATGTGGCTGGTTTTGGTGAGCCACCCAAACCTGATTTCTGGGTAAGCAAAGGCACATCTAACATTTCACCAATTCATGTTGCGTTCCGTGTCAATTCACGCTCGCTGGTTGATGCATTTTACAAAGCCGCCATTGCAGCGGGTGGCCGTGACAATGGCGCGCCGGGTTTGCGTCCCCACTATCACCCGAATTATTATGGAGCATTCGTTCTCGACCCAGACGGCCACAATATCGAGGCTGTATGCCACGAACCTGCATAGCCATACCCAACAATGCGCTGTAGCCGGTCGGCGGAGCTTGAACGTTGGGAGTCTCCATGAATAACTTTCTCGGTGGAATATTCTTAACTGTCCCTTGTGGGATGCGCCACTGCGCCTCCTTTCTAGAATAACATCACACCTAAGCAGGAGTTTACTGTGGAATCAAATCGTTATGCCCGTGGCTGGGAGAAGCTCAAGGAAATTGATGGTCATGCTGGAGAGCGAGTAATTGAGTCACTCAAAGACACTTCCCCCGACCTCGCCCGCTACACCATTGAGTTTCCATTTGGCGACGTGTATTCACGCGGTGTTCTTTCACTAAAAGAGCGTGAAATTGCAACCGTTGCTGCATTAACCGCTTTGGGGAACGCGCAGCCACAACTAAAGGTTCACATTCATGGTGCGCTCAATGTCGGTTGCACAAGACAAGAAATCATTGAAGTCATAATTCAAATGGCCGTGTATGCAGGGTTCCCGGCCGCACTGAATGGCACCCATGCGGCCAAAGAGGTCTTTGCGGAGCGTGACAAGGCGGGGCAATCAAATTGACCACTCCTAACATTGCGTTTGAAAGCGGCGCGTCACTCAATTTTAAGTTAGAGCTTTCACATGATCGCTGTTACGTTCAATGATCAACCTGAATCGATTGCGTCTATCGAGGAATTTCGTATTGCGCTTGATCGTGATGAGTATCAGCTCGCTTGGTGCATCAAAGTCGAGCAGTGCTACAGAATATTGGCATACTTCTATGTTAACGAGGGTGCTCAGCCAGATTGGGTCTCTTGGCATGCCAGTTAGCTCTTCTCGTTTCGGCAACCCCGACCCAACACCTCTGGCGCTCAACCTCGCTCCTTCCGTTCGCTGGATATCGCTAAAGCGGTGCTGTTTGGCTATATGTTAGGTATTTTGTTGATTCGTAATGATTTTATTTCTGAGGTTTCAAGTCGCAGCAGATGATTTTTGAATTTTTGTTATGGCGCACCAAAAGCGGCGCACTCCGTAGCCACACGTTCGGCAGTCTGAAAAATACTCCTTATATAAATTTAGCAATCCGGTAGCAGGGTGCTGCCAAATTTGTTTTTATTGATATCTTTTTTTGATAGCATGTACCACATGAATGCCAAGCACACCAAAACGTTGCAAGCTATATTTGCCAAACCGACTACAGCTTCTCTCGAATGGGTGCGTATCGAAACTCTATTCATCTCGTTGGGTTGTCGGGTTATCGAAGGGCGTGGTTCTCGTGTTCGTTTTGAATTTAATGGCAGAATTACCGCTTTTCATCGCCCGCATCCCACCAAGGAAGCTAAACCGTATCAAGTTGAACAAGCACGCGACTTTTTAACTGCTATCGGAGTTACACCATGAATACAATGACTTACAAGGGCTACACCGCCCGCATTGATTTCGATGACCGCGACAATAGCCTGGTTGGCAGGTTGCTTGGCATACAAGACATTATTGGCTTTCACGCCGAGAATGTTGCCGATTTGCACACGGCATTTGAAGATGCCGTGGATGATTACCTTGAGGCGTGTGAAAAAATTAGTAAATTACCTGAAAAACCGGCTAGCGGTAAGCTTTTGCTCAGGGTTCCGCCAGAGCTTCATGCCGCAGCCTTAATCAAGGCACAGGCAGTTGGCAAAAGCCTTAATCAGCTGGCTATTGAAGCGTTGAGCCGTGAGGTTCGCATAGAGTAAACTACCCCTGCAGTCTTTCCGGCCATGCAGCCATGTCCAGCCAAACATCCGCGCCACGCCCCACCACTGCTGCGGGAATGTTTTCGCCGCGTAACCAGGCAGCAATGGCGTCCTGCTTTCCTGAGCCGCAGGCCAAAAAAAACAGGGCGTGCGTGTGACGCAGTCTCCAGGCGCTGAGGCTGACTCTCTGCGGGGGGGGCTTGGCAGCATCCAGAATACTGAGGGTGGGAGAGCTACCTTTTTCCTGTCCCCAGTCATGTCCGGGAAACAAACTGGCCGTATGTCCATCTTCCCCCAAACCCAAAAGCACCAAATCAAAGCGTTGTGCGGGCAGAATCGCTGCATAACGGCGGGCCGCTTCACTGGCTCCCGCTTCGGCGGGTATGGTATGAATCTGGGCGCTTGGAATGGGTACCTGGGACAACCAGGTTTGTGCAAGCATCAGGCTGTTACGTTCGGGATCTTCGGGCGGCAGACAGCGCTCATCACCATGATATATATGCCAGTGTTGCCAGTCGCGGCCCATGGATGGCAGCCGGGCATAAGTGGCACGCGGCGTATTGCCTCCCGCCACCACCAGATGAAAAGCACCGCGCAGGGCGATGGCCTCAGCCGCCATACGGGTGATGGCCGCCGCAAGATGAGTACTGATTTGTTCCTGGTCTGGATAAATATGCCATCTTGGCAGTGCGTTTTCTTCCAGCATGCTGAATACCTCCGAATAATGGTCCTATCCGATGGCCTGACCGAGAAGGTGACCGATCAGTGCCGTAAAGGCGAGGGCGACCGTGCCCCAAAACAGGATTCTCAAGGCACCCTTCAAAGGGTTTGATCCACCCAGTTTGGCAGAAATGACCCCCAGTATGGCTAAAAGAATCAAAGTGCTTATAAAGAGCATGGGTAATGCATAGGCGTGCGGGACAAATGCGCCGATCAGAACCGGCGGTACCGCGCCGCTCACAAACGAAATAGCGGAGGCTAATGCCGCTTGAACAGGGCGTGCTTCAGCAACTTCCGTCAGGCCCAGTTCTTCCCGTGCATGCGCTTCAAGAGGGTCACGCTGCATCAATTGAAAAGAGACTTGCCGTGCCAGAGCTTCATCCAGGCCCCGATCCATATAAATTCGACAAAGTTCGAGTTGTTCCAGTTCAGGATTTTTCTTTATTTCATGGGCTTCCTGCCGCAGTTGCGCTTTCTGGCTGTCACGCTGCGAGCTGACGGAAACATATTCACCGGCCGCCATGGACAGCGCACCAGATAATAGGGCGGCAACTCCGGCCAGCAGAATCTGATCATGATTAGCCTGACCCGCTATGACTCCACTGAGCAGACCTGCAGTAGAAAGGAGACCATCGTTAGCCCCCAATACGCCGGCACGCAGCCAACCCGTGTTTTTCTCGTGACTTTCGGTGTGCTCGTTTTCCATTCCAAGGATTCCAATCCCGACTTAAAGGGGGTTCAGGATAGCCCCGGTTTAGGGCTTGGGTCTATGATGGTGTCATGTTCAGGCGAGGAGAAGCATATGGGCGGATTGGAAGATTGGGTGGGGAATACCCCGCTTTGCGAATTCAGGAGTTTGGCACCCAGAGCGGGTGTTCATATTTTTGGCAAGCTGGAGGGGAATAATCCGGCAGGTTCCGTCAAGGACCGCCCGGCCATGAACATGATCCGGCGGGCTCTGGAGCGCGGCACCATCACGACTTCCACCCGATTGATTGAACCCACCAGCGGCAATACCGGCATTGCCCTGGCCATGGCGGCTTCGGTGCGGAAGATCCCGATGACCCTGATTATGCCGGAAAACATGAGCATAGAGCGGCGTCAGGTGATGCGGGCTTATGGTGCTGAGGTTATTTTGACGCCAGCAGAACGCAGTATTGAAGGTTCTATTGATTTGGCCCGGCAAATGGTGGCCGATGGAGAAGGCTTCATGCTGGACCAGTTTTCCAATCCCGACAATCCGGAAGCCCATTATCTCAGTACAGGTCCGGAAATCTGGCGGGATACACGCGGCAGCATCACCCATTTTGTATCTTCCATGGGTACCACCGGGACGATCATGGGGACCTCCCGCTACTTGCGGACGGTCTCTCCCGATATTCAGATTGTCGGCGTACAACCTGCTGAAGGGGCCAAAATACCTGGTATTCGCCGTTGGCCGGAAGCCTATTTGCCCAAAATCTACCATCGGGAAATGGTCAGTCAGATAGAAGACGTGACCCAGGAGGAGGCCGAGGACATGACCCGGCGTCTGGCGCGCGATGAAGGTGTACTGGCTGGAATATCTTCTGGCGGCGCGGTGACCGCCGCACTGCGTATTGCCGAAACCCTGGAGTCTGGAGTCTTGGTGGCGATTATCTGCGATCGTGGTGATCGCTACCTGAGTACAGGCGTGTTTCCGGCCTGAGTGCTTATGCAGGATTCAAAGTCCTTGCGCTCGCCAATGACCACTGGGTCCAGACTTAGGTATTGGCTCATATTTTTTTGTGCAGGATTTGTGCTGTCCGGTCCGGCATGGGCGCAGACGCTGGAAATCTCGGCGGCACGGGTTCAGGGCGCTGCCTGGCAAGCGCAGCACCTGAAGGTCGTGCTGCGGACGCATACGCAGAAAAATGCCAGTCTGCAATTTCTGGCCGGAACCTTGCAGATTGGCAAACAGCGTCCCTGGCAAGCCATACAGGGTAACTGCGTCCTGCAGACCCGGCAGGGTTGGTCGTGTTCAGCCTTGCACCTGGCGATTTCGGGAAGTCCCTGGGGAGCGCTGCAAGGTACTGGACGTTTTCAGGTGCGGCGTTCCGGGGGGCTGGGCAGCCTGCACTTTCTGCTGGAGGGGGCAAAATTGGGCAAGCTGACCCTGCTCGCGCGCAGTGCGGCTTCAGGCCGCTGGCAATTACAGACCCAGGGAGAAGTCGCTTTAACCGATTGGGTTTCCGCCCTGCATCTGCTCCCGGCCCACTGGCAAAGTGGCGGAGAACTCGGTTGGCAGATGCATTCTTCTGGTACTAGCTGGTCACAAATTTCTGCGGTCCATTTTTGGGCGCAACTGCGCAAAGGGCAGTTCAGTAGTCCCGATGGATTGCAGGCAGCCCAGAATGTCGCCGCACAATTGTCGGGTGATGGGCATCTGCAAGGACACTGGCAGGGACACGTTCAGCTGCGTTGGGACGAGGGTGGCATTTTATGGAGTCCCTGGTACTGGGCGGCTCCGGCGCGACCGGTCGTCATGCAGAGTCGCTGGCGTCAGTCGGCAAAAAACTGGCATCTGGAGCGGGGTCAGATACAGTGGCCGAATCTGGGAACCGCAAAATTTACCGTCAGTGAATCCGTTCAGGGGAGTAAGCTGGACTGGCATTTGCAGGATGTGGATGTCGCTCTGGCACCCCTTTTTACGACCTGGATTAAACCGTTATTGCCAGCCAGCAGTTTTGCAGCACAGGCTTTGCTGGCGGGCCATTTGCATTTTTCGGTGGCGGGAAACCCGGCTTTGCGTTCTGTGCATTGGGATTTGCAGCACGGTGATTTTTCTACCCAACAAATGAGCCTGGCTGGCGTCGTCAGTCATGGGGCCTGGGGTGCCAATGTACCCGTGGAACAGGCGGTTTTTAACTGGCAAAGTGCCACCTTATACCATATTCCTTTGGGTCCGCTGGCCGTGCGAGTGTTATTGCATCCTGGAGGATTTGCCTTGCAACAGCCGGTGGATCTCCACCTTTTGGGTGGGGTGCTGCATTTTCAGGCGCTTTCCGGTCATTGGACGGGACCCCATTCCGGTTTTTCAATGCAGGGTAACTTGCAGGGGATGAGCATGAAATCCCTGACGCAGATTATGCACTGGCCGCCCTTTACCGGCACGATTGAGGCTTCCATTCCGCGATTGACTTATCACGCCGGGACAATACAGACCAGTGGAGAATTAAGTGCCGGTATTTTTGGCGGCAAGCTGCGGGTACGAGACCTCCAGGTGCAGAATTTCCTGGGCGTGATGCCGTTACTGCGGGCTAACGTGTCCGTTCAGGGCTTGCAATTGAAGCCGCTCACGGACGCTTTTCATTTTGGGTACATTAGCGGGGTGTTGGATGGAAATCTCCGCAATCTGTACTTGTTGAACTGGTCTCCCGAAGCTTTTCAGGGTCATTTTGAAACCGTGAAGACCCCTGGGGTTCCCCAAAAAATCAGTTACCAGGCAGTTCAGAGTATTACCAAGCTGGGCGGGGGGGACGGGATCAGCGGCTTCTTCCAGGGCATGTTTTTGCGAATGTTCAATACGTTCAGTTACCGTCATCTGGGGATGGGGGTTGATTTGTCTAATGGCGTGGCGGAGCTTTCCGGCGTCCATCCCGAAAATGGTGGCTTTGTCATTTTGCAAGGACAAGGACTGCCCAGGGTGGATATAGTGGGGTACAATCGCCGGGTGAGTTGGGATGAATTGCTGGCAAGACTGAAAACGGCCATGGAAACCGGCCCGCAGATGCACACAGGAGAATAGACAGAATGATGAAGCAAGCTTTGCTGAAAAACCGAACCTGGCAGGCACTGCTGGTGCTGGGCATGTTGATGGGGCTTTCGGCTTGCGTCACCGTCAATATTTATTTTCCGGCAGCCGCTGCCAAACGGCTTGCTGATCAGGTGGTGGGTGAAGTTTACAAGGCAGCAGCCAATGGCGCGGTTTCGACGCCCACAGCGCCCACTCTTTCAGTACCTGCTCAGGTGGTTCCTTCTGCGCCCGCAGCTGCACCCGCCCCCAGCGCTTTTGAGCGTCTGACACCGGCTCATGTGGCGGGTTATCTTCTGGCAACGAG
>NZ_JABELD010000130.1 GCF_018853445.1 Acidithiobacillus concretivorus
GTCTACTTGCTGCCGCCAATATGTGGCCTTCTCTTCCTTCGTCATACCCACCCCTTCTCGCTGTATGCGGGGCAGGATCGGTCAGGTCAGAAAGTTTGGGAAGGTGGGTTGCTTAGACGCTTACGAACAAATTAATCTCGTACAATCCAGCTTCAGCAAAGTCAAACCCATCTCGGATCAGGCCGCCGAGTTGTTTTATGCCCGGCTATTCGAAATCGCACCTCAGGTCAAACCCATGTTCAAGGGGGATATGGTTGAACAGGGTCGCAAACTCATGGCCATGATTCATACCGTCGTCAATGGATTAAAGAACTTGGATGACATCGTTCCTGCAGCGCAGAATCTGGCGCGTAGTCATGTGGATTACGGCGTGCAAAGTGAGCATTACACCTATGTCGGCGAAGCCTTGATTTATGCTCTGGAACAGGGACTGGCTGAGGACTTTACCCAACCGGTGAAGCAAGCCTGGATTGAAGCTTATACCTTGTTGTCCGACGTGATGATTGCGGCAGCGGAGCAATTCGAAATGGCGAACAAAAAACCGTTATGGAAGCGGTTACTGAAAGGCTAAGCATTGCCTACAATGCTGGTGATTGGTCCGTTTTCAGCAGTGATCAGCGTCAAGATGGTTCAGCCAAGACGAGATCAACATAACAGTCTTTACCGTTTTCCTCTGGTTGTAGTATAACAGTAAAGAATTCGGTAAAGATTTCAATGTTTTTTCATAGGCCGAGGCATGAACACATTGCAGCGTTACAGGACCTTCAGGGAATTTTACCCATTTTATCTCAGCGAACATAAAAATAGCATTTCAAGACGATTGCATTTTGCGGGTACAAGCATCGCCCTTGTGCTCTTTGTCGCAGCTATCGGTTCGGGGATATGGTGGTGGTTGCTGGTCGCAGTATTACAAGGTTATCTGCTCGCCTGGATAGGCCATTTTTTTTTCGAGCACAACAAACCTGCTACTTTCAGATATCCTTTGTTCAGTTTAATGGGCGATTGGTGGCTGTGGTGGGAAATCATTACCCGTAAGCGGGATCTGTAATACGCGTATCTGTCGTGTCCGATCCAAACGGGACATCTCAAAGAGCAGTTTTCGGACGCGAACCCAGGACGATATCGACATGCGAATCCAATGTCCCGGCTTTCAAACATCACAGGATATATTATCTAGTTATTTATTCTGAAGTTTCACCGTTTTTCCGCGAGGAAAACCGGTGTGGTTAACAAAGAAAGTCGGCCATTAAATATTATGATTTATTGATTAAATATACTTATTTATGCGCTTTTTGGTTACCCTGTTTTTTTGTTTTATTTATTGCAAATCAGCTAGATAAAGGTGAACAGAGCCGCCTTCCGTGATATAATGAATGCTCATTAACTCACTGATTATAAAATGCAAGAGGCCCTGTTCGATGTCTATGCTACGCGATTTGCTCACCCCTTTCCAATCGGCATTTTCGGATTCGCGGCTGGGGCGCGAACGGGCTCAATGGTTCCCCTTCATCCTGTTGGCTATCATGGCGCCCTTCACCTCCTCAATGAGCAGCAATCTACTGCGCTCCCTGCAGACCCTCTTTGGCCTGAAGGTGAACGCCCGCCGCTTCTACCTCTTCATGGCCTCCACCCAACTGGCCTGGGATCGCCTCTGGCCGATTGCCTGGAATCTGATCCCGTCCCCGTTGGTCGATGGGCGCTTGATCCTGGCCCTCGACGACACCCTCAACCAAAAAACCGCCAAGGTGAAACTTCAGTTGCCGCATACACAAAGCGGAAACGTCGAAGATTCAAGCCTGACGTAACATGGGGTTGTAACGGTTAACTGCAACTGACAGCACCCCTGTCCGCTTGATGTATACCCCAATTAAACGCGTTGTATCGAGCGAAGCATGTATCATTGATATGTATCAAGCGTAGGTATACATTTAATGACAGGCCTCAGAAGGAGTCTCGTCATGTCCAACACTGCCAAGCTGTTCATCACCGGGCGAAGTCAGGCCGTCCGGCTTCCGAGGGAATTTCGTTTCCAGGGGGCCGAAGTATTCATTCGCCGCGACCCCCAGACCGGCGACGTTGTGCTGTCGCCGAAGCCCGCTTCCTGGCAAGAGTTTTTTGAACTTGCCAACCGCACCAAGATGCCGGCGGATTTTATGGTGGATCGTGAAGACCGGCCAGATGAAGAGAGAGGTCTGTTTTGACCCGCTACATGCTGGATACGAACATGGCTAGTTACGTCATCAAAGGGCACCCACCGGAGGTCCGCGAGCGACTCGTCGTGTTGCCCATCGACAGCATCTTCATCTCCGTCATCACACAAGCGGAACTGCTTTACGGACTTGCCAGGAAAGGCCAGCCTGCTGCTCTTGCCAATGTCATCCGCGAGTTTTTGCTACGCGTAGAGGTATTGCCGTGGGATGAACACGCCGCCACGGTCTACGGTGACTTGCGGGCCTCCTGCGCGTCGGCGGGTATCACCTTGGGAGCGCTCGACATGCTGATTGCCGCCCATGCCGTTGCTGCCAAAGCGACGCTCATCACCCACGACAAGGCGTTCACCCTCGTTCTGGATGGAGCACTCGCAGTTGATGACTGGACCAAAGGCGCGTGAAACGCAGCATAGTCTTCCGATTCAACCGCCGCACAGCACGGTCTCGGGGCCTGTTGTTCTATCGGCTGCTACAACGGGCCGTGGCGACGAGTCCAGTGACTTGCGACAAAATTATTAATAAGGCTGGGGAATGAATATTGTGGAACTAAGGAGATAGCCATTTCAAAAATACACCTCGATAGGAAGATTAAAGTGTTAAGGATGGGTCAGCCGTGTCAACAACGGAACCTTGATCTGGTCCAGCAATAGCGTATAGACAACAGTCGCACCCAGCAGACAAAGTACAAAAATCCAGGGAATAGGGGCCATCAACCAACCCATAATGGCCAGAATACTGACAATTAGAATATCTACCAGACTGGCGACGCTGAGGAATGTTCCGGGCCTGGATGCCCAGAGGTGACCGCGCTCGCGGACCAGAAACACATTGGCCAATCCTGAGAATACCAGGCCGAGAAAATCCAGGGTTTGGACTGAGGGAGTAGGCAAATGGAGGCTACGGCCCACAGCATAGACCGCAAATATATAGACGAGCCAGGCGATGGCGACAGCGAGGGAGGAGAAGACCAGGGTCCGGATTGCCCAGCGATCCGGTTGGGGGGAGGGACGGACGTTATCTTCTGCCAGGGACATGGTTACAAAATCGTTGGCAAAGAGCAGCAACAGGACCAGCAGGGGAGTGACCACAAAGCTGCGAAAGAGTAAAAATCCGAGACTCAGAAACAGAGCCACCTGAAAGACTTTGACAATCTTGTTCAGGGTATAGGTAAGCATACGCTGATAGACGCGACGGCCGGTGATGACCGCCTCCAGTACTCCTTGCAGTCCGGGGGTGGTCAGTACGATGCTGGCAGCGGCCTTGGCCACATCGGTGGCACTTTCCACCGCCACCCCCATTTCCGCCTGCTTGAGTGCGGGGGCGTCATTCACCCCATCGCCGGTCATGCCGACAATCCGGCCCTTTTTTTGCAACCCCTGGACCAGATGGAACTTATCGGCAGGGAATACCCCGGCATAAACCCCACAATCTTCTGTGATTTGCCCCCGTTCGCAGACCTGACCGTCAATCCCCAGAGTGCTGGCGACGCTTTGCGCGGTCTGAACGCTGTCTCCCGTCACCATCCGAACATGAACGCCCAGTTTCTGGAGTTGTTGCACCACATCCTTAGCATCAGGGCGGATCGGGTCTGACAAGGCCAATAAACCCAAAAAGCGAGGCTGGCCATCCAGTCCTGCAGCGATAGCCAGTACCCGTGCGCCGCTGGCGGCCAATTGTGCAGTACGACTTTCCCAGTCTGCATCCTTGCAGAGCTTGGCGATGATTTGCGGGCTCCCCTTCATGGCGCGCCACAGATGGCCATTCTGGGTAAAAGTGGCTTCAGAGCGTTTGCTGGCAGGATCAAAAGGGACGAACTGCGCACGGGTTGGCGTACTGATTTGCCTTTTGCTACTTTCCTGGAGAATGGCTAAATCAATGGGATCCTGGGTAGAGCTGTCACTGGCCAGTGCTGCCATGCGCAGCAGTTCTTCTTCGCCAATATCCGGCCAGGGCTGAAGCTGACTGAGGCTGAGACAATTCTGGGTAAGGGTGCCGGTTTTATCACTGCACAAATCGTTCATGGCCGCCGCCTCCTCCACGGCGGCGAGGCGGGTTACCAGCACGCCGCGATGGACCAGATGCAAGGAAGCAATGGCGGTGGCGAGGGTGAAGGTGGCTGGCAGGGCTACAGGTACGGAGGCGACCAGCAAAATCAAGGCAAAGGGTAAAATGTTGGCGAGGGGAATGTGCTGTACCATGGCATAGGCGAGAATGGCGAGCACCAGCAAAACGTCCATGGCGACCAGATAGCGCACAATACTAAGAACCAACTCTTCCAGATGGCTTTTGGCACCCGCGCCACGGACCAGTTCGGCAGTTTTGCCGAAATAGCTTTTAGCCCCGGTAGCGGTGACTTCGCCACTGGCCTCCCCGCGTTTCACGATGGAGGCGGAATACAGGGTGCTGTCTGCCGTACAATCCACCGGCATGGATTCCCCGGTCAGGGCGGATTGATCGACCAGGACATTGCCATCCGTAAGACGTAGATCGGCGGGAACAATATCTCCCACGCGCACATGGACCAGATCGCCCGGAACCAGTTCGGCGGCCGCCAGGGTTTGCCAATTGCCATCCCGGCATACACGGGCCTGAATACGTAGTCGCTCACGGAGCAGGGCCAGGGCGTTTTGAGCTTTGCGTTCCTGGCTGAAGCCCAGTATCCCGTTAAAAAGTAACAGTAATCCGATGATGATGGCTTCTGGCCACTTGGCGAGCAGCACCTCCAAAACAAAGGTGGCTTCCAGCATCCAAGGGACAGGTGCCCAGAATTTGTGAAGGAACAACAGCCAGGTTTTGGGGGCTTCTTCAACGACGGCATTGGGTCCGTATTGTGTGAGGCGTTTTTGCGCCTCACTACTGCTGAGCCCATTACTGGCGTGAATGGAAGCACCGGATTCAAGGCTCATGGCTGCTGTTCCTTGCGTGTCAACGCCTTTATCCGCGCACGGGCCGCACAAAGGCTTTTTTACCGGCAAAGCTGGCGGCTGTGCCCAGTTCTTCTTCAATCCTCAGTAGCTGGTTGTATTTGGCCACCCGCTCACCCCGGGCCGGAGCGCCGGACTTCAGGTGACCGGTGTCCAGGGCCACGGTCAGATCGGCAATGAAATCATCGGTGGTTTCGCCGGAGCGATGCGAGACAAAAGCCCCCCAGCCATGAAACTGGGCCAGCCGGGTGGCGGCGATGGTTTCGGTGACGGTGCCAATCTGGTTGAGCTTGATGAGCGTTGAATTGGCAATATTGTCTTCAATGGCCTGAGCAATGATTTTTGGATTGGTACAGAAGATATCATCACCGACCAGTTCGATGCTGCTGCCCAGTTTTTCATTGAGTAGTTTCCAGCTTTCCCAGTCATCTTCTGCCAAACCATCTTCCAGCAAAACTACCGGATAATTACGGACGATTTCCGCATAATAATCGACCATTTCCGCACTGCTCAGGGCCCGGTTTTCCGTGCGTAGCTGGTATTTTCCGTCTTTAAAGAATTCCGAAGAAGCCGGGTCAATGGCAATGCCGCAATCTTTTCCGGGTTCAAATCCGGCACGGCGAATAGCCTCGACCAGCAGATCATAGGATTCATGATTGGAATCTACGGCGGGGGCAAAACCGCCTTCATCACCGACGCCGACAGAAAGATGTTTTTCGAGAAGTAAAGCCTGCAGGGCATGGTAGATTTCCGCACCCCAGCGCAGTGATTCGCGGAAGCTGTCAGCCCCATAGGGAACCAGCATACATTCCTGAAAATCGGCCCCCTGCCAGTGCGCATGGACTCCACCATTCAACACATTAAAGCAGGGCACGGGCAGACGGGTAGCACCGGGTCCGCCCAGGTAGGCATAAAGCGGCAGGTCACAATAATCAGCGGCAGCACGGGCGCAAGCCATGGAAACGCCCAGAATCGCATTGGCACCGAGCTTACCTTTATTATCGCTGCCATCCAGACCGATCATGGTTTCGTCAATGGCTTTTTGGTCGCGCACATCCAGATCCTGCAAGTCGGGCGCAATGATTTCTTCAATGTTCTGAATGACCTGACGGACGCCTTTGCCACCAAAACGATGCGTGTCGCCATCACGGAGTTCCACTGCCTCCTTACTACCAGTGGAAGCCCCCGAGGGTACGGCGGCGCGGGCGTGTTGCCCATTGCTGAGATACACTTCCACTTCTACCGTAGGGTTGCCGCGAGAATCCAGAATTTCGCGGGCGATAATGTCTTCAATCAAGCTATCCATAAAACACTCTCCTGTTATTGCGTGGCAGAAACATCCAGATGAATGATTTCCAGGCGGTTAGTCCCACCCGGGTGACCCTTGCTGGGTCCTTGTGTCAGTAAAATCAAGCCTTTTTCAATGCCGTTGTTGAGTAGCCAGCGACGTGCCGCCTCTTCCCAGCCACTTTCAGGACTGGGCATTTCTATAGGATAAACCCCATAGTGCAAACAGAGGCGTTGACAGGTTGACGCATGGGGACTCATGGCCAGAATCCAGGGTTCAAGACGAAACCGTGCAATGCGTGCGGCCGTTGTTCCTGTTTCTGTAGGGGTTACCACAAATAAAGGATTCAGCCGTTCGGCACTGTGCTGGACATTACTGGCAATAAGAGATTCCACGCTGGGCTTATCCTGCAGATCCTTAGCACTCAGGGGGTTGAGTTCCGCCCGGTTTTTTTCGGTAACGCGCGCAATTTCCGCCAGCATTTTTACGGCTTCTACCGGAAAATCGCCCATGGCCGACTCTTCCGAGAGCATAATGCAATCCGTACCATCGAGAATGGCATTGGCCACGTCAGTCACTTCCGCACGGGTTGGCCGGCGGTTGTGTACCATGGACTCCAGCATCTGCGTGGCGGTGATAACGGGTTTACCAGCGGCACGCGCCTTACGGATCAGGCGTTTCTGGATAATGGCAATTTCTTCGATAGGCACTTCCACGCCCAGATCCCCGCGTGCCACCATGATGGCATCGGTCGCGTCGATAATGGCATCAATATGTTTCCAGGCCCGCGCTCTTTCGATTTTGGCAACCAGAAAGGGATGAAATCCCAGTGCATTGGCTTCACGGCGGGCGGCGTGCAGGTCTTCGGCGCTTTCCACAAAAGAAACACTCAGACCATCGACCCCGGCCTCCAGGGCAAATGCCAGTAATTTCCGATCGGCAGCGGTGAGCGCCCCCCCC
>NZ_JABELD010000131.1 GCF_018853445.1 Acidithiobacillus concretivorus
GCGAGCGGTCTTTCCGTCAAGAATTACTGTGCGCAGGAAGGGATCGCGGTAGCCACCCTGCATTACTGGCGCAAGTGCTTTGCGGAAGCGGTAAAGCATCAGCCGACGGGTACTAGGACCGAGGGGTTTTTGCCAGTGACTTTGACGACGGTTCAGCCATGCGTTCCACCCGTAGAGATTCATCTGCTATCGGGCCGTCGCCTGAAGCTGACGGCGCCGATGGATGCCGGCTGGTTGCACACCCTGGTGCGGGTCCTTGAAAGCCCATGTGGTTGAGCCCGGGCAACCGCATCTGGTTAGCGACAACACCCGTAGATATGCGTTTGGGTTTTGATGGTCTGGCGGCCAAGGTTCAGGGGGTGCTGGCTG
>NZ_JABELD010000132.1 GCF_018853445.1 Acidithiobacillus concretivorus
TTGATTTGTCCGGAGGCCGCCTTGAGTTGCACCCGGGCAATCACCTGATTGTAGAAAGCGACGTTATAATCCTGCTCGGCACGCACGTAGTCGGTGGCAGTGTGCAACAGGTCAATAATGGAGCGTGTGCCCACTTCATAGCCCTTGCGCGTTCCTTCCAGGGATAATTGGGCAGAATCCACGGTTTCTTTGGCCGCCTTGAGCTGCGCCACACTGTTTTTCAAATTGAGAAAGGCGGTTTGGGTGTTCAGGGTGACTTCATCGCGCACATTGGCGACATGATCGACACTGGCTACGGTTTGCGCCTGGGCTTTTTGCACGGAGGCGGAAATGCTGCCGCCTTCATAAAGGGGGACGGACAAATTCAGGCTAACCCCAGCCTGATTCATGACCAGCCCCGGAAAGGGATTCCCGAGGGCATGCTGGGCTACGCCCTGCAGGTTGACTACCGGCCAGCGTGCGCGCTGATGGTATTGGACTTCCTGCTGGGCAGTATGGAGCTGGGCCTGGGCCTGGTGCATCAGCGGTTGATCCTGAACCGCACTGTGCACCCAACTCTGCATATCATCGGGCTGCGGTCCCAGGGCCTGATAATGGCCCAAGGGTTCCAGCACGCCAATGGGATGATGCGTCAGTCGCTGTAACTGTTTCCCGGCTATCGCTACTCCGTTACTGGCCTTGATGACATCGGCTTCGGCGGCATCCACCCGGGCTTGGGCTTCACGCACTGCAATAATGTCTCCCGTGCCGATTTTCAGGGTGGCTTGGGTTTGTTGGTAAATGCTTTCCAGCAGTGATTTCTGCTTTTTGGCAACCCGTTCCTGGGC
>NZ_JABELD010000133.1 GCF_018853445.1 Acidithiobacillus concretivorus
CGGCGGGCAGACCGCCACTGGGGACGGTGTCCGCAAATTGCACAGTCTTCCCAGCCTGCTGACCAACAAGGACAATGGCCTTGAGCTGCTCGAAGAACGCGGGGTCGTTCGTGAGGAGAAGGATATCATCTTGTCCGATGCTACGCAGTCGGCGATCAATGAGACCCTCATGGAGCACAACCGGGCCGATACGCTGCGCTCGTACGGCTTGCAGCCCGCGCAGAAACTGCTGTTTTGCGGCCCCCCTGGCTGCGGGAAAACATTAGCGGCGGAGGTCATTGCTCACGCCTTGTCCATGCCGCTTGTCCTCATTCGCCTGGATTCGGTTATTTCATCTTTTCTCGGTGAAACGGCTGCCAATCTGCGAAAAGTTTTCGACTACATCGCGCAGCAGCCTGTCGTCGCGCTGTTCGATGAGTTCGATGCGCTCACAAAGGATCGTGGGGACAGCGCCGATCATGGCGAGCTCAAGCGTTCCGTCAATGCAGTTCTGCAGATGATGGACAGCTATCGGGGCGAGAGCATCCTCATTGCTACCACCAACTACGAAGCCTTGCTCGACAAGGCAGTGTGGCGGCGCTTTGATGAAGTCGTTCGCTTCGAAATGCCAAACTTGGAACAGATTAAACGCCTGCTTGCGCTAAAGCTCTCAGGTATCCGACGCAACTTCGAACCCGACGATGGTCAAGTGGCTTCACTGTTCAAGGGTATGTCTCACGCTGACATCGAGCGAATTCTTCGGCGAGCAGTCAAGGAAATGATTTTGTCTGGCCGTGAGTTCATGGAAAAGAGCCATCTGGATAACGCGCTTGCCCGCGAATACCGGCATAAAAACTAAACGATGGAGGGGGGAGGCATGGTTTATGAACACTTGCGCTTGGAGCGAGAAGCGCCCTCAACGGCGCGCCACCCGAGGCGTCATCCGGGAATTCGCCCTCCTGCCGATCCGAGAGCGCATGGTGCCGCATTAGCTGGGCGGTTTGGCCAGGCGCGGCAACGCGCGATGGCAGAGGACATCGGCGGATTCGATGACCGCAAGCTGCTCAAGATTCGGCTACGCGCGGGCGACAAGAGCGTGCCAGCCTTCGATGCCATTCCTGGCGTAGAGATTGTCAGCCAGGAAGACGAATCCATCGTGCTGGCATTCGCCACTGATAACGGCTTGAACGAGTTCGAGAGCCGCCTGGCCACCCTTGCACGTAATGGCGTTGTTATACGCAAGGAACTGTTCTACGTCATCGAAGACTTCGACCACTGGACACCCCAGGATCGAACTGGCGCGGCCTTGCTTGAGCAAGGATTTCCAGCCACGCCAACCTTCCTGCTCGATGTCGAACTATGGCCCCAGGAGCGACAAGACAAACGCCAGGAAATGGTGCGTGCCTTTCTCGGCTGGTTGCACGCACAAGGCATTGAGCGGTTGGACGACATCCAGCAACCCTCGCTCGTCATGGTCCGCGTGCGCTGTAACCGTGCGCAGGCCGAGCAGATATTGCACTATCGCGATGTGCGCACTGCCGACCTGCCGCCTCGCTTGGGCGTGGCCGTACAACTGCTTCACACCGACATCAACCAGTTTCCTCCGATTGATCCCCCTTCTGATGATGCTCCGTCCATCGCTGTGCTGGACTCCGGCTTGACGCGTGGACATTCGCTACTCGGCGCAGCGGTCGGGGACGCGCAGGGCTACCTCGCTCCGCATCGCAGTGCCGATGACACCGCTCCCCACTGGCACGGCACCTTCGTTGGCGGGCTTGCGTTGTTCGGCGACGTCCAGAGTGTTATTCAGCAAGGGCAGTTCGTCCCGCAGCTTCGCCTGTTCTCCGGCAAAGTGTTCGAAGACGACGGACAAGACCAAACCGAGTTCGTCGAAAAGGCGGTCGAGGAAGCCGTGCGCGACCTGCATGCGCAATACGGCTGCCGGATCTTCAACCTGAGCTATGGCGATCTGAACAAGGTCTACGATGGCCGTCATGTTCGCGGGCTCGCCTACACGCTGGATCGGCTGACGCGCGAGCTGGGGGTCCTGTTCGTAGTACCAGCGGGCAATATGCTGTCATCCCAGTTGCCAGCCGATGCACGCGCGAGTTACCCGAACTACCTGTTCGAAGGCCACGCCCGCCTGCTGGACCCCGCCACATCGCTCAACGCCCTGACCGTTGGCGGCTTGAGCCTGAATGAGGCCACACGCAATGCTCAACGCCATCCCAACACAATTGAAGACCACGTATTGGCACGGGCGGAGCAGCCGTTTCCATTGACTCGCAGCGGCCCTTCCGCCAGCGGCGCCATCAAGCCCGACGTGGTCGCGCATGCTGGCAACATCGCCTTGCGGCGCAATGGCGGTGGCACAGACCATGCCGGTCTGGGCGTGGTGTCGCTCAATGGCGGCTTTGCCTTGGGGCCGGCGTTCAAGGAGGACATCGGCACTAGCTACGCCGCCCCCCAAGTCGCCCACCAAGCCGCAAGGCTACTGGCCGAAGTGCCCGACGCCTCGCCCAGCCTGCTGCGCGCACTGATCGGCGCCCATGCCCGTTGGCCGCAAGCCTGCGAAGAGCTGTTGAACCCCGGCAACAATGCCGAAGGCCGCGATAAACTCCTGCGTCTCATCGGGTATGGGCGGGTGGACGATACGGCGCTCTTCCGCTCGCTGGATCACACCGTCACGCTGCTGGCTGAAGAGCGCGTCGGCAACGACCAGCACCACTTCTTCGAACTACCCTTACCCGACAGCTTCTGGGACGGTGGCCGCCGCACGCGTGAGGTGACCGTCGCGCTCGCCTACAGCCCTGCCGTGCGCACCACGCGGTTGGATTACCGCAGAGCCAAACTGTGGTTCCACCTGGTGACGGCTGGCAGCCTCGATCAGGTTACCCAAGCCTACCGGCGCAATCGGGAAGAAGGCATGGGCGAGCGCACCAACAGCCGCTGGCTACCCAACGACACCCGCAAGAACGGCACGTTGCAAGTCTCTCGATGGCGTTTCAAAAAGGCGCTGGCCAACGGTCACAAGGTGTTCGTCGTAGTCACCCGGCAAGAAAGTGCGTGGTCGCAAGACGAGCACAAAGCTGAAGCGGAGCCGTACGCCCTCGCCGTGGTGCTGGCGGATCGGGAGCAGATCAACGCTCAGCTCTACGCCCAGGTGCGGGCGGCGCTGCAAGCCCGTGCCCAAGCACGTGTGCGTGCTCGGATTGGCGGGAGGGGCTGATGGCAGCGCTCGAACCTCAGTACATGACCATCTTGAAGAAGGTGCTCGCCGTCCGCTTCGTGCCGTTCCTGCCGCCGTTGCTCGGCAACGCCAATTCTACCAATCAGGCGGCGAAGCAGCTTTCTCGGGCCTTCAGCGCCTTCGCCCTGCACAAGCTGCTCGACATTACACCGCAGGCCGCCGCCGCCTCTGTCGTGGACGACTTCAACGACAAGGGCATCGACGCGATCCACTATCACGAGCCGTCGGAGACGCTGTACCTTCTGCAAACCAAGCTGAAGGAATCCGAGCAGTTCAAGCAGGAGGATGCACTGCCGTTCTGCGAGGGCATTCGCCTGTTGCTCAAACAGGACTTCACTGCGTTCAACGAGAACGTCCTGAATCGAAAGGCTGATATCGAGGGCGCACTCGATGCGTGCAGCCACATCAAGCTGGTCGTGCCCTACACCGGCGATGGTGTATCGCAAACGGCCCGCGACGCCTTGCAGGCGCTGCTCGACGACGAAGACCTGGACGAAGAGCGACTGGTCAAGCCGGTGGAGTACTACGCGGCAGCGGACATCACCCGCGACTTGCTGGCGGAGCAGGCCTACCCGCCGGTTCATACCGACATCGCCTTGCAGAAGCACGCCAAAGTCGAGAACCCGCGCACAACGTACTACGGCATCGCCCGCTTGACCGATCTGGTCGCGCTGCACATGGACAAGGGCAAAGCGCTGTACGAGCGCAACATCCGCTACTTCCTCGGCAGCAGCCGATCCGACGTCAACAAGGCCATCAAGGCGACTCTGCGCGACGATCCGGGCAGCTTCTTCTACCTCAACAACGGTGTGACGGCGGTCTGCGACGAAATTGAACTGAAGGGGAAGAACCCCAGCAATGGGTTCCGGAAGTTCAAGGTTCGCGGCCTGTCCATCATCAACGGTGCGCAGACAGTCGCGTCCGCCGCCGAGTTCGTGGCCCAGCATCCGGGCAGCAACATCGGCGATGCCAAGGTGATGCTCACCTTGATCAAGGCCCCGGCAGATGGCCCGTTCGGCAAACGCGTCACCAAGGCACGCAACCACCAGAACCCGGTGCAGACGGCGAACTTCGCCTCGCTGGACGAAAACCAGGAGCGGCTGCGGCAGGAGATCGCGCATCTCGGCTTCGCCTACCACTACCGCCCGGAAGCGGCGGCGACTGGCCCCCAGGCTATTTCGCTCGACGAGGCGCTTCGCGTGCTCGCCTCGCGGCAGGACGATCCGCGCTACGCCGTCTGGCTCAAAAGCGTACCTGCGCGGCTGGCCAATCCGGAATCCGTGGAATACCAGACATTGTTCCCGGCCACCCTTACCGGCGTGGCCCTGGTCAACGCGGTGCTGTGCCACCGGGCCATCCGGACGCTGGTGGTGGACTACGAGCAGAAGGCGGTGGCGCGCAGCCAGGAAAAGCTGATCTACCGCCATGCCATCCATGTTATCATCGGTGTGATGATGAAACGCCTGCGCCAACGCATCGGCGCGGCCGCAACCATCGACGCCGCGACGATTCCCGGACTGATCAGCCAGCCGCTCGATCAGCTCCGGCAGCAGACCTTCGACCTCGGGCGGCAACGCCTGCTAGGTTTGGGGCCGCTGGCCTATTTCCGCAATCAGGGCAGCGTCGCGTCGTTCATGGCCGAACTGATGGAAACGCACTTCATGCTGGCAGCCGACCCGGCGCTGCCCAACCTGCGCAATATCAACACGGCGGCGGACGCGTACCCGCGCAAAAGCCTGCTCGATTATTTGTCGAGCAAGGCACCCCAACTATGAGAGCGATGCCATGAGCAAGCAAAAACTAGAACTGACATGGATCGGCAAGGAGAAGCGCCCCAAGCTGGAGCCGCGCATTCTGCTCGAAGACCCGGACAAGTCGTATCACGCCAAACACCGCGTGACCGAGAACGACCTCTTCGACAACCGGCTGATCTTTGGCGACAACCTGCTGGCGCTCAAAGCGCTGGAGGCGGAGTTTGCGGGCAAGGTGAAGTGCGTGTTCATCGACCCGCCGTACAACACCGGCAGCGCGTTCACGCATTACGACGACGGACTGGAGCACTCGATCTGGCTGGGGCTGATGCGCGACCGGCTGGAGATCATCCGGCGCTTGCTGGCGGAGGATGGGTCGCTGTGGATCACGATTGATGACAACGAAGCTCACTACCTCAAAGTGCTATGTGATGAAATCTTCGGACGCTTGAACTTCATTGGGAATGCTGTTTGGGAGAAAGCAGATAGCCCGAGAATGGATGCCCAGTTCTTCTCAGTCCGTCACGATCATCTTCTGGTTTATGCAAAGGGCATCACAAGGACTGTCTGGAACAAGCTCGCTGCGGGTGATGCGCCTGACCACTATGACAAAGTCGATTCGTCCGGACGCAAGTACTACCTCAAACCACTTCGGGCGATGGGTGGCCAGGGAGACTCCCGAGCGACACGCCCAACGCTGTACTACGCATTGACTGCACCTGACGGGCAAGAGGTATACCCGAAGCGCCAAGACGGAACCGATGGCGCATGGCGTTGGAATAAGACCAAGGTCGAACAGGAGCGAGAGCGAATCGATTGGATACAGGGTCGCAATGGTTGGACACCCAACTATCGTATTTTCGCCGAGGAGAATGCTACGCGCCCTCCCGAGACTATCTGGCCGCATAGTGAGGTAGGTAGCAATCGGACATCAAAGTCTGAAGTCAAAAAACTCTTTCCTGACTTGATTCCTTTTGGCACGCCAAAACCAGAGAGGCTTCTTCAAAGGGTGATTTCGATTGCGTCGAATCCCGGCGACCTCGTCCTCGACTCCTTCGCCGGTTCCGGCACCACCGGCGCGGTGGCGCACAAAATGGGCCGCCGCTGGATCATGGTCGAGCTGGGCGAGCACTGCCACACGCACATCATTCCGCGCCTGAAAAAAGTCATCGACGGCGACGACCCCGGCGGCATTTCCAAAGCGGTGAACTGGCAGGGCGGTGGCGGCTTCCGCTATTGCGCACTCGCCCCCAGCCTGATCGTCAACGACCGCTGGGGCAATCCGGTCATCAATCCCGACTACAACGCCGCGCAACTGGCCGAGGCACTGGCCAAGCTGGAGGGCTTCAGCTACGCGCCGTCGGAGGTGCACTGGTGGCGGCACGGCCATTCCAGCGAGCGTGATTTCATCTACGTCACCACGCAGAATCTGTCCGCCGAGCAGTTGCAGGCGCTGTCCGATGAGGTCAGCGGGGAGCAGAGCCTGCTGGTGTGCTGTGCCGCGTTTCACGGGGTGACGGCGGCCAAGGCGGCGGAGCGCTGGCCGAACCTGACGCTGAAGAAGATTCCCAAGATGGTGATGGCGCGCTGCGAATGGGGCCACGACGATTACAGCCTGAATGTGGCGAATCTGCCGATGGCGCAACAGGAAGACCAGCCCTCACCCCAACCTTCTCCCAGAGGGAGAGGGGGCAAAACAGTCAGGGCGGCCAGCGGCACGGCCGATCTGTTTGGCGATACAGGGGAGGAGGCGTGATGGCGACGAAATCCACGGTTCCCGAACTCGCGAAGAGCAACGGAACAGCGCAGCAGTCTGCTGCACAAATGGCCGGGCAAGGCGAGTTCCTGCTTTACCAGACTGAGGATGCCCGGACACGCGTTCAGCTTCGGCTGGACGACGGCACGGTCTGGATGAGCCAGAAGCAACTGGCCGACCTGTATCAAGTCAAGGTTCCTACCATCAACGTGCACCTGAAAAATCTTTTTCAGGACGGAGAGTTGGCAGCAGGTCGAACGATTAGGAAATTCCTAATAGTTGCCCGCGAGGGTACGCGGAACGTGGAACGGCTGGTCGATCACTACAACCTGGAGGTGATTCTGCACCTCGGCTATCGGGTGCGTTCACATCGCGGCGCGCAGTTTCGGCGCTGGGTGACAGAACAGTTGAAAGACTATCTCGAAAAGGGCTTTCTGCTGGACGACGAGCGCTTCAAGGGTGGGCAGGACAGCGCCTATTTCGAGGAACTGCTCGCACGCATCCGCGAGATCCGTTCCTCGGAAAAGGTGTTCTGGCGCGAAGTGGCGGAGCTACAGGCGCAGGCGCGGCAACCATGACCATGCGCGACTGGGCGGCGGAGTTGGACAACTTCCTGCGGATGACGCGCAAGGACATTCTGACCCACGCGGGCAAGGTGACTGCCGAAGCGGCGTTGGCGAAGGCACAGGCGGTGTATGCCGAATATCAGGCACGGGTTCGCAATTTGCCGTCGCCGGTGGAGAAGGATTTCGAGACCGCCATCGCGCAACCGGTCAGGCGGGTTGAAAAAAGCAGGAAAGCATTGCCGAATAAGAAGAAAGGAGAACAGGCATGAACGCCCGCGTGCAAAACCACATCACGGGCCGCCTGTCGCTGCGCCCGCCTCAGGCCGAGTCGCTGACGCGATTGGTGCGCGCCATCGAGGCTGCGCCGGAATTGCTGGAGCATGGCAAGGATGTGGCGGCGGTGCT
>NZ_JABELD010000134.1 GCF_018853445.1 Acidithiobacillus concretivorus
CAACCGAGCCGCCGAAGGCTGGATTTTGAGCAGGAAGTTTCGGAACGATTAAAGCTGGCCAAGGAAGCGGGTGAGCTGGAGCGGCAAGACCTGGCGGTAGATCAGAGTATTCTTGATCTATCCGGCGACCTGGAAGCCGCGCGCGCCGAGCGGGACCGGATAATCCGCGAAGAGATTGCCCAGGGGATTGCAGACATTCGGAAGCAGTTTGCCCAGTATCAGGAGATAGAAGCGGGCAAGCAGCAGGCGCGGGAGGCCTTTGAGCGGTTTCAGGCGGAGCAGCAGTTGCAACGGGAGCAGGAGGTAGAGCGGCCAGCGCCTCGGGAATATGAGCTGGATGGTCCTGAGTTGTGATGTT
>NZ_JABELD010000135.1 GCF_018853445.1 Acidithiobacillus concretivorus
CGTTGGAGCCGCCATCCTCGCCAAGGTCGAACGCGGGGAATGGCCACACGACAAATTTATGGCCCTCATGGAGGCCGCCCTGACCCGTGCCGATGATCGCGCCCTCTTTGATCTGCCAGTACGTCCAGAAAATTCCCAAGGAGGCCAGTAATGGACTCACAACAGCAGCTATTCGGCTACATGGCGGTGGCCAACGATCAGCAGAAGGCCATACAAACCGCCATCGACACCCTGACCGCTGAACGCGAAGCCCTCGCCCAGGAACGCATCCGCCTCGCCCAAACCGTCCAGAGCATCTCCAAGGCCGTAAGAACCGCCGTAGGCGCTGCCGTAAAGGATCAGATGGGGGATGCCGGAGAAACCGCCGCTACGGCCCTGGAAACCGCCTTAAACCCGATTCTCGAAAACTTCTCCGGCGTCATCGAGAACACAACCGAGGCCGGGAAGGCCATCAGCCAGGCTTCCGCCTGGTTTTCCTGGAAATGGGTCATCCTGTTCGCTGCCGGATTCTTCGGA
>NZ_JABELD010000136.1 GCF_018853445.1 Acidithiobacillus concretivorus
GGCCCCCGCCGGTGCCTGTTGGGTGTGGCGGATAAAGTGCAGTCGCGCCTCGGGCAGAAAGGCCCGCAGCGGCCCCTGTTTCCAGGCCGAAAAACCGACGGCGTAAAGGTCTGCAGGAATGTTTTCCGGGCGCTTTACCGGTTCAGGAAGCATACGCTTTCAGCATGATCAGGCTATCCCGGAGTTCTTCAGGGCTATGCTCGACATTCAGGAAAAAGCGCAGGCGCGCTTGTTTTTCCGGCACCGCAGGGTAAAGGATGGGTTGCACATGAACGCCCTGCTCCAGCAATTGGGAAGAGAGACGCACGGCCTGCAAGGAACTGCCAATAATCAGGGGGGTGATGGCATAACCGGCGCTGAACCCGGTGTCCATCTGCTGCCTTTTTGCCTCTTCCAGAAAATATTGACCGCGCTCCTGCAGGGTTTGGACCCTGTCTGGTTCTTTCTGGAGAATAGTCAGTGCCGTCAGGGCCGCAGCGGCCAGGGGCGGAGCCAGTCCAACACTGTACAAGAATCCCGGCGCCAGATAGCGTAAGTTGTCGATCAGGGCCTGCTCTCCGGCAATATAACCACCGCAGGCGGCGAGGGTTTTGCTGAGCGTGCCCATCCAGATATCAACATCGTGGGTATTGATATTGAAATGCTCGGCAATACCCCGGCCCGTAGCACCCATGACCCCGAAAGAATGGGCTTCGTCCACCATCAGCCAGGCCTGATGCTTTTTTTTCAGGTCGATGAGGCGCGGCAGGTCGGGGAAATCTCCGTCCATGCTGTACATTCCCTCGACCACAATCAGGACCCGCTCGGCTTTGCGCCGATGCTGCCGTAACAAAGTTTCGAGTGCATTGAGATCATTATGCGGAAAACTGAGGCGTTGGGCGCCCGACAACAGGGCTCCCTGGACAATGCTGTTATGGGCATATTCATCGTGCAGAATCAGATCACGGGCACCGAGTAAATGCCCAATAGTGGTGACATTAGTGGCGTGACCGCTGACAAAAGTCAGGGCATCATCTACCCCGTAAAAATCGGCCAGGGCTTTTTCCAGTTGCCGGTGCAGGGGGCGTTCGCCCGCCACAA
>NZ_JABELD010000137.1 GCF_018853445.1 Acidithiobacillus concretivorus
CGCCTTACATCCGTTCTGGAACCCTACGTGCCATTGCCGATGCCGAGGTCGGTCCTGGCGACCTGCTGGCGGCCTCAGCCGGCGTGCCCGCCAACGTCCGCACGAAACTCACCGCCGCATTACTGACAGCAAAAATGCAGGATCCCAAAAGCATTCAGGCTCTTGGCGGGCTGGCAGCCGGATTTAAAGCCATTAATGATGGGGATTACAATGCGCTACGCACGCTCTATCAAGAAATACACGGGGTCAAACTGCTTCCCAAAGTGCCACAAGAAGCCATGACATTGGGCATTCCGCCCACTTTCACACCGATAGCGGCATACCGCATTTTTGCCCCGCTGCAAAAGGCGTTAAATGAAGCTACGGGACTTCCTGTGCAGCTGGTTATTCCCCATAACGAAAAGAGTTTCGTCGCCGATGGGCGCGCTGGTAAATTTGACTTCGCCCTGCTAACACCCAGAATGGTCGTCATGGAAAAAACGCAGATGCTACCTATTGCCCAGTCGGTTCCACGCCGTGATCTGCATGGCCTGGCGATTATTCGTAGGGATATGCCGTCACCAAGCGCTGCGCCATCCTCGGGTCCTCTGCGCATTGCTTTTGCCAGTCCTTACTGCAGCGCCCGCGCGCTGGCTAAAGCCAAACTGCTCCGCCTGGCAGGTAACAGGCCGGTGATATGGGTTCCCGAAGGTTCAGAGCATGCTGTTTTTACAGCACTGGCAGAAAATCGTGCAACACTCGGCATAGTCCGTACAGCTACTGTCATGGCCCTTGAAAAAGAATTACCCGGTATCTGGTCAATTGTCCAAAGCGCTGGCCGGGCACCGGTATGGACCCTGGTCGGCAAACGCCAGCTACCGCTCAGAATACACAGCGCGGTCAAACAACAGGTTGCCAAAATGCCCCTCAACGTGCTGGACACGGCCGGTTTCATGCGTTTCAGCATTCTGCCTTATGCCTAGTTCGAGCAAGGCTTCAGGACCAGATATTCCTGCTTCCTCAAAAAAACAGGATGTTTGGAAAACTCGGGCAGCCGTTGTACATATTTTTCAGCCAGTGATGCACTTTTGGCAAAACATGTCCTGGCGGGCCAAAAGCATGACTTTTGTGCTGCTACTGGTGGCCCTGATTTATTTATCTATCTCCATATTTTTATACACCTCTGTTCGCAACGATCTCACCAATCAGGTACAAACCGAATTGCTGCGACTTACAGAAACACTGGCCAGCTCGGCAGCGGATCCTCTCCTGCTGAAAGATGGTGGAAAACTGGGCAAGCTGGCAGAACTGCACAATCCTTTGGTGCAAACAGTAGTCATCACCAATAGCCGAAATGTCGTGGTAGCCAGCCCCGATATCCGCCAGTTGGGACAAACCCTCCCTTCATATTTGTCCAGAGCCAACACCCATCAGGCCGATCACTTCGCTGCGCCTATTCTGGCCGGAGGTAATCCGCTGGGTTCTGTATATCTCCAGGGTAATCAGAAACATATTAACAGACTGGTGAACCAGCGCCTGAATAGAACCACCAGCCGGTTGATTGTACTTGGCTTGATTACCGCATTACTGGGTCTGTTGGGGGCCTATCTGGTCAGCCTGGCGATGACGCGTCCGGTATTAAGACTACTGGATGAAATTGAAAGTATGGAAGACCGTCTTGGTCTCGACAAAAAGTTTACCCTTGTCCGCCCTCCCCAGTCGGGCGACGAACTGTACCGCCTGGAATGGGCTTTTCGTTTCACCGAACAACGCCTCAAGGAACATTTGCTGGAGCTTCGTCAGCTGCACCAGCGCCAACAGGCCATGCAATGTATGGCCACCATTGGTGAAATGTCTGCGCAGGTGGCTCATGAAATCCGCAATGCCCTCTCTTCCTTACGCGGCGCTGCACGTTACCTGGTACGCTATGGTCAGGCAGACAATCAGGGCGATTTTATCCGCATCATTGAAGAAGAAGTGCAACGCCTGTATGACATGACACAGGGCTTTCTGGACTTTGGTCGGCCCTACGCGGCGATCCCTGTCGACACGCAAATCCGGCATCTGCTGGAGCGATGTCTCTCCAGGCATCGCGCAGACCTGGAGACCAAAACGATTATGGCCACTCTGGATTGCCCGGAATCCCTGCATGCCATGCTGGACCCGTCCCTGATCGAACAGGCTTTGAGTAATCTGATTCTCAATGCCATTGATGCCATGCCCATGCAAGATGGGGAACTGCATCTTTCTGCAGAAAAATCCGGGCTTGCGCAGCTGGACATTATGGTTTGTGATAATGGATTGGGCATTCCTCCAGAAAAACGGGCGACCATTTTCAAACCCTATGTCACCACCAAAACCAAGGGTAGTGGTCTGGGATTAGCAGTAGTCACCAAAATCATGATGGTGCATGATGGCAGCGTAGAGTTGTGCGAAACCCACTCTGGTGCCAGGTTCATTCTCCATTTGCCCTGCAGGCTTCCCCTGTCATCCTGATGATGACTATAGCTAGAAAATTTCTGAGACCGACCCTATAAATATGCAAAATCTGATTTTAATTGTAGAAGATGAAAAAAACCTTCGTTGTGTTTTGGCAGCGGTACTCACTGCCGAGGGTTTCCAGGTACTGGAGGCCGAAAATGGCGAACAGGCACTGGCGACCATTGAAAACAGTGAACCCGCATTAATCCTGACTGATCAGCGTCTGCCCGGGATTTCCGGCACCGAACTATTGCGCAATACCAAGGCGACACATCCTGAAATACCGGTCATTATTACAACAGCCTACGGAGAAATTGAGCAAGCGGTCGAAGCCATTAAGGCAGGTGCCGAACATTATCTGACCAAACCGGTCGATGAGGGCGAACTGATTGCCTTGATTCGTCAAACCCTGGGGCGTCGTGGTAGATCCCTACCACCCATGCGTCAGGAACCACGCCGGCACGGCCTGATCGGGGTCAGCCGTGCCATCGAAACCCTGCTGGAAACCATTGATCTGGTGGCGCCAGCACCCTCCAATGTGCTGATCACCGGAGAATCCGGTACCGGTAAGGAGCTGGTTGCTCGCGCCTTGCATCAAGCTTCAAATCGGGCGGAACAACCTTTTGTCGCTTTTAACTGTGGCGCCATTCCACTGGAGTTAGTGGAAAGTGAAATTTTTGGCTATGAAAAAGGGGCCTTTACTGGAGCGACACGCACGCAGGCTGGCAAACTGGAGATGGCTGGTGCCGGAACCCTTTTTCTGGATGAAGTGGGAGATATGCCTCTCGCCATGCAGGTCAAATTGCTCCGCGCCATTCAGGAACGGGAATTTACCCGTCTGGGCACCCATCAACCCATGCGCATGTCGGCCCGGATTGTGGCAGCCACACACATGGATCTGGCCAAGGCTGTGGCCGAAGGCCACTTCCGGGAAGATCTTTATTATCGACTGAATGTCATTCCGCTCCATATTCCTCCACTGCGCGAGAGGCAGGCGGACATCGCGCCGCTGGTACATCATTTTCTCGAACAAATCTGCAGCGTCATTGGCCGTAGCCCGACCGTAACCATCAGTAGTGAGGCCATGGCTGCCCTGGAAGCCTATGAGTGGCCAGGCAATATCAGACAACTTGAAAATCTTTTGGAACGGATGGTGGTGCTCAATCGTCATGGGCACATACAGCGGCAAAACCTCCCTCCCGACATCTGCCAGCAAAATGCTGGTTCAGGTGGACCAGGTACGGCAAGCCCCTTTGATTTACCTGCCCTGGAAAGGCAAACCGTGCTCAGCGCCCTTGAAAAAACCCGATTCAATCAAAGTCAGGCAGCTGTTCTTTTGGGCATCAGCCGCAAACAATTGCGGACCAAAATGAAAAATATTGGCCTGCTTGGCGACCAGGATTCTGAAGAAGACAATCTCGATAACTGATCCATTGCAGGGACCGGTGCGAAACATCTGGTCCTTTTGGCACACTGTTTTTTCTCTCGACTGCCCCTTCTCTTGCGCGCGGCAGCACCTTAACCCGAACAGCATCTTTGCGCCCACCTTTCTGAACCATTGAAATACACCCATTGATCCAAATTCAGGGCTGGAAACGCCATAAAAATGGCTTAAAAAAATAATACCAATAATTATACTTTACATATTATTTTATTGTTTACAGTAAGAGACTACTCCTTCTAAAAAGATGGCACAAAATCTGCTAATTGATTTTGCCGCGCCCGTAGGACGCGCTGCATTAAAGGAGCATTTTATGAAGCACAGAAATAAACAGCTGGCTCAGATCGCTTTGCTGATGACGGGGATTTCCTGTCTGGGACTTAGCCTAAATGCCACAGCGGCAGAAGCGCCGGGTAACGTCAGCAGTATTCAGGCCGGCAAAGCTATTGCCTTCAATCGCGCTCAGGGAAACTGCCTGGCCTGCCACGCTCTACCCGGTGGAGTAATGGCGGGTAATGTGGGTCCTGCTCTACCCATGCAGGGGGTGACCTTTCAGCAGATGTTTCAGACCAAGGAAAAACTCGTCGCTTTTTTGGGTGACCCTGAAAAACTTTTCCCTTATGCAAACATGCCTGAATTTGGCAAAAACAAAGTGCTGACGCAGACACAATTAGAGCATGTTGCCGACTATTTGTGGTCTTTGAAGTAATAAATCCATCTATAATTCCTAAGGAGACAATAATGATGAGTAAACCCATTGAGCGACGCCAGTTTTTAGGTGCCAGCCTGGCTACAGGGGCGGTAGCTACGGCTGCTGGTCTGGGCTTGATCAAGCCGCAGCTGGCTTTTGCAGATAATGTGGCCGGATGGCCTGAAAAAGCTTTTGATGCCAAGTTACTGAAAGAAGCCATGTCTGACTCCGTTGGCAAAACCGACATTCCGGTATCCTCCAAAGTTAAACTGACAGCGCCCACTATTGCCGAAAACGGCGGAGCGGTTCCCGTCACCATTGAAGTAGATTCACCCATGACGGCAGAAGATTACATTGCAGCGGTTTATCTGTTTGTTGATCACAACCCCACCCCTCTGGCCAGTCAGTTCACGTTTACGCCTGCAGTCGGTAAAGCATACATCCAGCAACGCATCAAAATGGCAAAAACGGACAATGTCCGGGTCGTTGCCAAAACCAATAAAGGCGTACTGATGGCCTCTGCCCCCCGGGAAGTCAAAGTCACCATTGGTGGTTGTGGCGGCTGAACCAATATACATCCATTAAAAAGAGGAATTATCCATGGCAGGAAATTTAGGTAACCCAATGATTCGCATGGCGAGTAGCGCCAAAAAAGGGGAAATTGTCGAAATCCGTTCATTGATCATGAATCCCATGACTACGGGCCTGACCAAAGACAAGGCTGGAAAAGTCATTCCGGCCCATTTTATCCAGACCGTCACGGTGACATTTAATGACAAGCCTTTGCTCGACATTGACTGGAGTACAGCCGTCAGTGCCAATCCCTACCTCGCATTCAAATTGCGGGCCGAAAGTAGCGGAACCCTGAAAATGGTCTGGAAAGACAATACCGGCGGTAACTGGAGTGCTGACTCCAAACTGACAGTAGCCTGATACCTATATCGGGGCGAATGAAATCGCCCCTGCAACAAAAGGAGGAACCCATGAAGCGGTTGCTGATTGCGCTTTCAATCATAGGCCTAGCTGGTGTCAGTGACGCCGCGCAGGCAGTCAACTGGTGGGACCTGGGGAATACCAAGGTCGGACCGGCCGAGACTCTCAAACAATTTCATACTTATTTCAAGGAACAAAATCCCAAAATGCCTTTGGAAAAATACGCGCTGGGTTCATATGCATTCAGCCCGGAAATGTACAGTCAATATCAGGAGGCTATTCAGTTTAATCCCGGAGATTTGACTTTATCCCAAGGGAAGGCTTTGTGGACCAAGTCTTTTGCTAATGGCAAGTCTTATGCCAGTTGTTATCCTGATGGGGGAAAGGGTGTGGCGGCACATTACCCCATGTATGATCCCAAAACCCATGACATCGTGACTATCGGTACCAGTCTGAATGCTTGCCGCAAGGCTAATGGTGAGGCACCACTTAAATATGGCAGCAGTGATATGGTGGCCTTACAAACTTATCTGACCTCGCTCTCTAATGGTATGCCTGTAGATGTTCAGGTCCAGGGTCCGGGGGCCACGAAAGCCTTTGAAGAAGGTAAAGCCTACTTTTTCATGAAACGCGGCCAACTGAATTTTTCCTGCGCTACTTGCCATGTTGCTTATGCCGGGAAGTATTTACGCGCGCAAATCATCTCTCCAGTACAGGGCCAAAGCGCCCATTTTCCGACTTATCGCGCCGCCTGGTCGGCAGTAAATACCTTGCAAAAGCGGATGCAGGGTTGTGATAAAAAAGTCGGTGCGGTGCCACAACCGCTCGAAAGCGCAGATTATCAGCGTCTGGAATATTTCATGAGTTATCTCAGCAACGGCATCAAGATTAATGTGCCTGGATATCGTCCCTGAACTCAACCCCGGGTAATAAATACTGATTTTTTACCCGGTACTACTTCTACCAGAAACAGTGGGGAATACCATGAATATGAAAAAATCATTACTCGTGCTCGGATTATGTTGCACGGGATTGAGCCTTGGCGGCTGGGCACAGGGTGCCGAGATTACTTCGACAGTATCCGGGATGCCGGCAATTAATACCGCCAGCCCGTTGTACATTGTCAATGTGCAAAAAGGTGTCACTCCGGCCCAGATCAAGATGGGTATTCAGAGCGGTGCCGAGGCTGAAAATATGAATGTAGTCGGCACGCTGGATGTTCAGCAGGGACTCAAGGAAAGAGGTATTAAAAGCAATCAGCCCTATGTCATTTATGAGGTCTGCAATTTGGTACTGGGTGCAAAAATTCTCAAAAGCACACCGGAATTCGGGGCTTTTGCGCCCTGTAAAATTGTCATGTATGAACAAAATGGTCAACTCAAACTGATGACCTATTTACCGACCTATGCACTGAAATATTTCCCGAAAAATCCAGAATCCGCCAAGGTGGCTCAGGAACTGGATCATCAGATTATTACCGTGATGAAGCAAGCCGCTGCCGGCGGGCTTTAATCCGTATCGGAGGATTCAATGAATTTAAGTAGACGCGATTTCATGCAATTAATGGGTATAGCCGGTGCTGGCAGCTTTTTGACACCGGGTGCCGTGCAGTCGGCCTGGGGAGCAGATGCCGACCCCTATGAAATTCCCGATTATGGGAATGTCACCTTATTGCACATGACAGATTCTCATGCGCAATTGCTGCCGGTTTGGTGGCGTGAGCCGGATACCAACATTGGCGTAGGGCAGGTATTGAATCAGGTTCCCCATCTCTGCGGACAGTGGATGCTGGATTATTATGGAGTAGCCACCCCTTCATCCAGCAAATATGCCTATTCTTGCCTGGACTTCGACACTCTCGCACACAAATATGGCAAAATCGGTGGATACGCGCATATCGCCAGCCTGGTCAAACGCTATCGGCAACAACGGGGTGACAAGGTGTTACTGCTGGATGGCGGAGATACCTGGCAGGGTTCAGCGACCAGTCTCTGGACCAAGGGCGCGGATATGGTCGGTGCCCAGAATCTCCTGGGGATAGATGATTTTGTTGGTCACTGGGAATTTACTTACGGGCAGGATCAGGTGCAGCACCTGGTCAAAACCGAACTCAAGGCCAATTTTCTGGCACAAAACGTCTTCAACAATACCTGGCAGGAACTGGTTTTTAAACCCTACCATATCCATGAGGTCAGTGGCCGTAAAATTGCCGTTATTGGCCAGGCTTTTCCGTTTACGCCCATCGCTAATCCCGGTTACATGATACCTGACTGGGGTTTTGGGATTCATACCGAACATATGCAGAAAATGGTGACAGAATGCCGCGAGAAACAGCACGCTGATCTGGTAGTCGTGCTCTCGCATAACGGTGCTGACGTTGACAAGAAAATGGCCGCCATGGTCAAGGGTATTGACATCATTCTGGGTGGTCATACCCATGACATTATGGGACCCAAACCCTTCATGGTCGGCAATACGCTCATTATCAACACCAGCACCAATGGCAAGGTATTAGCCCGTTTTGATCTGGATGTCGGCAAAGGTAAGCTCAATGGCTGGCGTTTCCATTATCTGCCGGTGTTCTCCAACCTGATCAAGGAAGATCAGGAAATGGCTGACTACATCCATAAGGTCCGTAGCCCTTATCAGCAGAAATTGGCGCAGCCCCTGGCTACTACCGAAAGCCTGCTTTATCGGCGTGACAACTTCAATGGCAGCTTTGACCAGTTACTTTGTGACGCCTTACGGGAAGAAATGGATTGCGAAGTATCTTTCTCCCCAGGCTTCCGCTGGGGCTACTGCAAGCTCCCCGGTGAAACCATTACCATGGAAGACGTTATGGGGCAGACGGCCATCACCTATCCTCAGGTTACGGTCAACACCTACACCGGGGAACAAATCAAGAACATCATGGAGCAGGTGGCAGATAACATCTTCAATCCGAACCCCTATTATCAACAGGGTGGGGATATGATCCGGGTCGGAAATATTCAGTATGACTTTAATCCGGATGAAAAAATCTATCATCGTTGCAGCAATATGCGGGTTGGTGGCCAAACGATGTCTGCCAGCAAAAAATACAAAGTGGCAGGATGGGCAGCCATGCAGCCTGTTGAAGGGAAACCCGTCTGGGATATTTTTTCAAAGTGGCTGCAATCCAAAAAGAATGTGCGGGTAGATAAGGTGGATCTGCCGGTACTCAACAAGGACATGGCAAACAACCACGGCATTGCCTTTCCTAAAACCTACAAGCTTTAACCATGGTCAGGTAGCGAGCAGCATTAGCCGGCGGTTTTGACCGCTGGTTTTTTTGTGCGCAAAACAAGCTCCTGTAGCCAAATCACCCCATTTCACCAGATTTTATCTCGACCATACCTCATGCTAGACTGCGCACTGAATTTTGCAGCCCGGAAATGATTTTTTATTTTGTTCACGTCCCGGCCGTGTCCCCACTTGCATAATAAAGGCCTGTAACTAGATGATCATGAAACGCATTCTTGGACTTTTTTCCACGGACCTCGCTGTTGACCTGGGTACGGCCAATACCCTGATTTATGTGCGAGGAAAGGGCATTGTCCTCTCGGAGCCTTCTGTCGTTGCCATTCATACCGGCCGCAGGGGTGGTGGCAGTCGGCGTTTACATGTCGGTGAAGAGGCCAAACGCATGCTCGGACGCACCCCCGCCAACATCACTGCCATTCGGCCTTTAAAAGACGGCGTCATTGCCGATTTTGAAATTACGGAGGCGATGCTCAAGCACTTCATTCGTCGCGTCCATCACCAGCGTTTTCTCAGCCCCAGCCCCCGTATTATTGTTTGTGTGCCCTACGGGGCCACGCAGGTAGAACGCCGTGCCATCCGCGAATCAGCCATGAGCGCGGGAGCTCGCGAAGTGCATCTGATTGAAGAACCCATGGCGGCAGCCATTGGCGCCGGCATGCCAGTCGCAGAACCCACCGGCTCCATGGTGGTGGACATTGGCGGTGGGACCACTGAAGTCGGTGTAATTGCTCTGGGCGGTGTGGTTTATTCCCAAAGCGTCCGGGTAGGGGGTGACAAAATGGATGAAGCCATCGTTAATTATATTCGGCGAAATTACGGCATGTTGATTGGTGAAAGCACCGCCGAAGAAATCAAGAAAAAGGTGGGCTGTGCTTATCCCGGTCAGGAAGTGCTGACGCTTGAAGTGCGCGGGCGCAATCTCGCCGAAGGCGTCCCCCGCACTTTCAGCATCAATAGCAATGAAATCATGGAAGCTCTTCAGGAACCGCTGGGTGCCATTGTCGGCGCCATCAAGCTGGCCCTGGAACAAACCCCTCCGGAGCTCGCTGGCGATATTGCCGAGCGCGGCATGGTTCTGACGGGGGGTGGTGCGTTGTTGCGCGATCTGGACCGCCTCATCATGGAGGAAACTTCCTTGCCGGTGATTGTTGCCGAAGATCCTTTGACCTGTGTAGTGCGAGGCAGTGGTCGTGCTCTGGAAGAGCTGGAACTTCTGGGTGAGGTATTCGCCGACGATTAATCCGGCGAAACTGTAAACATTCAGCATGCCAGCGTTGTTTTTCCCCCGCCGCTACCCGCCGCTCCTTCGTGTAGCGGCGTTTGTGTTGTTGAGTATCGTCATTGCCGGGCTCAGCGAAAAGCATCCCAATATGCTGAACTGGTCCGGGAATCTAACCTATCCTATTCATTGGCTGGATCTTCAGGCCACAGAAAACTGGCGTACAGTGAGCCAATATCTGCAAGATCGCCGCAGCTTGCTTGCCGAAAACGCGCAAATGCGGGAAAAACTCAAAACACTGGAACCCAAACTGCTGGAAAACGAAATATTACACAATGAAAACCGCCAACTGTTGGCATTACTCGACAGCTTTCCCCAGCCGCCCGGAAAGATGGCGGTTGCCCAGGTCATCGCCGAAAACTTTTCCCCCGGCAGCCAGCTCATTACCGTCAATCTGGGCAGTCGCAATGGTGTTCAGGTAGGTCAGCCGGTGCTGGCCGCCGGTGGTGTGGCCGGGCAAGTCATTCACGTAGCCGATCTCAGCGCCCAGATCGCCCTGATTTCCGACCTCGACAGCAGCATTCCGGCACAACTGGCGGGCACAAACCTTCCGCTGCTGGTGAATGGCAAGGGCAATATTCATTGGTTGAGTGTTCCCTTTCAGCCGCGCAACACTACCCTGAAAGCGGGTGATCAATTGGTCACCTCTGGGCTCGGGGGGCGTTTTCCTTCTGGCCTGCATATTGGTATCATTTCCAGGGTCATTCACAATGGTGATGAGCCCTTTGCACAAATTTCAGTGCGGCCCGCAGTACCCTTGGGTCAGCTCACCACAGTGCTTATACTTCTCAAGAACAAGCCGGCATCACGGTCTGACAAAGCATGAATGCCATTGCCATGGTGATCGCCTTTTTCCTGGCTATGGCCCTGGAAACACTCCCCTATGGCCCTGTTTATGGCATGATCCATCCGGATTTTGTCGCCATGCTTCTGCTTTACTGGTCGATCCGCAGTGGTTCCGAACTCAGCTATACGGTGGTATGGCTCATTGGATTACTTCAGGATGTGGTGATGGGCGATGTGCCCGGTGGACAGGCCGTTGCCAGTGTTCTCATGATTTATGCGCTGGTCAATGGCCTGGGCAGGGTACGCCATCTGTCTGTTTGGGAACAATTGATTTTCATTTTCATGCTGTTGTTCGCCCATAGACTGATCGTCTGGTCCTGGCAACTATGGTCCGGGCCAGTGAGCTGGCATTTCAGCCTGCTCCTCAGCCCGTTGATGGGAGCCTTACTTTGGCCCCTGTTTACCTATTTGCTGGATTATCTGCGCCATCATTTGAAGCCATCGTAATGAATTGGTCACAACGTCTGTTCCGTCCCTTGCAAAAACTGGATCCAGCACTGTTGACCGGTGTTGTCATTCTGATGGGCATCAGTTTGGCCGTACTTTACAGCGGCAGTCAGGAAAGCCTTCGCGTGGTTTTCGCCCAGTTATTCCACTTTGCCATCGGCTTTATTGTGCTGATCGCCATTGCCAATACCCCGCCAGAACGCATCCGCGCCTGGGCTCCGGCACTTTATGGCATCGGCGTTATACTCCTGGCACTCACCCTGGTCGCTGGCAAAACCAGCCTGGGAGCCCGACGCTGGTTAGGTGCCGGACCCATCACCTTTCAGCCGTCGGAACTCATGAAACTGGCTTTACCGCTACTGATGGCCTACTACTATTCCCAGCAGGAAAACGTGCGCCATTGGCGTGCGGCAATTACCGGATTGATACTGATCGCCATTCCTTTTCTGCTGATTGCCAAGGAGCCAGATCTGGGTACCGCCGCACAAATTGGTGCCGCTGGCATTTTCATGATGTGGCTGGCTGGTGTGAGGCGGCGCTGGTTTATTGGACTACTCATCATTGTCGCGGTCAGCGGACCCGTCATGTGGCATTTCCTACACGGTTATCAAAAGGAGCGCATTCTGACCTTCCTTGACCCTCAACGCGACCCCCTAGGGGCGGGATACCACATCATTCAGAGCATGATTGCTGTTGGCTCCGGAGGCTTTTGGGGAAAGGGCTGGTTTAACGGTACCCAGGTGAATCTCGACTTTTTGCCCGAAGCACAAACAGATTTTGTTTTTGCCGGTTTTGCCGAAGAATTCGGTCTTTTTGGTGTGCTCATTCTAATTGCCACTTACCTCCTGATTGTCCTGCGTGGACTAGTCATCGCCTTTGAAAGTCGCGATGCTTTTGGCCGCTTGATTGCCGGCACCCTGAGCCTGACATTTTTTCTGTATATTTTTATCAACATGGGGATGACCACAGGGATTTTACCCGTTGTCGGAGTCCCACTGCCCCTCATCAGTTATGGTGGTACGGCCATGCTGACATTCATGATCGGACTGGGGATTCTGATGTCAGTGCATGCACATCCACGAACCCATGAATAGCCCTGCAACCGGCGGTGGGCCGGGAAGCTTTTTGCGCCAACGGCCCTTGCCTGTTGTTCTAAGGCTCATCCTGCTGTCAGGAGAGAACTCGCCCTGCGGGCTCAAACAGCTCTCCTGACGGGCGCAG
>NZ_JABELD010000138.1 GCF_018853445.1 Acidithiobacillus concretivorus
GGACCCGGGTGATGCAAGGACATGCAGCCGCCAATCTGGTCCCGGTCGTAGCGGCAAATCGGATCGGCCACGAAATCGGTGTGGAAAGCAGCATCACCTTTTATGGCGGCTCTTTTATCAGTGATCCTACTGGAGCCCTGCTCGCCCAGGCTGACCAGGAAGAATGCATCCTCTATGCGGATCTGGATTTATCCAAACTGGCAGCACAGCGGGCAGAATGGGGATTATTCCGGGATCGTCGCCCGGAGTTGTACGCGCCCATCCTCAGCCTGGATGGAAGCCCTTCCGATGGATGAGATTTTACCTCCGGAACCCCCGGTCATCGCCCTCAGCGCTTACGAGCGGAACGGCGAACCTTTTTCCCTTGCTCCCCAGTATGCCGCAGCTGTATGCCAGGCGGGTGGTCTGCCGGTTTTGTTTCCGCCCCAATGCCCGGAAGCCCGGATTATTTTATCGCGCTGCGATGCCCTGGTGCTGACGGGTGGTGGAGATATATCCCCGGAGTTTTATCGCGCCACCTGTGATGAAAGTGTGTACATGGTGCATCCAGATCGCGATGCAGCAGAAATTGCCCTGGCCCGGGAAGCCATCGCCCGCCGCATTCCAGTATTGGGTATTTGTCGTGGCCTGCAAATCATCAATGTCGCGTTGGGGGGTGACCTCCTGCAGGATTTACCCAAAAATATTGGTACCCGCATTTGTCATCGCAACAATGACGGGGACCCCATCATGCATGAAGTCATTGTCCTGCCGGACACCCTTTTGGGCAGTATTGTTCGTCGCGAAACCCTGGAAATTTCTTCCTGGCATCATCAGGCCATTGCCAACATGGCCCCGTCCCTGCGCATCAACGCCATCGCCGAAGATGGCGTGATTGAAGCTGTGGACATGCCCGACAACCCGGATATTTTCGCCGTACAGTGGCACCCGGAACATACTGCTGCTGGTGATCCGCATCAGCAGGCACTTTTCAACTGGCTGGTGAAACGTGCCGAGCGCCGCATTGTGCGGACCATTGAACGGCAGGAAAACAAGACCTGAGCCGACTAAGCCTGAAAGCAGCAGTGGGCTTGGGAGCTTTGCCGCGACTTTGGCCCGCGCCGTTGTTGTTCTTGGTGAAATCCTGCGCCCGTCAGGAGAGCTGTCTGAGCCCAAAGGGCGAGTTCTCTCCTGACAGCAGGATGAACCTTAGAACAACAGGCAAGGGACGTTGGAGCAAAAAGCTCCCAAGCCCACTGCTGCTTTCAGGCTTCATCCGAAGCATGCACGGATTCAGGGTGCAGGATTACCGGCGGGCTGCAGACGCTGCTGTAACCAGGCAAAACCCGCTGGCAACAGGGAAATCAAAATAATAGCGATCAACACCAGGTTCAGATGGGTTTTCACCCAGGGGAAGCTACCCAGAAAATAACCAGCTCCCAGCAGTCCGCCCACCCAGAGAAATGCCCCGGTCAGATTAAAGACAACAAAACGCCGATAAGGCATGGCCGCAATACCGGCGACAAAAGGCGCAAAAGTGCGGATGATGGGCAGCAGCCTGGCGATAACTACCGTTTTCCCGCCATGCCGGGCATAAAAACGCTGGGTGCTTTCCAGGTGCCGGACATTCAGCAGCTTGCCGCCAAACAGATGCACACCCCAGCGCTTGCCCACCCAGTAATTGACCGCATCACCCAGTACCGCCGCTGTCACCAGCAAAAACAGTAACCAGGGTGCGCTCATGGCCCCCACTCCGGCCAGGGTGCCACACACAAAAAGCATGGAATCCCCAGGAAGAATGGGCATGATGACCAGCCCGGTTTCTGCAAACAGAATCAGAAAAAGGAGGGCATACACCCAAGCCCCGTACTCCTGCAAAAATAAAAGCAGGTAATGGTCAAAGTGCAGAAGCATCTGCAGCAAGTGATGAACATCCGACATCAGGCGTCTTCCGAAACTCCGCAGTAGCGTTGATAGTGGCGCTCAAACATGACTTCCAGCTCGGTAATCACCGTTTCTGCCTCTATCCCGCCCATGACATGCCTGGACATCAGGCTGGATGTATCATTAAGCATGTTCTTGGCATCCAGCATGCTGTAACTCTCACGCAGCCGCTTGATGGCCCCTACCACACTTTCACCTTCCCGGGCAGGCAATAGATTGGGCTTTTCAATCACTTTTTCCTGCGGCGCTTCAGGTTGCTGGCGACTGCGCAGAAACTCGGCAAAAGCCACTACCTGTTCCTGCCCGGCAGCATCCAGTTTGCGCATCACTTTCAGGAACTGACGCTCACGACTGTTCATACGTCACTACCCGTATCCACTTTCAGGGAAAATACCGGAGGCTTACGTTTTTCAGTCATCAGCGCCAGCTCGCGAACCAGGGCGACAATGACGCGGTCTGTAGTTTTCTGCATTTCCGGCCAAAGCTGACGACATTGTTCCAGTAACTCACCGACATTTTCAGGGGTGTCACGATCTTCTTCCATGAGAATGTCTTCAATCAGACCCGGTTTCATTTCCGGTCGAAACAGCAGACCTACCGCACCATCTTCAGGACGAAAAGCAATCCAACGTCCTTCATCATCCACCACCAGAGGCTGGATGCCTTCCGGCAAAACGGCGGTTCCTGGCGACCAGACCATCACCTTGGCACCGTCCACGGCCTGAGCCAGAGGATCGTTTTTACCCG
>NZ_JABELD010000139.1 GCF_018853445.1 Acidithiobacillus concretivorus
TAACCGAAAGTACTTTGGTTCTTGTCGTGGCATTACCTGGTACAACTTTCTTTCGGATCAGTTCTCCGGCTTTCATGGCATTGTCGTCCCTGGAACACTGCGTGATTCCATCTTTGTTCTGGAGGGGCTATTGGAACAGCAAACCGGCCTGAACCCGATAGAGGTTATGACCGACACGGCCGGTGCTAGCGATATGGTGTTCGGTTTGTTCTGGCTTCTGGGCTATCAGTTTTCACCACGCCTGTCTGATGCCGGTGAATCTGTTTTCTGGCGCGTGGACAAAGAGGCCAACTACGGTGCATTGAATGACCTGGCGCGTAATTGCGCCCATCCCCAAAAGATTGAGCATCACTGGGAAGACATGATGCGTATCGCAGGTTCTCTCAAGCTCGGTACCGTGCAGGCCTCCGATCTGATCCGATCGCTGCTGAAAAGTGATCGTCCTTCCAGTCTGGCACAAGCCATCATTGAAGCTGGCCGGATCAACAAAACCTTGTACCTGCTGAACTATGTGGATGATGAGGATTACCGCCGCCGGATATTGACCCAGTTGAATCGGGGCGAAGGCCGTCACGCAGTCGCGAGGGCTATCTGTCACGGTCAGCGCGGTGAGATACGGAAACGGTATCGGGAGGGTCAGGAAGATCAATTTGGCGTGCTGGGTTTGGTGACCAATGCTCTGGTGTTATGGAACACCATTTACATGCAAGCTGCCCTGGATCACTTACGACAACGGGGCGAGGAAGTGAAGGAAGAGGACGAAGCCAGATTATCCCCGCTCAGCTATAAGCATGTGAACATGCTGGGACACTACTCGTTTACGCTGGCAGAACAGGTGCTGAATGGCCAGCTCAGACCACTAAAGCAGCCTTCGGAGCTGGATGAATGGCCTTAGCGTACGTTTTCGTTCCGTTGGACTTCAAACCCCT
>NZ_JABELD010000014.1 GCF_018853445.1 Acidithiobacillus concretivorus
TATAGTGGACCCCAGATTTGAGACAATAGTTTAAGCTTGTTGTCTGGTCAGGAGGAGACGATGAGCGCAGCAAAGCGGAAAGTGTATGGAGCCGCCTTTAAGGGCAAGGTGGGGCTGGAGGCGATCCGGGGCCTGAAAACCATCAACGAGATTGCGCAGGAGCATGGAGTGCATCCGGCGCAGGTCGGGCAATGGAAGAAGGCTATTCTGGAGCAGGTGGGTACTTTATTTGAGGGCAAGCGTGGCCCACAGCCCATTGATGCGCACAGCGACCCGGAGCATCTCTACAGTGAAATCGGGCGGTTGAAAGTCGAACTGGATTGGCTGAAAAAAAAGTCCGGAGTGTGACGGTAGAGACGCGGCGGACGTGGATCGCACCGAATCCGTCGATCTCTATTCAACGGCAGTGTCACCTGGCTGGCGTGGCCCGAGCCACGGTTTACGCGCAGCGACCCGAAAAGCCATTGGACGCAGAGGATAAAGTGCTCATGGATTTACTGGATGCCCAATACACAACAACGCCGTTTTATGGGAGTCGCCGGATGACCGTATATCTCCAAAATCTGGGGTTTAGGGTCAATCGCAAACGGGTGCAGCGATTGATGCGCACCTTGGGTTTGGCGGGCATGGCTCCAGGGCCGCACACCAGCCGACCCCATCCAGAGCATAAGATTTATCCCTACCTGCTGCGGGGGCTGACTATTGATCGCCCCGGTCAGGTCTGGAGTACGGATATCACGTATATCCGGCTCCGCCATGGATTTGTCTATCTGGTGGCTATTATGGACTGGTACAGCCGTAAGGTGTTGAACTGGAGGATCAGTAATACCATGGAGGCAGAGTTCTGTGTGGCCTGTCTGGAAGAGGCGCTACAACGCTATGGTGCGCCGGAGATCTTCAATACGGACCAAGGCAGCCAATTCACCGCTGAGGCGTTTACAGGCTTACTTCAGGCGCATGGTGTACAGATCAGCATGGACGGTCGTGGTCGCGCCCTGGATAACATCTTCGTGGAGCGGCTTTGGCGCAGTGTGAAGTACGAGGATATTTACCTGCGGGGCTATGGCCATGTACCGGAACTGATGGTTGGGCTGACTGCCTACTTTGAGTTTTACAATAGTCGCCGCCCGCATCAGTCTCTCGGCTATCTGACACCAGATCAGGTATACCTGACAGGGCAAGGGGGCGGCGCCTGCATTGTGGACCGCTATCCGAAGGTTGCAGCATAACCATTACTCAGGGACAATTTGGGGCAGCGCCATTCTGCTGCAATGTTAGAAACCAGACTAGCTTAAACTCTCGCTCTTTTTGTCTTGACTCATGGGTCCACCATA
>NZ_JABELD010000140.1 GCF_018853445.1 Acidithiobacillus concretivorus
TTTGCTGCCGGGATGGATTTTCAGCCGCGTATCCTGCACGTCGCCGCCTTCCCGTTCCTTGAGGATGAGGGTAAAGGGAAAACGCCGGAGCACGGCAGCCTTTCCTGCTTTCAGCAAGGCTCTTGCTCGTGCTGGATGGCAGGGCATGAGCGGTTGCCGATTTTTGTCCAGTACCAATACTCTGTTTTGTTGCATAAACAACTCCTTACCTTTTTCAGTCTCCGCTTGCGGGATACATACCCCGCAAGGGGTAAAGTGCGCCTCGGCAAAGTTATCGGGGCTTGTCATGGACAGGGCACTGTTCATACTCCCGAATCCCTGTTTAACCCTTGTCCGACAGAGCCTGGAACTGGCACGCGCATTCCAGGGTGTC
>NZ_JABELD010000141.1 GCF_018853445.1 Acidithiobacillus concretivorus
TAAGGCTTTTGTAGAAGTCTTACTGGCGGCCAGAGACCATGGCATGGACATACTGGAGACTGCCTGCGCCATGGCCCTGGAGCAGAGAACCGTTACAGTCACGGTGATCCTCAATCTGGTACACCGCCTGGCGCATCCGCTGCCACCACCGCCTCAGCAGACTCCAGAAGCCCTGCATCTGAAAGAAGAGCCAACGGCGGATTGCAGTCGCTACGATACCTTGCGGGGGAAGCCTTATGTCCACTGAACTGACCCTCTCTCTCAAGGAGCTGCATCTGTATGGCATGGCGGCCGCCTACCAGGAATGGGCCGCACAACCCGGGCCAGCCATAGAGCCTGTTTCGTGGCTGTCCAGCTTGATTGATGCCGAAAAACAGGACCGTCATTACCGCAGTCTGCGTTACCAAAGACGTATAGCCCGGTTCCCCCTGCAGCGCAGCCTGGATGAGTTTGACTTCACGGAGAGCCCATTGGCCGAAGAACGCCTACGCACGCTGGCTCAAGGAGGGTATTTGGAGTCTGCCCATAATCTCATTCTTGTGGGTGGCACAGGAACCGGGAAAACCCATCTGGCCCTGGCGTTAGGTCATGCTGCTATCGACCAGAGCAAGCGGGTACGCTGGTATAACGTGGTCGATCTCGTCAACTCTCTGGAACAGGAGAAAACCCGTGGCCAGGGCGGCCGCCTCGTCAAAACCCTGCAGAGCCTGGACCTCGTCATCCTCGACGAATTGGGCTATTTGCCCTTCTCGGAGTCGGGCGGGGCCTTGCTCTTCCATCTGATCAGCAAACTCTACGAACAGACGGCGCTGATTATCACCACCAACCTCTCCTTCGGAGAATGGGTGAAGATCTTCGGAGACGCCAAAATGACCACGGCGCTTCTCGATCGGCTAACCCACCACTGCGATATTCTGGAGACCGGAAACGATTCATACCGGTTCAAAAAACGTCGCACCCACCCCCTTTAAAACTGGTCAAAAATAGACGCTGTTACCTGGTCATTTTTAAACGCTGTTTGACA
>NZ_JABELD010000142.1 GCF_018853445.1 Acidithiobacillus concretivorus
GTCTAAGCAACCCACCTTCCCAAACTTTCTGACCTGACCGATCCTGCCCCGCATACAGCGAGAAGGGGTGGGTATGACGAAGGAAGAGAAGGCCACATATTGGCGGCAGCAAGTAGACGGATTTCATGCGAGCGGTCTTTCCGTCAAGAATTACTGTGCGCAGGAAGGGATCGCGGTAGCCACCCTGCATTACTGGCGCAAGTGCTTTGCGGAAGCGGTAAAGCATCAGCCGACGGGTACTAGGACCGAGGGG
>NZ_JABELD010000143.1 GCF_018853445.1 Acidithiobacillus concretivorus
GCCCGCCATAAGCTGGCCCTGGGGTATATTGGGGTGCGTATCCTTGCTGGGGTGCATATCCCTGTGGCGGTGCCGCCATTGGAGAAGAGGCTGGAGGTGCTGTATCCAGGGCACCTTCGTGCGGCCCATTGGGGTAGGGGCCCGGAGGTGGGGGAACCCAGTCCGCTACTTCGTTGAATGTGGCTGTGGGCATGGGCGTTTCATGGTTGCTCCAGCCTGGAACGGGTGGCGTGCTCTGGGGGGCTTGTTGTTCTGCGTTGTTCCGGGCGCTGGCTATATTTTCAGTTGGTGCAGGCCAGCCGTTGGTCTCGTAGGGATAGCTGGATGTATGGTGTGGCGCATATCCATGCCACTCGGCATAGGTGGAGTCTGCTGGCATTGGCGCTGGCAATGCTTGATCTGGACCGGTCTCCGACCAGCTGGAAGACGTTGCGCTATTGGCCATGCCAGGACCTGGCATTCCCGAATATGGGCTGGAGTAGGGCGTGTCTACGGACGCCAGGGCCTGGGCTTGCAGGCCCAATGCCGTACAGACCGCCACCCCCAGCCAGAACAGGTGCTTGTGGCTAAGGCGTGAAAGGGTTGTGTGCCTTGTCATGGGATTAATCCTCCTTTTTCGGTTTGGAACCGGATGACCGTAAATGAATGCCACGCGCTTTGGCGTGGGGTGAAGGTGGCGCAGTGGTTTCAGCGTTTGTGGTTGCGACGGGGTTGCTTTGCTTGCTGTCGGGGTCGTTGACCGAGCTGCTGGCACTTTCTGCGGTCGCGGCGTTGGGATTTACCGGTCCTTGCGCTGTTCCATCCGGCCCTTCAGGTTTGTTGTTGGCGGCCGGGCGCTTCATCAGCCAGGCCCAAAGTTGTCCAAGCAAAGCCATCAGGATTTTGGTGATGGCCTGGAAAAATGCGCGAATATCCTGTCCGATCATGTCCAGGGTCATGCGTAAGGGACCGGTCTCTTTCGTGGCGGCGTCTTGAGTCGCTGCTGCCGCCTGAAGATCACTTTGGGCCAGTCTGTCCCGAGGCGCCAAAGAAACCTGCAAATGTGTGGGAGCAAACGGGAAAGGCTGCGGATTATGGGGTTGCGCATCGCCCAGATCCATCCCTGCCGGGCAGAAAGCAGCACGACCGCTGACACAACCCAAAGGAATGACCAGCAGGGTAAGGATGGTCGAAATCATGACCCCGAAGAGCAGGGAAATACCCATTCCCCGGAAAATCGGGGAGGTGATGATTTCTGCCGAACCGAGCATGAGTGCCAGCGCCGTAATCACAATGGGCCGGGTACGGGTCGCGCAGGCTTCAATCAGGGCATCCATGACCGGCATGCCTTCGGCCACTCTTTGCTGAGAGTAATCCACCAGCAAAATGGAATTACGCACGATGATGCCGGCCAGAGCAATGAAGCCGATCATGGAAGTGGCCGTAAAGCTCGCCCCAAACAGCCAGTGACCAGGTAAAATCCCGATCAGAGTCAGGGGAATAGGTACCATGATAATGGCGGGGATGACAAAATTCCCGAATTCCCAGACCACCAGCATATAGATGAGGATAATCGCCACGGCAAAGGCAATGCCCATATCGCGGAAGGTCTTATAGGTCACGGTCCAGGCACCACCCCACTTGATTGTGGCATGATTACCGCTAGGAACGCTGATCCAGTCGATGCCCAGCGGGTGTCCATCGGGGGTCAGATAAGCGGACAGGGCATCTTCGACTTCCAGCATGCCGTACAGCGGGGCGTCCAGACGTCCCTTGCAGCCTGCCGTCACATATTCAACAGGCTTGAGATCCTGCTGGTAGATGGGTTGTTCCGCTCTCTCGCGATCAAAATGCCCCAGTGTATAAAGAGGGACGGCGCCATAACTGACGGAGGGTATGGGAAGTGCCGCCAGACTATAAACATTACTGCGCAGGGCCAGAGGCGCCTGCAGCACGGCGGGTACCGCAAGATTCTGACCGTAGGGGGTAAAGTTACCCAGCTTGTAATTACCAAGAGTCATGGCCAGGGTTTCGTTGAGGGCGCTGGGACGTACACCGGCCATGCCCGCCTTGATGGTATTCAGATGAAAATGCCAGTAGTCATGAGGCGCTTCCAGGGTGTTATCGACCTCGGTGAGGTTTTTGGCCCGGGCAAATTCTGCCGTCACCTGCCGGGTGACCGCGTCGCGGATGGCTGCAGAAGGACCATAAACTTCTGCCACAACGGGTGCCAAAACCGGTGGCCCCGGCGGACTTTGCACGACGACAATATGGGCCTGGTGTTGCGCCGCGATGGGCGTAATCAGCCGCCGTGCGACGACGGCGAGTTCGGAACTGGAGGCGCTGCGTTCGGCTTTGCCGAGCAACTGCACATGAATCATAGCCTGCCAGGGCTGGTTGCGCAGGTAGTAATGCCGCACCATGCCATTGAAATCATAAGGTTCCGGCGTGCCCACATAACTTTGCAGCGCCTGGACATCCTTCATCCCCTGTAAACGCTGTACCACCTCGGCAGTTACATTGGCGGTCACCGGCATGGCGGTACCTGCCGGCATGTTAATGACGACGTTAAAGGCACTGGAATTACCATGGGGCAGCATGGTGAAAGGCACCCACTCCACCAGAAACAGCGCCAGACTGGCAAAAAAGGCGACCACAATGCCACCCAGAAACAGGCGACCATAAAATTTGCGGCGAATCAGAGGAATCAGGGTGTTCCGGAAAAATTTGCGCAACCAGGTAGCTTGTCGGTGTTCGCTTTTGTGCATGCGTTCCAGGGATTTCAGGCTGGGTTTGAAACGCAGCATCAACCAGGGCGCCAGGGCAAAGGCGGTAAACAGGGAGAAGAGCATGGCCACGGAACCCAATACGGGAATGGGCGCCATGTAAGGACCCATCATCCCGCCCACAAAACCCATGGGCAGCAAGGCGGCAATGACCGTAAAAGTTGCCAGAATGGTGGGATTACCCACTTCGCGCACGGCATCAATGAGGGTTTCGGTGGACGTCGTCCCTTCTTGCAGCCAGCGGCGATATACGTTCTCGACAATCACGATGGAGTCGTCGACGAGAATACCGATGGAGAAAATCAATCCGAACAGACTGACCCGATTAATGGTGATACCCAATAACCAGGCCGAGAATACGGTAATCAGCAAAATCAGCGGGATGGTGATGACGACGACAGCGGCCGCCCGCCATCCCAGGGCCAGCAGAATCAGCAGGGTGACCGCTGCGGTGGCTACAAAAAGCTTAAAGAGCAGGGAATCGACCTTGGCATTGGCTTTTTTGCCGTTATCGCGGGTGATGCGGACATGCACATTACCGGGAATGACCGTCCCTTCCAGGCTGTGCATTTTCTGGATGAGGGCACGGGCGACCGTCACGCCGTTACTGCCGGCAATTTTGGCCAGGGCAATGGTGACCGCCGGAGCGCCATCCACTTCGGGCTGATTTTTGCCGGCCTTCTGGTAATAAGTCACCAGACTATGGGGATCGCTGGGGCCAAGCCGGACCTGCGCCACCTGAAACAAATATACCGGTTCTCCGTCATATACCCCGACCACTAAATTGCGCACTTCTGCCGGAGTGCGCAAAAACTGTCCGGTGACAACGCGCATCTGCATATTTTGCACATCGGTTTGCCCGGTTTCGGTCTGGGCATTGGAGGCCTCAATGGTTTGCGCGACCTGCTGCGGGGTGATGCCATACGCAGCCAGGCGGCCCGGATGAATATCGACGGTCAGTGCTTCCTGAGGGCCGTGGACAATAAAACTCTCTCCGGTTTGGGGCACCTGCTTGAGATGTTGCAAAGCGGTGCGGGCAATTTCGTTGAGGGTGGCGGGACCGACCTCGCGGGACCAGAGCGTAAATGTCATGAAGGGTACGCTATTGATCCCTTTGGCACGGACCAGAGGATGACTGGCTCCCGGTGGAATGCGATTCATGTTGGCGGCGAGTTTGTTGTAGACCTCTACCAGGGAGGGACCCATCCGTCTGCCCACCTGAAAGCGCACAGTGACCATGGATTCGCCGCGATTCGACACCGAATAAACATGCCGCACTCCGGGCAATTCGCTCATCATGCGTTCTAGAGGATCGCTGACCATGCGCGATACTTCGGCAGGCGAGTGACCGGGATAACCCACAAAAATATCAATCATCGGTACGGATATTTGCGGATTGGAAGCTCTGGGCGTGGAAATCAGGCCGAGTATGCCTGCGGCAATCAACACAATGAGTAACAATGGAGCCAATGGCGAACTGACAAAAATCTTCGCGATAGACCCTGCTACGCCCAGACTGCGTGACGGCTTGGTTTGCGGGTTTTCCGGCTCGGGTGTTTGGCAACCGTTATGCATGTTGATTACTCCCCGGACGTCGCACTGGTCTGGAGTTGATAACCAGACCCGATTCCGGCGGGTGGATCATTGACAATGATCTGACCAGCGCGCAGTCCGGCCAGCACCTGAATCTGCCCGTCCGGCAAGGGTCCACCCAGACGCAGCACATGCATTTCAGTCACTCCGTGATGATCCACCAGCACCGAGGGCAAAGCGGTCCCGGGAATGAGGGCGCTACGGGGAATGGCTGGTTCATCCTGGGCAGAACTACCGTAACTGGGCAGGCTGATGGTCGCATACGCCCCAACGCGAATGGCGGCATTGCGAGGCAGACTGACCTTGACGGCCACCGTATGGGTTTGGGGATTGGCCTGGGGGGCGACATGAACGACCCTGCCGCTCACCATGCCTGCGTTATCTCCCAGGTGGACGGGCAGGGATTGTCCGGGATTCAGATGGGTAGCCAGACTTTCCGGCACTTTGACCAGTAATTGCTTGGGTCCACCGCTGCCCAGTACCATGAGCGGCTGACCGGGCTGCACAATATCACCCGGATTAACTTCTTTTACGAGGACTACGCCCTGAAAGGGGGCCAGAGAAACCGAGTTGTTCATCTCGGCCTCAATCTGGCGGATTCTCCAGGCCGAAGCCTCCAGCTGGGTTTGCGCCTTCAGAGCAGTAGCTTTCCGATTTTCCAGATTGGATTGATAGGTGGCCCAGGGGTTCTGGCTGTTGCCCATCATGGCCTTGAAGCCTTGGCCCATCCAGGTGAAGGGGTTCATGAAGGAGGGGGGATCATAGCTGTAAAGCTGATATCCGTACTGGGAATAACCGTTATGCAGGGCGACTTCATCAGCCTGATAGGCAGCAATGGCCTGGGCTTTCTGGGCAAGCAGCTGATCGTCATCCAAAGCCACCAAAGGTTGACCCGGTGCAATAGGCATTCCGGCTTCACCGGCCACAAATTTGACCCGGCCAGGCAACTGGGCACGCAGGGTGACCGTAAACGCCGGGATAACTCGGCCCCCCAACATGGGACCAATGCCGGGAGCCGCTTGCACCGTCACAAGGCTCGGCGCGGCCGCCAGGGCCGTGCCAAAACCCATGCCCAAAAGGAGAGGGCCGCAAACTAATGCACAACGCCAGGTGTTTATTTTCATAGACAGGTTCCTTGCAGATTTTATGCGCTTAAGCAACGCCCAAAGTATTTGTCTATTAGCAGAAACTGTGCCAAATATTAAGCCCATGTAAAATATGGTTTTTATAAAAATCTCTAAAAATCACTGCAACAATTAATTTTTTTATCTAATTGTTAAATATGAATTTTATGGTGTTGAATCGTTGCAACGGACTGTTGCAGTGCTATGCTGTGGTCTGGGCTGCGGTCAGGTTGTGCTTTTGCTGATCAGGATGCACTGAGCTTTGATAGCGATGGATACTACTGGTCTGGTGGTCCCACCTGCTGATATTGTTGATAATTCATAGGCAATGAATACGGAAATCTAAAACATGACGAAGAACCTATCCTCCGGCACCTTGAGAATCGGGCGAACCGTACAACATGCGCCAGCCGTGGACATGGCCGCTATTCAGGCAGATTTTTCACCGTGCCGTACCTGGCGGTATGGATTGAGCTTGCCATTTCGTGAGCGTAAAGGCGCTATGATGACGGTTTTTCTCAAAAATCCCTCCAGTGCCAGCGAGCTCTCCGCAGATAAAACCGTACGCACGGCCTCGGAATATGTATGGCGCAATTTCCCGGAAAGTGGGGGGGTCCACATTTTGAATGTGTTTGCGCTCAGAGGTACAGACAGTAAAGAAGTGGGGAAAGTGTTGCGTGAAAAAGGCGCTGCGCATGTAGTCGGCCCGCAGAATGACGAGGTCATCAAAACAACGCTTGCAGCAAGTTCGGGAGTGATTATCGCCTGGGGAGGGCATGCCGGTATTCCGGCATCTGCCTATGATCAGCGGGTATGTAGTTGTCTGGAATTACTGGTAGAAAGCGGATTGCCGGTATGGCGAAATGGTCGTAAGGGATCCGAAAAATATCCCTTTCATGCCTGCTATTGGGCTTATCAGGATGCATTGATTCCGCTTTCCTGATTTTACAGGGATACCCGAATAATCATGACCGCAAGTGCGACAGTAATACCAAATAAAATAACGCCATAGAGACCGTATAGGAATTTATGGACATGGTAGCAGCCTTCATCTACCTTCTTGACTGTACGAATGAAATTGATACCACCAATCATCAGGTTGGTGATTCCAAGGACAATAAATATAATGCCCATTCCTGAGAACCCTTCTCCCATGACCAGCTTGGTGTGGAGCATGATAGAAAGTTGTTCCAGAAAAAAATCAAACTTTTCGATGACAAAGCCAAAAGCAATCAGACCAATACCCGTTCGTACCCATGCCAGAAAAGTACGTTCGGCGGCCATATAAATACGCGGATCAATAATCTCTTTTGCTGCCACGGGGGGTCCTTTTTCAATATGTTGCAGATCAAACATAAAATTCAAGCCTACCACAAAAACCAGAGCAATGGCGGGCCAGGTCAGTACATTGAAAAGCTCGGTAAAAAAATGGCCTAGTTTTGCGTAATGTAATGCCAGAAAGAGTACGGCTAGACGTGCTGAAACCAATCCTGTTCCGATCGATACAAACAGTAGCTTAAAGTAACCTAGATACGTGCGTTCCAGTGCCATGTACAATCGCGGTTCTTGTACGGTTGGCAGGCGTTTCAGGAACATCATGGCTGGGTTCACCGAATGATTGGATGGGCAGGGGGTCAGGACGTTAAATTATTGCGTGGGGCAGTCTATCGCGAAATACTCCGACCGTGAAGCGGTGTCGAAACATCATCCTAAAAAATGCCCCGCAGTTCTTGACGCGAAGCAAAGGGAAGGCTAGGATACGCCCACTTTTCCCCGGTAGCTCAGTCGGTAGAGCGGGTGACTGTTAATCACTAGGTCGGCAGTTCGAGCCTGTCCCGGGGAGCCAAAAGAAACAAGCATCTAGGTTATAGCCTAGGTGCTTTTTTTATGCCTGTGGGGGATATTTGGGGGAATCACTGCCAGCACTCCCCCGCAATCTGCAACACTACAGATAATCGCTACTTCACCCAAAAACGCCCATGTTTTAGACCGTGATCCCCAAAATATCCCCCAAATGGCGGATTATCGAGAATCAAGTACAAATAAATCATAATGTTGCATTGTTAGGTGACGTGATTATATATCGGGTGTTGTTCTTTATCGTGGATTGCGGCACAATACAAAACAGGCTGAGAGATGTTGAAGCATCTGCCCAGCCCTACCACGGCAAACCGCTAGGAGGCCCGCCAATGGATGCAGCAAGTATATCGTACTCAGCGCCAGCCCTCACCACCTGGAGGGCGTAAGTATGGCTTATATTGAGAAACGCGAAGGCAAGACCGGAGTCACCTACCGCGCCCAGATCAAGCGCAAGGGTGCGCCTATCCTATCCAAGACATTCAAGCGCAAGACCGACGCCGAGGCGTGGGCGAAGAAGCAGGAAGTCGCCATGATCGAGGGTGAGCACTTCCCAGAGCGTGCAGCCCAAAGGCACACATTCAGCGAGGCCGCCGAAAGGTACATGGCTGAGCATTTGCCGACTTTGAGCAGCCCAGACACCCGGGCGAGAAATGTTGAATGGTGGACCGCTAAGCTGGGCCGCTTGCGTCTTTCTGGTGTTACTCCCGAGATCATTAACGAACATCTAAAGGCGCTGTCAGAGGAGCCAATCCGTAACGGCAAAACCCGCACCGCCAGCACGATCAACCATTACCGCATCGCCGTGACCCACGTCCTGAAAATGGCGCGTAAATGGGGCTGGATAGGTACATTACAGACCGACCGAGTAACGCGCGTGAAGATCGACAACGCGCGTGTCAGATACCTGGATGATGACGAACTGCCCCGTCTATTAGATGCCGTAAAGCATCACCCTGATCTGAATCTTGTAGTCCTGCTGGCGTTAGGCACCGGAGCGCGTGCAGGTGAATTGCTTGGCCTCACCTGGCAGCAAGTGGATCTGAAAAAGAGGCAGATACTTCTGACCAAGACAAAGAATGGGGATATGCGGACATTGCCTGTTCCTGAGCAATGTATATCCCTTTTGGCGGGCAGGGTGCGCCGATTGGATACGCCGCTGATCTTTCCCAGCCACAGGCACCCGCAAACGCCGATTGATCTGCGCCGACCGTGGACAGAAGCACTTGCCGCCGCCGAGATCGAGAACTTTCACTTTCACGATCTGAGGCATTCAGCCGCCAGCTACTTAGTGCAGCAAGGCGTGTCCCTTGTTGCCGTGGCCGCGTTGCTAGGGCATCGCACCTTGCAGATGACGAAGCGGTATAGCCACCTTGCCCCTGAACATTTGGCGGAACTCGGAAGCAAGCTTGATGACAAGCTAGGGGGTGCGCGATGATTGGCCGCAAGGTTTCCCCTGCGAAGATGGTCGCCACGCAAAAAGCGTTCAATGAGCACATGCGAAAATGGACGCGGGACCAGAACGCGGGCCAGTTCAAGGGTTTTCCCATTGCAGAGCCGCGCACCATAGGCCAAGAGTGCGAGGCAACCAAGGGCGAACGGATACCCCTTGAAGTCCCCGCCCAGCCCGTAGAGTGGCGGCATGAAGGCAGCCTCATGATAGGCACTCCGCCAAAGGGGGGAGAATACCAATCCCTGCATGATGACTACGCTGCGATGGCACGGAACCATAACGGCATCGCGGCGCTGGTGGAGGGCCTGCGGGCGCTGGCAATCAACCCAGAGATTGCAGAAGGCGAAGAATCGGGGGCGTTTATATCTGGGCTATTGGAGGCCATCGAGGGCAGTTATCAGGGCGAGCTTTTGGGGTTGCTTCCAAGTGTGGCGGGTGCGCTGCGGGCAGCAGGGAAGCACAAGGCCACCGATGCCGTGAAGGAGCCTGTTTTAAGCAGGTGCCGAGCCTACAAAGAGGCGCACCCCACACACGGCAACGGCAAAATAGCAAAGGAACTGAAAGCCTACGCCTTCGCCTTGAACAATGAGAAAGGGCGGCCGTTCAAATGGAACGATGAAACAGACGCTTACGAAGCAATAAAGGGATGGCTCACCCCGTCCAAAAGCAAATAAGGGTGGGGGTGCTCTGCTAGCACAGCAACTGCGCTGCAAGCATAGCAATTATCATATAAAACACAACAATTTATAACGTCCTTAACGCGGCAACAACGCCGCACTAATGAGGACGTTACCATGCAACCCGAAGTAGAAAACTCCACAACTGAGCTTTACACGGTAAAGGATTACACCAAGCGCCGCCCGGCATTTACTCAAGGCGGCTTGCGTCATTTGTTTTTTCACCAAGGCCCAGAACTTGAGCAGTCGGGTGCCATCGTTCGTTTTGGCGCTCGCATCTTGATTGACGATACCGCATTTCTTGCGTGGCTGAAGGCTGGCAACGCCCGGCACATTGGCAGCAATCGAGGTGCTGCATGAACGCCGCCCACAAAAAAACCGGGGCGGGCACCCCGGCGGCACAGCACAACATCGTCGAGAGCTATTCTACCAGCATCAAGGGCAGACGTGCCATAACCCATTTATGGACCGCCAGCCGCGCAGTTCACGGTGCTGCTCTGACTGAAGATGATCATGCGTTGATCGCTGAAGCCTTGGCGGAAATCGCGGAGGTGATGGGATGAGCGACATTATTAGCGAAGTGCTTGCGGACATGGGTGCTTGCGGCCTGGCACCCAGCAAGCCCAGCACAATCATTTTTGACTCGCCTGGCATGATTCGCTACCACGTTGAAGGCGACGCACCCGGTTCACGCAATGGCTACTGGCGCGGGTTTTCCGATGGCCGTCCTGCTGGCATTTTTGGCTCTTGGAAAACGGGCGCGTCACACCACTGGATCAGTGGCGACGCAACCACTGCCACCGAAGCCGACAGGGATCGCATACATGCCATCCAGCGCCAGCGTGAACAGGAACAGGCCCAAGAGCACGAGCGCGTCTCTGAGATCGCTACAGCGCAATACAGAGGGCTTCCAGAGGCAACAGGGACACCATACACCGCACGCAAACGCATCGAGCCGATGAACGCCAAGCAGCGCGGGAACTCGCTGGTGCTGGCTCTGCAGGACTGGGACAGAAAAATCTGGAGCCTGCAGACGATTTATCCCGATGGCACCAAGCGGATGCTGAAAGGTGGCCGGAAGCGCGGACTGCATATCTACGCTGGAGGGAATCCACACGGCAGGCTGCTGATTTGCGAGGGTTACGCTACAAGCTGTTCACTGGCGATGATGGACCCCGACGCCGAGGTTGTTGCTGCTGTGGATGCACATAACATGAAGCCAGTCGCGGAAGTGTCCAGATCGCGTTTCCCTGAGCGTGAAATCGTTTTATGTGGTGACTATGATCCGGTAGGTGTCCGATGCGCTGAGGCGGCAGCTAGGGCCATTGGCGGGCTGGTGCTGATACCTGAGGCACCCGGCCAAGACTGGAATGACTTTCTGGTTGCACAAGGGGGTGCGTGATGAGCGTTATTCCATTGCCAACGGCAAAACCCGCAGAAAAAGACTCGACTCCAGATCATACGGAACTGGCTGGATATATTGGCGAACGTGCCAAGTTTATCAGTAATCGCGGCGACTTTTGGGCCTATTCAGAGGATGCGGGAATCTGGCAGGTTGTGCCGACCGAAATGATACACCGGCGTATTCAGGACGTGTGCCGCCAGTTCGGTATTGCGGCCAATTCCAGCAGAATCACCGGAACCGAGAAAATGGCCCACGCCGTCCATTACAAGGATGTGAAGTGGGACGCATCCAACCCGCGTGATGTTGCTGTTCAAAATGGCGTACTGAAGCCACACGGCGAAGGATGGGAGCTGCAGCCTTACAGCTTGGAGGACTACCGCCGGGTATCGCTCCCGATCACCTTTGACCCAGATGCACGGTGCCCGCGATTTACGCAATTCGTTCAGGAGGTATTCGCGGAAGCTGAAGACGCCAAAGAAAGAACGCTGGCCCTGATGGAAATGGTAGGGCTGACCTTGACCGCTTCCACCGAGTTTGAGAGGGCCGTCATGCTTGTCGGTTCTGGCGCGAATGGGAAAAGCGTCATGCTCCGGTTGCTGGCTGACATGCTTGGCGAATACGCAGTGGGCATCAATCCCGCCGAGTTTGATAACAAGTTTCAGCGGGCCAGTCTGGACGGAAAATTAGCGAATATCGTGACTGAGCTTCCAGAGGGCACCACGCTTCCAGATGGCGCGATTAAGGCCATTATCAGCGGCGAAAGCTGCACGGTTGAGCATAAGCACCGCGACCCTTTTGTCATGAAGCCTATCGCCAAAGTCTGGCTTGGCACGAATCATCTACCATCGACGCGGGATTTTTCCCCGGCATTGTTCAGGCGCTTTATGATCCTGGGCTTTCCAAACACTTTCCCAGAATCTAAGCGCGATGTGCGTCTATCCGAAAAACTCAGGGCGGAAATCCCCGGCATTTTGAACATCGCATTAGCGGCACTCGCTCAGGCGTTTAACAGAGGGTACCTAACCACCCCGCCAAGCAGTGCGGATGACGTGTCCACATGGAAGCGTGATGCCGATCAGGTGGCGAGCTTTGCAGATGAGACGCTTATTATTGAACCGGGTTCACGAATCGCGAGCGGCGAAGCGTACGGTCTTTATCGGGAATGGGCTATTGAATCGGGCATTCAGCGACTAGTGAACCGGAAGTCATTCACCACCCGCATTGAAGGCTTGGGATTGGCTCAGGCAGGGAGAGGCACGGGCGGAGAACGGTTCCTTTTTGGGATACGCCAAAGACTGGCGGGGGACTTATGACACCAATAGACGGGTTCTGGGCCGACGTTCTGAGTGGCGAAGGTGGCGCGAGTGGCGCGAAACATCATTGCACTGCAGATTGCGCGAGAAAATGTAATACAAATATAGGGGGGGAGAATATAGGGCACAATGGGTTTGTCGCGCCACTCCTGCCACTAACGCCCTTGGCGTCACCCGACTGCCCCGATCAGTACGCAACGGCCGAACGCCTTGCAATCCAGTCAGAACCGCCTCTTGGCGGATCGGAATCAGATAATATTCCAGGCTTTGACGACATGGCGCCCATCACCATGCAAGGGCGCAGAGCCATCAACACACGCATTTACGGATGGGTTTACCCGCAGGAGATCAAACTATGACTGTCCAAGACTGGAACCCGAAAACAGCATTGAAGAAAGCAGTGCCATTTTTCCGGGCATTGCCGCATCTGACGCAAGCCCACCTGACCACCACTGGCGGCCTGACCGTGTGCATCTCTTTTGATGCTTGCACTTCCGAGCTGGTGGCTTTTGACGACGACGATAACGAACTAGGCCGCACGCCGTTCGAGGTGACGCCATGAAACCATCTGCATATCTGGCGGTCTGGTTGCGACTGCTGACCCGCAGCCCTGCTGAGCTGGCGGCAGAACGTCTTGCACGCCATCCAGCCCCACCACCGCACCGCAAGCAAGGCACCAAACAAGCCCTACAGCGCACGCAAACTGACGGGGTGCTACCAGTGCCCCACTTACCCAAGAGGAGTCAGCCATGACGAACGAACTCACCGAAGTGTTAGACGTACTCCCACCCCGTCAAGAGCGTTTCGCGCTTGAATACTCCCGCACAGGGAACGCTTCCAGTGCCGCAACACTTGCGGGTTATTCGCCAGCAAGCGCACGGTCACAAGGGAGTTACCTCCTGACAAATCCAAACATTCTCGCGCGCGTGCGCGAGCTGCAGGCTGAATGGCACGCGCAACAGATCGCGGCGATTCGTGACCACGTTGCACCCGCCATTCAAACGCTGGCGGAAATCGCGGCAGGACAGGCCGACGCCAAGGGCGCACAAGCCCGTGTACTGGCCTCATGTGCCCTTCTGGACAGGGCGGGCTTCCAACCCATTCAGAAGGTGGAGACGAACCAGCAGACGGCAATCGTCGTTCAAATATCCCGCGATGATATGGAGCTGTAACCTTGCCGTAACCTTGGTGTTGCACCCCCGCCTTGGGGGTTTTTCTTTGGGTGGCATTAATTAGAAAATCGACTAATAACCCTTTGCTGCTTTATCTAACCAAAGGAGTTCAAAATGAAGAAAATAGCTGTAGCCGTCGCTCTTACTCTACTTCCGGTCTATGCCATAGGCGCCAGTATGACCGGCTCATTCGGGCAGACGCAAAACCTGATTGGCATTTATGGCCAGGTAGTTGGTACACCCTCCTCTGTTTCCGCCTCAGATCCTAACGGCTCCGCTTCCGCGTCTGGAGGCAATACTGTTGGTGGCGTTGGCGTCTTTGCAAACGGCGTGAACAGTGACCTGTGGTTTGTGCATCTGGGATTCAACTATGCCGCCGGTGCTGCAATCTCTGGAGGATCCGGAACCGTTAATAACAACAACGCCAGCGGCTCTACTTCTGTGAATGGGCACTCTCTGCAGTTTAACGCCAGACTGGGCAAACTGTTTGCTGTGACGCCTGTAGTGGCGGTCGGTCCCTACCTGGCCTATCAGTATGCCGACTTCAAGCTGGGGGTTAATGGCTTCGGTAATGCTACCTATGGCAACAATGCCCTGGGCGGCGGCGTCGAGCTTGTCACCAATACCGGAGGCCCTTTTGATGTTGATGCGCATGTTGGCTATCTTGCCGGCGTAAATGCTAATGCGAGCGCAAACACCATTGACGGGAGCGGGACTGTTACTAACCCGCCGTCATCCGGTGTTCTGCAGTTGGGAGCCAAGGGTGTCTATGCCTTCACTCCGCATTTCAGCGCGTTTGCTGGTGTGTCCTATGATCGGTATCACACTTCCTACAACTATCCTCTTGAGGCTGTAAGCGCATCCGCCACAATTAATGAGGTGCGCGGCATGGTTGGATTGGCCTACAACTTCGGATAAGCCCTTGTTGCCGCCCTGGTGGTGATCTCGCCAGGGCAAACCTTGACAGTATCCGCCAAGTAAACAGCGGGTCGCGGTCCGGAAGATGCCTGTAATTGTTTTGTGGCGCTTACCGAGATGGTGACACATGCAAAAACGGTAATCAGATGTGACCCTGAAACCGCAACCCCTGATCTTCGGATGCAGGGGGTTTTCTTTGGTTGGTACTGGATGCCGCCAGAACGACGCACATGCTGTTATATGACAAGTCACTTAATCTGCTGGCGCTGTTACTGCGTAACGACCGGCTTACGTCTGGATGGATGCAGCGCCAGCTTGGCGAGGGGGATATTTGGGGGAATGACTAACAAAAGGCACCCAAACGGCACAACACGCCATGACAAAGCGGGGCGGCTAGTGGTTTGATTATTTTAATATACCGCGTTGTGACGTGTTGCCGTTTATTGGATTAAACCTGACTGTTAATCACTAGGTCGGCAGTTCGAGCCTGTCCCGGGGAGCCAAAAGAATCAGGCACTTAGCGAAACTTGCTAGGTGCCTTTTTTGTTTCACGTTTACTTTCACGTTTACTTTCAGCCTTGCGCTTGCATAATTCTGCATGACAGCGCATGAGAGGATTCCACCTTTCGTGTGCACAAAAATACATAGTATGAGCGCATGCTCAGAGGCTACGGGCTCGGGCTGACAACCGGTATAGCTTCGGGGTAGAGACTTTCGGGCGAAACGCGGCAAGGTTTCCCCCAATGTATTTCTCATCCTTACACAGACTATGAAGAAGTGGTTTGCTTGATGACCGCCTCCGGGAAATGGTCAGCATTCGTCGTAAAAAATTCACATATTTGCGTGTGGTAATCTGAATAAGTGCACATACCGCACGGATATTTGAGGAAAACCTCGATGCAACAGACAAACCAACCCGTCCCCTATGAAACCCTTTTAAAGGAGTATGCGCAGGAAACCCACATGGACCAGTATCGGCAAAAGCACTTTCAACAATGGTGCAGCGATGCAAACGGCTGTAGTTATTGCGTGTCTCAGGGTGCCTGGCCATTCTTTGGATTCATCCCCCGTCCCAATCAATCCGTCACTCTCTGTGTTGCCGTGAGTCACCATAAGGATTTTTTCTACCTAAAGATTCCTACAGCAGATCTTCAGATTAAAGTGGAAGGCCAAAAAAAGTTCTGGGGAATCTCCCACCAGCAACCCTGGCAGGATAGCCTCTTGGATTTTGCAGTGGCATGCCCTCTGTTTTTGCAACAGCTCCCCTGGAAGCTGATGCCGGGTAGCCTGGAGCTTTGGGATGAAGACCGCACCCTCATCCTGGTCGCGCAACTGGCACGACCTTTAGGAAAACTGGGTACCGACCCGGAAATGGAACTCAGTGGGGCCTTATTCGACTTTCTCGATAAAGCCATTATCCGATTCATGCTGCACGAGCTTCAGATTGCCACCATCGGCAAATATCGTTTTCTCTGGGAAAGCCGGGATGCTGAAGAATGCCAGATGCGCATGCGTTCACTCGAACAACATCGTGGCCTGGTTCCTCGGTTTTTGGTGGAAGCCCTGTAAGCCGCGATGCAGAGCGGGAACGGATGGGGATTCCCCATCCGGCCCAATCCCCTGACCGGCCTCTACCCGCTGTCTTTTTTGAAACAAGGAAACCATACCATGCATATTTCTGCACAACTTGCCCAAATCGCCTATACCGATGCCCTCCAGCATCTCGTGACCGGCTTTGTTCTGCTCGGCATTGTCGGGCTTGCGCTGTTGGTGGCCGGCTTCGCCTGGCGAAAATACCGTAGCCATCCATACACGGAGGAATGGGCCTTCGTGAGCGTGATAGCCCTCCTCGTTGCGACGGCTGGTATTTTTCTCACCCTGTTTTTTCTGGCCAACATTTGGAATTGGGTGGGCATCCAAGATCCCGCCCTGCTGGCCGCCAAACAGCAAATCGCTGAAGCCCATCGGCCTAGGCCCTTACTCTGATGGCTGTGGGGTTGCCGCCATAATGCCATCCAAGAGCGCCCCACTCTCTGTATCCTTATCTGTATCCTTATAAGCGGGCTGACGGAGACGCAGCAAAACCGAGGGGAAAGGGCTGGCATCCCCCCTTTCTCCATTTTTCCTCAAAAAACGGATTCTTCCCTTTAAATACTGGACAGTCGCCCCCGCTGCCATTAAATCATGCCACCACAAGGTATCGGTGCGGGACGGCACGAGCAGGTAGATGATTTCTGCGCGCCTGGCCCGAATCTCCGCTATGGCTTTGTGCGCCCAGGCGGCCAGTTGTCGGCCATAAGGGGGATTGAGCCAGACGATGCCAACCCACGGTTGCAATAACCCATTTTCCTCCCGCGTGTAATGCGTTCGGGCCGGTATCGGCCCGTCGGTTCTGGGACTGGCGGGGTCGCAATCAAATTCCCTTCGTCCTATTTCAGCGAGCACCCCCTCAATCAGTTCGGGTGGTGTATACCATTCCTGAGAAGTCGAAGAAAAAAGGGCAGCGTGTTTCATTTTCTGTTGCTTGCGTCTTGCCCGGCAGGCTTTCTGGGCGGCTTTCCAGCGCTCACGGTCGTTGGCATATTTTCGGGGGCGGCCCACGCGCTTGGGTAACTTCGATGACTCCTAAAAATCTGGAGAGTAAGGGTGTGAAGCAGAGCGGCCGGATTTTGGGTCTTGGAGAAAGGAACGCGGGATCAAATTGATCCCGGCCCTTTATCCAGTAATCGATATCCAGGGCTTCGCAATTTACCTGTTCTGAAGCCACCTTGACCCACTGGACAGAACGCAATAGAGGTACATATGCACGCATAGCGGTCTCCTTATTTCATGTCTGAGGACAGAATACCCCAGGCGCAGGATGTTTTTGGGAAAATTAAAGGCGTATTTTCGCGTTTTTTCCGTACAGCGTGCGGATCCGAAGGCCCATGAGTCGGGTGCGGGCAATGCTGCGGTCGATATCTCGCCTTGGCGCATCCGCACCCAAGCCTGACGAATCGTAAACATCTCAAATCTCCTGTTGCTCATGGTTGCCTCCAGAAACGAGGAGGTAGCCGACTCAGAAGTTCGAGACCCGGATAAGTAAACGGCAGGTGGCACCATTATGGTGACCCTGGAATAGCTTCATATTGCTGGCTTTCACGACCTTGTTGACGAACCAATTTACCGTGCCTGTTAAGCAGCGCTGGTCATTAGCCAGTTTTCAGTAAAAATCAGCGTTTGGATTGTTCGCCTTTGAGAACCTCAGTGTTTCGCTAATGCACATAATATTTCAACGGACTAATGATCCATATTCCGCGATATGGGGTGGTAAATACCTGATGCTGACAGATAGCAAACGAATGACGCAGATTTACAGGCATGACTATTACGCCGTCATGAATCTCTCTAGCCCCTAATCATCCCGCAAAAGAATATGCTCCAACTCGGAAAAACTTTGCACTGCGTCACTGACCGAAAGTTCTAGATCGAGTTGACGAGCAATTTGGCTAATGGAGAAAACTCCTCTGATTTCCGTCTGCTGCATCCTATTTTCACGAACCAGTGCGTGTTGGCGACCTGCGTCTCGCAAGGTAAGAACGATGTCCCCTACCATGGAACGCTCTACTTCAGACAAATCCAATACATCGATTTGATGCTGACCGATCATCACGTCTTGCACTGAAATTTCATTTCGAGTCATACCTTTTTCCGCCGCGATACGAATCGGCTTCTCTCCTGTGATATCTCGAGCCGTTACCAATCCAATCAGGATGTCCGCATCGTCCAGAACAAAGAGCATCCGAACGCCCGTGTGAATCATGTGTTGTAAAGCATGCTCGATAGATACTGAGGCTTTGGTGGTAACGGCGGGAACGCGGTACAGGTCGGTCATACAGTGGATAGCCGGGTCTTCAGGTAACACCTTGAGCGGAAGTCCGTCATCCATTAGACATAAGCGTGAACCCGGTGGAAGTCTATAATGTTTTAATGCCCGAAATGCCTTCATTGCCGTATCTCCTATCATGCTTCACGATAACCCGCTCAAATCAATTTGCAGGAGTGCTCGATTGGTTTGAATGCAGCGATGCCTCTCATGGGCTGGACTTTACCGGTTCATCTTTATCCAGAGCAAAGTGCCCGGAGAATTCGGCATGATCAAGTATGTGCCCCAAGTCGTAAAACTCTCTGGCTCGAAGATCCGTGGCTGGAGGAATATCCAGTTGATCGGCCTTTTTACCTGGAATTCGAAGTTCAGCCTTCACCATCTCCCAGTCGGCCCCTTCCGGAAGCCTCAGTGAAGCCTTGTCCGTGGCCATTAGCAGAAAGTCGTAATGCTGAAGCTGGTGGCTGGCCGCTCCTTCTGGAGGTTTGTACCCCGTAAATCCAAAGCTGTTAAGTCCTGAAAGGATACCTTCAGGCAGAGGGCTACCCTCATGGATCCCTTCAATGCTTGGCGGAATATCGTAGAGTAGCCAGTGAATACGATGTTGGCTATCCGCTTCGCGATGTTCCATGAGGAGTATCAGGCTTTTGGTTCCTTCTGGCACGTGTTGCCAGAAAATAGGAGGGGTCACTCCGTCTCCCTGTTGCGTAAACCGGCGAGGGATCCAGTCATCAGGATCAATCCCCGTACTAAATACTCTCATTGGTATGGCCATGTGAATCTCCTTTCTCAGCAGAAAAAAACAAGTCAGAATGGCTTCCGGTAAACCAGAAGCCATTCCAGGTCACTCAGGAAATGGTGATCCTCTTCCGCTTGGCGGATTCCGTTTTTGGCAGTACCAATTCAAGCACACCATCTTTAAAGGTCGCTTTTACCTGATCACTATTGATATCCACCGGAAGTTGAATCGTCCGGGAGAACTCGCCGTAATGTCGTTCACGATATACATAGTTCGCGTCTTTTTCCGTTTTCTCCTCTTGTTTCACACCACCAAGGTATACTTGGTTGCCATGCACCTGGATATCAAGATCATTCTTTTCAACACCGGGTATTTCAGCTTTGAGAATAAAGGCGTCATCTCGGTCAATAACATCTATATTGGCAACCTGTGGATAGGATTGTCTACGTAAAGATGCCGGGGAAAAGAATCCGGGCATAAACGTGTCAAGTACGCCTTCCAGTGGATCAGTCGGACGCACATCCATAACCGTGGGACGGGATACTTCTTTAGCCATGGTGTATACCTCCATCTTATGACAATAACCTTTTAACAATCATAGCCTGCTCTCAGGCTGAAAGATTTATGGGTATGCTCCACTAAAATTTCAAGGGGGCGTACAATGGTATCTAAGCGAATGGAATGCACGTTCTTTAGCGGTATCTCTAGGCAGCTTCCGAAACAACTGAGTTGAAGCCAATAGATGTACTAAAGAGTGTACCACAGGGGCTTTCTACCCCTGTGGTACAAATCATCTTCAAAGGTGATAAAAAGGAGAGTGATGTTCAGAAAGATCGGTTCAGAAACATAACGGTACCGGCATATTTTCAGTTAGGCCGGGCCAACATCCGGATCCATATCGAGTGGATCACCCCATTCATGCCTAATCTCACCACGTCTTTTGACTGGGACACTGATTCCTTTGAATAATTCATGGAATGGCTTCAAGTCCGCCGGTATCGACGACAAACTAGCCATGGACTCCATAATCTTACCAGCTTCTCTTTCGCTCATTGTCGCTACGACCATTTTATCTTCAACATTAACCTGCATGAGATGCTCCTTGATAAAATGACTTCGGTTGACGGAAGTTGTTATCCATGGACAGTACTGCCTCTGCGGAAAGATAGGCAAAGTCCAAAGTAGACCGGTTGAATTCTCCCGCTTTTTTGAGCAGAATATCGGACACCTTGTCAGCCTCAGACTTGGTCATGCTTAACTGGAGTTTTCCATCAGACAGTTTCTCTAGCTTCATAATAACCTCATTAAATAAGCCAAATACGCCCAAACATTCTGAAACCTACAAATTTCGACCGCAAAATATGCATAAAGTTCTGTCATGCAGAAGGAACAGGAATGATAGGTGCATCCGAGAAACACAGGATTGGATCAGAGGTCCCCCGATAATTAGATAATAGATTCTATAAAAACACCTCATGGTAAATCTCTGGCCGTTCTAATGAATCAAGTTTTCAAAGCAAAATATTAATACTGCTTATGTCGATGGCTGCTCTATATTTTACTGTATTTTAATATGCTTCAATCGGTTTTCTTGAATGGTGCTCACTAAATTTAACAAAGCTTCCCGCGAAAAATCCATCTGCACGCCCCTTTCTGCAGTGCCATACAGTGTGACCCGGATATATTCTTGTTCTGGATCGTGCCTCAACTGATCCACAGCCTCCAGCAAGGCCTGTTGAACCATGGGATAGAGCCGCATCTGTATCGCGGGGATCTGCTGACCTTCAGCATCTTCCATGACTAGTCCAATTTCCAGAATTGACGACTGCGCCCCATCTTTTTCATTTTCACCATCCATTTTGTATCTCTCCTACAGTAATTCTGAACGATCTACTGCCGTTTCATTGGGTCCTTGCCATTAAAAAACAATACGCCAAACTACCTCACAACGCCTGTTATCTTCTACTATCGTCTAACGCCGTGTGATTTCACCAAAATATCTTCCAGCAAATCCATCTGGCCAGTATTTGTGGCAGACTCCTCTGGACGGAGCATGCCACTCACGGATACTCCCAGCAATCGGATAGATGGCTGGGATTCAACGGGAAGCGCCTTGCCCAACAAATCAGGCAGACAGGCGATAAGGTCTTCTTTGCGCCAAACGGCCTGCACATGGGTATAGGCTCTTGTGATTGTTTCAAAATCAGAAAAGCGCACCTTGATACTGATAGTGCGCCCCGCCAGTCCTATGGTTATCAGGCGGGCAGAAATCTGGCTTGCCATTTCCTGCAGATGGGTCAGCATGATCTGAGGGTCGTTTATATTTTGCGGGAAGGTCCGCTCCGCGCCCACGGACTTTCGCTGGCGACTGGGTTGAACGGGACGTTTGTCTATGCCTCGGGCAATCTCGTAAAACCAAAGACCGGTCTTCCCAAATTGTGCGATCAATGTTTCCCTTTCGGCATTTCGGAGATCCAGAACGGTATGGATACCCAGTGTGGACAATTTTCTCACCGTGGCCGGTCCTACACCGTGGAGCTTGCCAACGGGGAGGGGAGACAGAAAGTCCAGACCCTTTTCAGGTGGAATCACAAAAAGCCCATTGGGCTTGCGCCAATCGGAAGCGAGTTTGGCCAGCAATTTGTTGTAAGATACCCCTGCCGAGGCGGTCAGACCGGTTTCCTGTTGGATGCACCACCGAATCTCCCGGGCAATCTGCACTGCCAGTATCCCATCGGCAGTGGCCACTGTCACATCCAGAAAAGCTTCATCCAGTGACAGGGGTTCCACAAGCGGGGTATATTTTTGCAGAATCTCCATGACCTGACGGGAGGCTTTCCGATAAGCCTCCATGCGGGGGCGGAGAAAAATCGCTTGCGGACAAAGCGACCGGGCACGGGCAGCTGTCATGGCGGAATGAATGCCGAACCGACGGGCTTCATAGCTGCAGGTGGCCACGACACCTCGACCAGCCGGGTCGCCGCCAACGATGGCGGGTTGCCCTTGGAGTTCGGAATGGTCCCTTTGCTCCACCGCCGCAAAGAAGGCATCCATGTCCACATGGATGATCTTGCGAAGTTTGGCGATCGGTTCTGTCAGCAGGTTCGGCAATGAACAGTCTCCTCAGTTACTGAAATTCTATCAGGAACCAATCATGAGGGGAGGATGTCTTGTTACCTCCAAGTCACCTCATTGATATGCTGCTGTAAGTAATGGAATGGATGCCCCACATAAGAGGCAGACGCAGCCTGTTTGCCCAACTACCTGAGGTGGCAGTATTTGCAGGATCATTTTCGTTCCAGAAAGCTTACAGTGCTTTGTTTGTCTTTTGCATTGTTGAGGTTGTGTTTGTTGGTGTGCCAACGAATGGGGGGCTCTTGTTGGGCTCAAAAAGCCGTTCTATATGGGTGTGGCCTTGATGACCAATCCAGAATTCCCAGAAGGCCGCGAATAAAACTACCGCAAGGATCTTTAAGATACACTTGAGCACAAAACTGACTCACTTCTTGCGATCTTTTGCAGATTGTTGCCACCAATAAACGGCTTTATGCGTATTGGTTGGTACACCCTCGCCGAAGTTGTAAGCGAAGGCCAGATGAAAAGCCCCATTGGCGTTTCCGGATTCTGCCGACTTACGAAACCAGATATCTGCTTTTTGCTGGTTTTTTGGAACCCCTCTCCCATAAAAATAGTGCACACCTAAGGCGTTTTCTGCTGCAGAATCTCCAGCATGCGCCCATTTTTCAAGTTTACTCAAAGACATTCCTGCCACTGATTTTGGCATCTCCGTTACGTGCACCCGAAATTTGGGTACGTGATGAACCACTAACTCACCAGCCGTTGCTGCAACGGGAATCACGGTGAGGCCAAAAACAACGTAGCAAATGCACTTGTGATATAAGAGCGTGGACATATCACCTTCCTGGTATAGGAAAATGCCCCGTGACGTGGGGCTGAATCCGTCAAAACAGCAACGAATTCACGGCAGATGCCTGATTCCAAGAGGTCCTTGGAGTATTCGCCAACATCATCTGCTGCTCGTGTTCAGACACCGCGAGCTGGTCTTTGGGGTATATCTCGTAAGGCTATCAAATAGGCAATTTAGGATGATCTGTTTTCTCAAGATGTTTCCAGCGTACTGACAGGATCTCGTGACCAGCCAGGGGTTTTACGGGAGCTGCCGATACATGGGATGTTTGAATGGGTGCCCTCATCTCCGTTTCCGGCAAAAACAATCGGGTCATCATGACCGGTTCTGGAAAATTGAAGGCTGGGCCGACGAAAGGACCAAAAGATACCCGCATGAGCTGATTCATCTGAGCGATCTGTCGGTCCATTGCCACCTGCATGGAGCGCATCTGCCATAAACTCCGATTGATCATGGTTTGCGCCTGTACTGGAGAGAGATGGCTGGCAGTCACCTGCCAATGTCCGGGATGACCTTGTGCCCCCCAAGTGACCGTTTGTATTCTGATGACGCCACCGGGAATATGAATGGTTTTGTTTTCTGCTGAAACGGGAACCGAATGGCCATCCACTGAAACATAAGCTGTTGCCGCATGGGCGATGGGTAAGGCCATAGCCGCACCGAGAAGGGGCAAGCTCGCCAAGACAAGCCACTGGCGTTTTGTTTTCGAGAGAGGGTTTCTTTTCATGGCTATCCTCCTTGCTGTAAAAAACCCTGGGATCCAAACAATCGGATGGAAGTGTTCATCCATTCGAAAAGACCGGAGTTCCTATCAAAAAGTTCCCTGCCAGTCGGAGTCAAACTTGACGAGGTGATGATTGTTAACAGTTTTGTTTGAAGCTTTTTACCGCATAATCCCCTGGAACTTGGTAGCGACCTAATGGTCTTAGACGGTTCAGCAATAGCAGATTATTTCGGATGGCATTTATGGGTGTAATCAACAAATCGGTCATGGACAGGCTGAGCGCCCAATCCCAAGAATTCCGGCATACGCAGCCTTACCCATGGATCCGTATTGCTGATTTTCTTTATCCAGAAAAGTTTGACCAACTCTGCAAGGATCTTCCTGATCCTGTTCTTTTTGAATCTCAAATGGGTTACAAAAGGGCGCATGGGCAAGCAAGCCATGATCGTCTCGCCCTGCAATATCGACCAGCGCTGGAGAAAGTCCTGACGCCCAGCTGGAGGGATTTTATTCACGAATTGCACAGTGAGGCTTACAAGGATTTCTGGCGCGAGATGCTCGGTTTAACACCCAGGACACCGGTTATTCTGACCATGCATTGGCATTATGCGCCATCCGGCGCCTCCATTTCACCCCATACGGATGCCCGGCGGAAAATAGGTTCGCATATTTTTTATTTCAATACGCCAGAAGACTGGGAAGAAGCCTGGGGCGGACAGACGCTGGTTCTGGATGATGGTGGCAAATGGCCACGTCATTCGGCGCCGGTCTATACGGATTTGCGCGAGGCCGGGGCCTCACAGGTACTGGGGAACCGGAGTTTTCTCTTTGCGCAAACTGATCATTCCTGGCATGCCGTCAAAGCTGTGCAGTGTCCGCCCGGTCATTTCCGCAAGGTTTTTATTGTCGTTGCCAACCGCCTTACCCCGCAGGTCATTTGGCGGCGCGTCCGGGGTAAAGATGCCGACGGCTATCGTCTGACTGGTGGCGTTCAAGACAAACCTGGTATTGATACAGTTTAATAACGCATATATTCCGCAAGGAGAAGTTCGTGCGCCTCTTTTGTGCTGCCCTGATTACAGATTCTCAGATGAGGCGCCTTGTATAGTGGACCCCAGATTTGAGACAGTAGTTTAAGCTTGTTGTCTGGTTCTTGGCACAGCACGGGCAAGTGTTTTTGCGTTGCCCAATAAAGGTAATATAGTCGGATCATTGCATGCGGTAACAACGCATCGGGACGATACTCTTCTGGATATCGGTCGGTTTTATGATCTGGGTTACAATCAGGTCACACATGCCAATCCAGGAGTTAATCCGTGGCTACCCGGGCAGGCTCGTAAAGTGGTCATCCCCGCCCAGTATGTTTTACCACCCAAACCTTGGGTAGGTATTGTTGTAGATATCCCTGGGCGGCGGATTTATTACTTTCCAGCCCATGATCATGTCGTATTTACTTACCCTGTTGGGGTGTTTCTACCCGGCTGGAAAGAAAGCTTGACGACTACTGAAATCATTGGCAAGTATCGGATGCCTGCATGGAATGTTCCGAAGAACATCCATGCCTGGTTCAAGAAGAAATTTCACATGAATATACCATGGTACTGGCCGCCTGGCCCCGAAAATCCTATGGGCGAATTGGCGATGGAAACGGGACTCTCTGGTATTTTCATTCATGGAACATACCATCCATGGGGCGTAGGCATGCGATCCAGTCAGGGCTGTTTTCAGATGTATCCTGAAAATATCGCGCAATTGTTCCCCATGGTTCCGGTCGGGACTCCGGTTCGTATTATCGACCGGCCCAATTTGGTCGGCATTGATAATGGCCAGCTTTATCTTCAGTCCTATAAGCCCTTGGACGCTTATCATAAAGAGGGGTTTTCAGACCTCCAGCGTGCCGTTATGCGCATAAAACTATTCATGGCGAAACATGGAGTTCATGAAAAAATTAACTGGGGCAGGGTGCGTCGCATCGTTGAAGAGCACAATACAGTCGCTTTACCCATAGGCGTTCATTCACCTAGTTATCAAACACTATCTGCAGCACTTCCAGCCAAGCCATATGCTTACGCCCCTTATGGTCCTGCAGCCAATAGTGCGGCCGTTCCTCCGCCCTTGGCGTTAGCGAAACCCAAAAACCAGGAACACCTACATGTACAGGTTATCCTTAAGGGTCAGAAGGAGTGACTCTTTGAGAGCATCCTACTTCAGTTCGTGTAATCTTCAATATCCTTCTCCCCGCCATCTGTATTTCGGAAAAATTTTACGACGGGGAGGGTTTGTTTGATAATGTTTATATTGCTGTTGGTACATCCGTTTTATGTGCAATAGTGCCCTTGGAATTATCCCCAATAGTTCCTCTTATTGCAGAGCTGGATGCCGAACAACGAGATACTGCTCAAGTGTCGGTGTTGTTCCGTGAAAAGCTGCTGTAAAGCGGCCACACTGGACCGTCGATAGAGAGATAGACAATAATCCAAGCCTGTAGGCATTTTTAACCTCATGATGTGGCTAATATGACACTGAATTCGCCGTTTCCAGGTGCTGATTTACACTTCAGACCATCCTGCCTGCATAGTGCCTTAAAACTGCATACCCAAGCCTACATCGCCGCGAAGAATGTTCGGGGCGCCTCGCTGTGTAAAATCATCATCATGTAATCCGACGTACAGGGAGACATTGGTCATTAGGGGATAATAGGCGTTCACCCCCATTTGTAGAAGGTCTGAAGTGCGATTGAAAGTGGTTGGTGCGAATCCAGAGAGATGCTGGGTTTCCGAAATACCGCCAAGGTATCCGATATATCCGGTGAAATTGACGCCTGGCAGAGATGCTGCCGCATAAAGACCACCACCCAGACCGTTGGTGCTCAGCGAAGAGTGAGAGTCATAATAGGCATTGGACTGTGCAAAGCGGTTATACTCATACCCGACATAAGGTCCGACAGCCAAGATATTGCTGGCGTTGAAAAGATAGCCGAGCTTGAGTCCAATTGTGTTGATATTGCCGCCGGTATAACCCTGGTAGGTAGCCCCGAACTCATGGCGGTATTTCGCCGTGCCGAACAACCCCCCATTGTAAAGGCTGGCACGTAGACCGAGTCCACCGTTGGTGTTCCCATACCGATTGGTGGCCCCTTGTACATTGCCGGAAACACCGACCTGATTCATGACGCCATATACGGACGCTTCCGCGCCCAGGGGTAATGCCAGTGTGATGGTCAATGCGGTAAGCCATATTTTTTTCTGAATCATCGGAACACTCCTGTTGGTTGAGTCAAAAAACAGCCGGAAAGTGATGGCATGACTTTCGAAGTCACACCGTTACGATCGAGCCACTTGGGTGACGACAGAAATCAGACAATCTCCCTGTCGAGTCCAGAGACTAAGACAGCAGAATTTATGCCAAAGGTTCCCGTGGTATAGATTTTTCATGTAATTAGTGACCTATGCCGTCTGCTCACGAAATGGTGCGAGTACATGGCCCTTTCTTCAGCAGATCTGTTGTACTTTAGCGACAATATGGCGCTATCGCGTCCCTGTTGTATGTCCTCACTATAAAAACGGATCCCTTCTCTTCTGGAATCGGGCACTGCTCAGTATGTCGCCCCTGTCGTAAGATCCTTTCGCTGTGCTGGAACGCTTATTGCTTTTAGGTATCCATTCGGCCTTTGCCAGGAGAAGTGCGATGCTTTTATCAACCAACACCAGAATCCCGGGGAGCCGATTCCCTACTGTCTTGCGCGTGGTCGCTCCACTGGTGCTTGCGATGATGTGCTGCGCGCCTTTGCCGGTTCACGCTGACTCGCTTACTGGAAGCCTCTGGATACCAGGCGTGGCACTCAACATCGGTCAACCTGTTTATGGACCATCTGTTGCCTACCCGACTTATCCAGGATATGCACCCGCACCTTATACCTACAGCAGAAAGTCCTATCGGCGTGCAGAAAAATATCAGCGACGACTGGTCAAACGGGAACGTAAAGCCGATCATCGTTATTGGAAATCAATACACAAGTCCGAAAAACGTGACCGCAAAGCGGAAAGGAGATATGCACATTTTTTATACCGCAACCCCTGAGCTATTTGTTCGGGGAAAGATAAAAAACCGATCTTCCTACAGGAGAACCGTATGTTCCATGAAATGGAGTCTCTGAAGTGCTGTAACATCTGGCAACCAGCTTTACGTGTAGCGACTTTGTTCGGCACCCTGATGGCCTTGGCGGGATGTTATGCGTACCCCCCTGGACCGCCTCCAGGCCCTGGCGGATATTATTCGCATCCTGCACCGCCCCCACCCCCACCGCCGCCCGGAGGGCCA
>NZ_JABELD010000144.1 GCF_018853445.1 Acidithiobacillus concretivorus
GGCACCGCCACAGGGATATGCACCCCAGCAAGGATACGCACCCCAATATACCCCAGGGCCAGCTTATGGCGGGCCGAATGCCGGCCCCATGGAGTCCATGCCCTACCGAGGCCCCAGCATGCCCTGGCAAAATGCCCCCAGGCCCAGCTATGGCGCACCGGCCTACGGAAGACCAACTCCCTATGGACCCAACCCTTATGCCCTGCCACCAGAGTACGGCCCACAATATGGTGCGCCCGGCAACCCAATGAATGGTCGTGCTTTTCCGAACAGGGCTTATCCGCAAGAACCCCATGGTGAACCTTCTTATGGCCGTCCCAACTTTGGCCCCATGGGTCTCATGCCCTACCAAGGCCCCAACATGCCTTGGCAAAATGCGCCCAGACCCGGTTATGGCGCACCGGCTTTCGGACCATCACCTTACGGGCCGAATCCTTACGCCCGCCCGCCTCAATACGGCCCACAATATGCTAGACCAGAATATGGGGCACCCGCCTACGGGCCATCACCCTATGGACCCCCTCCCGAAGCCCGGCCACCTCAGTCTTATGGCCAGCAGCCTGGTTATGGTTATCCATAAACGGAAATATCGGGATATAGGTCCGCCTGAAAACAAGGAGAACGCAATGCAAAAAGCAAAATGGTTAAAGGTAGCCATTCTCTCTGCCGCAATGGGAACACTTTCCGTACCTATTGCTGCTTATGCCTGGGGGCCCTGGGGAAGCGAAATGCCTTGGTCCGGCTGGCAACACCGTATGCCCTGGAGCGGTTATTCCAATCCTTGGCAAGGGAATTCCGGACCATGGTCTGGTTATGGCGGTCCTTGGCACGGAAATAGTGGCCCCTGGAGTATGGGTAGTTTCCGTATGACTTTTCCCCATTGGGGTCCCATGAATTTTAATGGCAGCCCCTTTGGAGGCTACGGACGCCACTGGTCTGGAAATGCGATGCCTTGGGGCGGTGAAGAAATGCCTTGGGGTAGTGGTGGCGGTATGCCTTGGGGTGGTGGAGGCGGTATGCCTTGGGGTGGTGGCATGCCCTGGAGTCCCATGTCCTCCATGAACCCCATGTCGCCAATGGGTCCCATGAGCCCCTGGAGTACCTGGTAACACCATAATTCCCAAGTTTGGGGAGTGACATTGCAGTGGCGCCAACTGCAAGGCTTGTGGCGCAAAATGATCAAGGAGCAAATTCGATGAACGCGAAACATTTTAGAAAAGTAGCTGCTTTGGCAGCAACACTCGGATGTGCGGGTTTTATGCCCCCCCGCCAGGACCCTATAGTCCCGATTATGGGTATCCATGATGTCCGCATTATTCGAATATTGCCTTGAAATCAAAAATACAGGTGCCAAAAGAGGCCAGCCATGAAACAAATTTTGGGTAGAATCATTGGGTTTATTATTCTGGTGATCATTATTCTGGTAGTGATTGCTGCCATACAGGATCCGCAACTCTGGCGTCATGACTGGCAGACGACCCGGCAATACACGGTGCAAAAATGGCAGGCAATGCACCATTGGTGGGAAAAACAGGAAAGCAAACCCGCTCCGGTAGCCCATCCTGCAACAGTGCCGATCACGGCCACCACACCAAAACTACAGCCGGGCGTGGCGGTGCAGCAAGCAACCCCGGTTACCCCGCACGTTAAAATCCTTTTTCCGAAAAACCTTACCGAGTCTCAGTATGCTCTGCTGATGGCTGCACGACGGGCGTTTTGGGAACATGATGTTAAAGCCGCCATTGCCGATTATCAGGCATTAATCGATCAACTGCCTGAAGTACCGCAATTGTATGGCGAATTAGGCAACATTTATTACCAGACTGGTCATCCTTTATCTGCTGGCAAGGCCTATTCCGGTGCTGCCCGAACGCTAATTGCAACGCATCAATATCCTTCTGCCGCAGCATTATTACCCCTGATCAGTTCTCTGGACCCGAATCAGGCCACCATCATCCGCCAGGCACTGGCACGTTAACCATAAGGAGTAATAAATTATGAGTGACATCCGAGAAGAACCGCAGTTACATTCAGAAGATGCCCCGACCAGCGGCAAAGAATCCATGCCGGAATCAGAAGCCAACTTGCATAGTGACACGGATACCGAATACCGCCAGGTTACGCAAAGCCAGCATGAACCAGAACAGCAGCACTATACTCATTCAGAGACCCATTCGGGTACCGATACAGATGCCTCAGCAGCCGCAGCCGCTGCGGCGTCAAGTTCCAGTTATAGCAGTTACTCTCCGCCCCCTCCCCCTCCTGCGCAAAAAGAGGGATTTTTGAGTCGCTTTTGGGGATACCCGCTGATCATTTTGATCTTGCTGGTCATCATTGTGATTCTGTTTATTTG
>NZ_JABELD010000145.1 GCF_018853445.1 Acidithiobacillus concretivorus
CGCTGCTCCACGTCATAGAAGTGGCGCCGCACATGCGCCCAGCATCCGGCTTCTGTGACTTGCTCCTTGCGATAGAGGGCATCATACCCCCCATAGTCATCGGTCTGGAGGATCCCTTTCCAGTCGCCCAGGAAGTTTTGCGGATGAATGCCCTTGCGGTCTGGGGCATAATCAAAGACCACGATGGGATGTGGGGCATCTGCCTGACTGCGATACACCCAGAGATAGGCTTTGTCCGTTTTACCACTACCAG
>NZ_JABELD010000146.1 GCF_018853445.1 Acidithiobacillus concretivorus
GCCTCATTCAATCCGCCAAGGCCAAGGCTCGGGGTTACCGCACGCACAAGAACTTTATCAACATGGCCTACCTGATCCTGGGCAAGCTGGATCTCAGGCTACCCACTTGAAATGACGAGGAACCCCGTTTAATCCTGTCACAGGTTCGATGAGTATGTCTTCACAATTTTTATACTTTAATTTTATAATTTTTATTTTCTTTTCTGTGTCAGCATTGTTATCCGTATGGCTCCTCTTTGAAACGCCAGAAAATTCCTGGAGGTTTTTTTTTCAAGGATTGATAAGCCTGGTAATTGCTTCATCGGCAATAACAATTGGTCTTAAATTGGTGCGTCATAAGATTATGGACATTCGTTTTTAACGCGCTCTGTTTTGACGCAGCCGTCTGCGATACAGACGCCAGATAATCCAGATGCGCCAGCCCTGCATAATGCCAAAATAAGTGATCAGGGCGAGGGCGGCTCCCAGTATCAGGCTGCCTATCCAGGTAACCAGATAGGCATGCCAGAGCCGGTCACCCATCGCCATGATACCAATATCTCCATGAAATATTTCATGAATATCATGATAATGAATGGTGATGGCAGGAGCGACACCTAACTGGCTGAGTAGCCAGAAACCGAGTTCATAACAAGCGAAAAAAAACGGTATGATGGTCAACGGACCCGTGACCACCCAGGGCATAACCCATCCGATGGGAATATAGGCTCTCCGCCAGAGGCAGAGCAAAGTGATACTGAGTAAATGTCCAAAAAAAGGCAGGCTTCCAATAAAAGTCCCAATGGCGGCAGCGCGGGCGACGCTATGACGATGCGGGTGCCAGAGCACCGGGCGCGCCAGATAATGGGTAAAACGTCCGAGGGGACGTTTTTTGAGGATTTCCTCACGGGTGGGAAGGCGGATAAATGCGGGGGTTCCTCGTCATTTCAAGTGGGTAGCCTGAGATCCAGCTTGCCCAGGATCAGGTAGGCCATGTTGATAAAGTTCTTGTGCGTGCGGTAACCCCGAGCCTTGGCCTTGGCGGATTGAATGAGGC
>NZ_JABELD010000147.1 GCF_018853445.1 Acidithiobacillus concretivorus
GCTCAGGATTACTATGCCCAGTACGGCGGCAAGGCGGGTATTACTAATCTGATCAATACGTTTGTGGGTAATGTGGCTGCAGATCCGCACATCAATTACTACTTCGCACATACCAATATCCCCCACTTGAAGTACGAATTGGTGCAGCAGGTGTGTATGGCTGTGGGTGGTCCTTGCAAGTACACCGGTCTGAGTATGCGTAAAACCCATGAAGGAATGGGTGTTACTACGGCAGCTTTCAATTATCTAGCTCAGGATATGATGGATGCGATGCAGACCCAAAAGATTCCCATGGCGGCACAGAATTACCTGATTGCTATTCTGGCTTCCATGGAACCGCAAATCGTCACCGCTAACGGCCCATTGGGCTGAACAGAATTAACCGCAATCTGATTGACAGATGAACGGTGAAACGACTCCTCCTCCCTAAGCCTTTTGGGAGTTTCAGGCTCTACATAAAGTGGGGCCTTTTTTTGAAGTTCAGTAGTGAATAATGTAATAGTAATGGTCATTTTGACCGGAAAGCCACTTATGGAGAATATAAAATGAAAGATCCGATTGCTATTGGTTTGTTTGGATTTGCTGTTCCGTTGTTTATTATTGGCGCTGTATTTTATGGCATCGTGCCGCTCGCCGGATTGGGAACTTTACTAGCCCTCTGTTTCGGGTTTGGGGCGGCCGCCATGTATGTGGCGGGTGGTTTTACCTATCAGATGCCCAATTCTTATATAGCCACCGTGTTTTTTACCTACGGATCATTTTTCCTGAGTTTCGCCATTGCGGCTATCAGCGGCGGTTTGGCAGCGACAATGAAGAGTGCGCCCCAACTTTTGATGGTGTGGTTCTGGTTGATGGCTTTGATTACCTTTATTTTCTTTATTGCATCCCTGCGTGCTAACATCGGTCTGGTGTTACTGTTCGGAATTCTCTGTGCGGCATTCATTCTGATGGCTATTTCCGTATCGAACATCGCGGGCTTGCTGTTCATGATCGTTGCGCTGATTGGTTTCTATCTGGCTGCAGTGCATGTCATTAATCCAGTGATGGGTAAAGCGGTATTACCCGTAGGTAGTCTGGCCCCGAAAAAGGCCTGATGATCTGCTTTGAAGCTGCCGATGTGAAATCGGTGGCTTCAGGCTGTGATTAAAATAAGGTAATATAACTTTGATTGAAAAACCCATGTATTTTATTCTTTCTCATGAAAGGTCTGATTGCACGATTACCAAAGATATGATTAGTCATAATCTTGCTGGTAAAATGAAATTTACTGTTGCTGAGAGCAGGTTGATAGTCTCCTGTTTTTTTAAATTAATAATTCAAACTTTAGCATCTGAAGAAAATGTTAATTTGTCTGGTTTTGGTAAATTTATTATTCGTGAAAAGTCTGAACGTGTTGGGCGTAACCCGAAATCCGGGCTGCCCGCACTGATTTCCGCCAGGCGTGTTGTTATATTTAAAGCAAGTCAGAAAATTAAAAAACGGCTCTTCGTCAGATTGAGTGGGTAGGGGGTAGAATGCTGTGGAGCGGTCGTGCCCTGAATTGGAGTTAGCTGATGGTCCCTGAAGAGCTGTTTTCTCTCGCGTTAGGATTGGTTCCGCCGTGGT
>NZ_JABELD010000148.1 GCF_018853445.1 Acidithiobacillus concretivorus
TAAAGGGGCGGCTTTCGCCGCCGCGCTATCCCGCCCCGGCCTGAACGCCGAGGTTTCCCGCGCAAATGGATGACCGTCACCAAACTCGAAATAGCCACGGAACTAGCCTACACCACAGGCCTTACCGTGCGAGACACCAAACGCCTGGTAGAAGCCTTTTTCGATACGATACGATCCACACTGGCATCTGGCGAGGAAGTGAAGCTCTCCGGATTTGGTAATTTTTCCATTCGTGAAAAAACTTCTCGTCCAGGAAGAAACCCCAAAACGGGAGAACCGTCAGAGATCGCCGCCAGGCGCGTTGTTACCTGGCGGGCTGGGCAGACCTTGCGGGGGAAGTGCTTAAGTGGACCGTATCTCGCATCCGCCGAATTTTTCGTATCTTGTCCAATCACAAAATGATAACCTAACTGAATGCTAGGATCATTGAGCAAGGATCTTTCTAAATGCCTTTAACTGCAACAAAAACAAACGAGTTGACAAATGAGATCAATGCGCTTGTCAAGTTTGGCATCCCTCAAGACAACCTGCACATTCCTCGTTTGAATCGGGAAATCGAAAAAATCCGGGATGTCGATGCAAATGAGTTCCTCATGTTAAAAGGGATGCTGGCAGTTTTCCAGCATGATAAGAGCCTGATGCGCGAAACCTATGATAAAGCTATCCACCGTAGCGGAAGACATCCTGAGATTCTGGAAAATTATGCCTGCTCACTCATGTTCTCCGGCGATCTTAAGGAGTCCATCGCTATAGTTCGAGAGTCGATCCCGACGCAAAGCCTTATTCTGCTTGCTTGGCGTTGTGGTGCGTATCACACGGCATACGAGAAAGCCCTTCTTTTGTTAGGCGACAATATCATTCAATATCCACATCTTTCTAATTCAAAGGTATTTTTAGAAAAGAATAATCTGAATGAAGATCAAGTAATTGAAGTTGTTGACCATATAGCAAAGGCCGTCTGGGAAGCTGGTTATCACATCAATGGTGGATATGTAGCCTCCATTGAGGATGACATATTGCACACGCTGCGCGTTCCTGCATCAGTGCCCGTAGAATCTTTGCTTGACCTGGAAGATCGTATCGACGACCATTTTTCGACTATGGAAAATCGTATTCAGCGTAAAGGTTTTTCGTACTCTCTGGAAATCACCGAGAAATCAGATCTCGAAGCTGCGTAAGTGATTTCAAGATGCCTGTAAATCCCAGCGATTTTATCGAGTTTGCGAAAAATCTTGCTTGCCCAGATGAAATAAGCAGAAGAACATCCATTTCGAGAGCTTATTATGGCTGCTACCATTTTTCTGAAATACTATGCGCCCAGAAAGGAATAGATCTTTCGACTGGCAGTTCTTCTGGCGGCATTCACAAACGACTGTGCGCGGCCATGCAAGGCAGCCAAGATGCAAACATGCGTTCGCTAGGAGATAAGTTGGACAGGCTCCGGAAGAAACGCATACGGGCCGACTACGATCTTGCGGACCAAGTAGGCGCAAAGGAAACGGCAAAGATAGTTTGCAAATGTGAGCGGCTGCTGGTGGAATTGAAAAAAAATTCTCCATAATTGCCGCAGTGTTAGTCTTTTAGCGCCCGACAACATCCAGCTTGCAAACGGGGACCGCATCCGCATCGCATCCACCGAATTTTTCGTATAGGATAACATTCATGGGCAAGCACGATCAGAATCAGACAATCTCGGAAAGCAGGGAATCATCCAAACCGCTTTCATTCCCCTTTGATGAAAAAAAGGCTACAGAAGTTGCTGCCTTTTTTCTTCTAAAGGCCCAAGCCAAGAGAGCGAACATCAGCATTCTGAAGCTGATGAAGTTGATGTACCTTGCAGAAAGAGAGTCTTACAGGATCTACGGCGCTCCGATGGTAGGCGATAGCCTTTATTCGCTTCCGCATGGGCCAGTAATGTCCACTACCCTGAATCTGATTAACTCCGTTCCAGAAGAGCGCGAAGGCGGGGAATACTGGGATTCCTTTATCGCGGAAAAGGGTGCAGGCAAGTATATGTGCCTGAAAGAAGGCAAACTGCAAAACACGGATGATCTCTTGCAGATTAGCGAGAGTGATGTCGAAATACTGGAAAACATTTGGGAAACCTATGGTGATTTTAGTGCCATAAAATTAAGGAACTACACGCACAGTTCAGAAAACTGCCCTGAGTGGGAAGATCCGAACGGTTCCAGTAAGCCGATTTCCATGGAAACCATGCTGAAAAGCATGGGTTATCAGCCTGACGCCATTCAGATCATCTGCGAGAGCATTCAGCAGATGGCATCTACCAATGCCAGTCTGAATCCACAGATTCGATTCTGGTAAAAATGGACTTTTTAGGCCGTTAGGGGGATTTCCATGGCCACCCTACTCCATATTCTCTATTTCCTGCTGGCCTTGTTCGTTACCCTGGGGCTGTTCGTCATCTCGTTTCTGCTGCACGAGCTGGGGCACGCTCTGGTTATCGCGCTATTGCGCGGGAAAGATGCTGTTCTGGAAATCCGTGCAGGATCCCTGACGTTTTACCGGGGGAAGATCTTGCGAGTCGGTATCCTTCCGATATGGGGCTATGTACGGTTTGCTGAAGAAAATGTGCCGCCGTCTGACTGGCGGCTCATTTTTGTAGCCGGTCCTGCGGCATCCCTGTTCACGGCCTACCTATTCCTGCTTCTGCATCATTTTTCGGCTTTTCTTGGCTTTCCAGCCAACTGGCACCAGGTCTTCGGTATTATGGCGATGGCTAACTTTGCCCTGGCCGGCTTCAATCTGATTCCTATCCCGCCGCTGGATGGCTGGAAGATCGCCGAGAGCTGGTTGCCTCTTCTGGGTATTCACCTGAGTCGTGAATCCCGCGCCCAGATGAATAAATGGGGGATGATATTCATACTGGCGGT
>NZ_JABELD010000149.1 GCF_018853445.1 Acidithiobacillus concretivorus
AGGGTTTTACGCCTGTGATTGTTTGTGCATTTACTTGGCCTTGCGGACCCGAATGTGCCAGGTGCCTTCGCCGTCCTGCTCTGTATTTACCATTTCGTGACCGACTTTTTTGACCCACTCCGGCACATCTGCCGCCGAGCCAGTATCCGTGGACAGCAATTCCAGGGTGTCCCCGACCTGCATCATTTTTATGTTGGAAATCAGTTCCATCAGCGGCCCCGGACAAAAACTGCCACGGGCATCTACGACGCGTTCACTCATGTGCTCCTCCTTTTAAAAAGTCAGAATCTGACCGCCTTCGGCGTCACTCAGGAATTTGGTCAGGCCCAGAGGTCCGGCCACGATTTCTTCCATGCCGTCCTCTTTGACGTCGAGAACATCCATAGCCATGGAGCAAGCCCAGATTTTGGCATCGCCCAGTTCCACCGCCTGCTCGAAAATCTGGTAGAAGGGGGGCACGTTACGTTCGGCCATGACTTCTCCCAGCTTGCCTTCGGCGGGGGCTTCCTTGCTATGACCCTTCACAAAGTAGGGGAAGGCGTTCATCGACAGAAAAATATGGACGTCGGTACCGGATACCGCC
>NZ_JABELD010000015.1 GCF_018853445.1 Acidithiobacillus concretivorus
CGGGAACCTTGCCGGGGAAACCCAGGCTGCGCGCACGGCAATTCCCAAGGTCATGCTCTTTTCCGTGGGCATGGTCGGCTTGTTTTTTGTGGCCATGGCCTACATTGAAATTCTGGCCTTTGCTCACATCCCAACCGCCATTGGCAACAGCCCTGCTCCGCTCAACCGCATTGCCGAGGCTATTGGCAGGCCCTGGCTGGGCATTTTTTCCGATCTGGCTATGGCTACTGCGGCTTTTTCAGCCACCATCGCCACTCTGAACAGTATTTCCCGCATTTTATTCAGCATGGCGGGACATCAAGTCATCAGTCAGTATTTGCATTTCCGGCACCCGTTGCATGGTACGCCTACCCGCGCCATGGGTCTTCTCGCTGTGCTGGTTCTGTTCAGTATATTGGTGGTGAGCTTGGGCCATTTTTCCATTTTGCCCGTGGTCGGGACTTTTGGCACATTTACCGGATTGGCTTTTTTGTTGATTTACAGCCTCGCCAATATTGCTACGCCTCTGTCTTTATTTCGACAAAAACATGTCTGGCGCTGGTTCAGTCTGATTGTCGCCGGCATTTCCCTGCCGCTGCTTCTGAAAGTGCTGGAAGTCAGTTTATGGCCCTTGCCTGCCGGCGGAGAAGGTGTTGCCACAGTGCTGTTTGTGCTACTCGTGCTATTGGTATTTATCTGGGGTTTGCTATGGGCCCGCTTCAAACCCCAGAAATTACAGCAACTGGTTGAACTGGTTGATGAATAAAACTATTTAATGGCGGCGACTTTTTCCCGATTAGCCGCCGTATCCGGTAATTTATGCATCTCCAAAAAGATGTTGCCAGCATGTAATCCATACCAGGTGACATCAGTATGATCCATGACCGTATCGGGGGTGATCATGTACATCCAGTCATTGGCGTGCAGATTGTAAAAGCTTTTACCGACCGGCTGACGCACATCGTAGGACCAGTGCAAGGCAAATCCGAAGGCATCACCCGAAGCCTTTTTGACATCCCCGGCCGAACCTTCAGCACTACCAACAAAGTGATGTGTACTGGTTTCAGTAAGATGCCAGACCCGCTGCTGATAGGTCTTTTTACCGGCAGCATCAAAATAGGTGAAGTTTTCCACCAGAGTTCCCTGATTCCCCTGCCAGGTGCCCATCATGCGTACCACAAAGCGATTAACGACCTTACCTGAGCGATTTTCAAAAACACCCTGGGCCATCAAGGGGCCATTAAAAAACGTCTTCAAATCAAATTTAGGATGGCTTTGTGCGTATTCCTGCGGCTGAGTGGCACAACCAGCCAGCGCCATCACCAAAGACAAGCCCAAAACTTTATATACTGTATTCATGATACCCTCCCAGATATGGAACCAGAAAAACGTAACTCCCGACCTTCTACCGACCAATAACCCATCAAAATAATGGCGATGATTTTGGTCAGAGCCGGAATCACGGCATAACAAAAAGACAAGGCCCAAAGATCTTTCCCTGAGGAATAACCGAGAGCCTGCAAGAGTGGCAATATCAAACCGGCGCCCAAGGCCGTAGCGGCTTTGCCCACCCAATTCAGCAGCCCGAAATAATTTCCCGGTCGACTGCGACTGTCCTGATCACTGTGGTCTGCCAGAAGACTGGGCGGCAAGGCCTGATCTGCCCCGAGGGTCAAACCGGTAAATACGCAAATCAGCGCATAGGCCCAAACATCACCGCTGCGTAGAAACAAGGCGCAAAAAAATGCCAAGGTGGCAATGAACATGGAAAGGCGCCAGGCCATACTTTTACTGAAATGACTGGATAACCACAACCACAAAGGCATTCCCAAAGCGCCCGAAAGAAAGTAGGCCAGTAAAAATAAGGGGGCCAATTGATGCGCACCAAGAATTTCATCCACAAAAAAGAAAAACAAGGTTCCGGCTACGGCATTGGCTGACTGTGACAAGGTATAAATAATCAGCAAGTGCCGCAATGGCTTACGTCGTAACGCAGAAAAAAACGTCCACCACGGCGCTTTCTCGCCGACCACCGGGCGCTGCATACTGCGCCTTTGCAAAGGGATTAAGGCCAGAATGAGCAACACCGCAAAAATACCCGCAAAAATTTCCAGGCCATGATGACGACCAAAATGCTTCATCAACAGGTCGGGTAATGCGGCTGCAAGTAACACCCCAATTAATGCACCAGCCTCGCGGCTAGTCGTCAGCCAGGTCCGGCCATTGTAGTCATGGGATAGTTCTGCACCCAAGGCCTGATAATTGACACTGCTAATACTAAAAAAAATATAAAAAACAATGAGAGATAAGCTCAGACTCAACCAGATCATACTCGTCAGCGGATTAAACAACAGATAAAAACCCAGAATCATTCCGGGAATACCCAGTAGAATCAACAGACGCCGCCCCCGGTGCTGTTCTGCCCAGCGATCACTCCAAAGCCCGATCAAAGGATCTTGCACGGCATCCAGCAAGCGGACTGCCAACAAAATCACCCCCAGCAAACTCAGGGACATCCCAAAATCCGTGGCATATAAATGGGGTATTAACAGATATACAGGCAAGGCACCAAATGCCAGGGGCATTCCCAGCGGAGCATAAAGCAGGAGCATTTTCAGGGAGGGCCTGTCCTGCTTATTCATGCAGGTCCAAAAGCTTTTTGCGTAAACCCGGTACCTGGGTATGGGGACTCAACCAGATGGCAAAAAAGTCCGGACAAAATTGCGGGTCATCAATTTTGCTATGGAGCACACCATTATAATAAAAAGCCGTGTATTTCCCGGGCATACATAAGCCGACAATCTGATCACCGGATTTCACATCCGGGAATGCATGCTGGAGATCAGTCCGAAATTTTGCCAACTGGGCGGCATCCAGATCATCCAGTCGCCGCATTTCCTTGAGCGAAGTCTTGACCAGCTCGTGGCTGCTGAAACTGCGCGCATAGTCAATGCCCAAGGCAAAAGTCTGGGTGGGTGTGTACTGATCGCCGCTGATCCACAACGCGGCATTATAAACACTGAAAAACAGCCAGTTAAGATGTCCCGCACCCAGTAAATGCAAATCCGGAGCGGCTGTTTTTACCGCTGCCGGTAATGGCACCTTGGGTTCTGCAGACCAGGCGAATGGGCTCATTAAAAGCAAACAGAAAATGGTCAGTAACTTAGCCATGAGTCAGGGTTACCTGTGTCAGATCAATTTCTCCTTCCGCAAAACCGGCTTCGCAATAAACCAGATAAAAGCGCCACATTTTGCAGAACACTGAATCATAACCGAGGCTTTTAACGGCCTCTTCCTGAATATCAAAACGCTGACGCCAAATGCGCAAAGTCTTGGCGTAGTCCTGACCAAAATCTTTGCGTTCGAGCAATTGCAACCCGGCGGTGGCTATTTCTTCCTGCAGCCGGGCCGGAGAAGGGAGCATCCCGCCTGGAAACACATAATGACGGATAAAATCAGAACTTTTTTGATAGGCCGAAAAACGCGCATCGGCGATGGTAATACTCTGGATCAGCGCCCGTCCGCCTCTGCGCAGCAGTTGATGAATTTGCTGAAAATAACTGGACCACCATTCAGCGCCCACCGCTTCGAGCATTTCGATTGAGACAATTCCATCATAACGACCCTGTAAATCCCGATAATCCATCAGGGAAAACTCTGTTAAATGACTGAGCTCCTGCTTTTCGAGGCGATCTTTAGCATAAGCCAACTGCTCTTTTGACAGGGTAATGCCATGCACAAAAAACCCACGACGCGCTGCATATTCGGCAAACCCACCCCAACCACAGCCTATTTCCAAAAGTCTTGATCCAGGCGCCAAATTCAGGGCACTGAGCGCCCGCGCATATTTTCTTTCCTGGGCATCAGTCAGCGTCAGGGAATCGTCACCATCATATAAGGCACTGGAATACGTCATACTCGGATCCAGCCAGAGCTGGTAAAATTCATTGCCCAGGTCGTAGTGAAAAGAAATATTTTTGCGGCTACCGCGCCGGGTATTGGCGCGCAACAGTCGGTTCAGCAGGCTGAATACCAAGCGTCGGGACCATGAACCCTCAATATATTTTTCGACCATGGCACGATTGGCAATAGCCAGACGCAGCAATGCCACTGGATCACTGCTCTCCCACAAGCCTTCCATATAGCCGCGCCCAAAAGCAATATCACCGTCCCGCGCCAGCAGCGACAAAATCCGCCAGTCATTCACCACCCACTCGGCATGAATACCCGACTCTGCCCCCTGAAACTGCAAAATTTCCCCTTCCGGGGTTTTCAGCGTCAATTGTCCGCAATGCATGCCTTCCAGCATCTGCAGCAAGGTTTGTGCAGAGCGGGGAAGTCCGGGCATAGGAATTCGTTGGTTACCAAGCGCTGTACTCATAAACTGATCTCCTGCTGGGGGGGCTCCGGTTTTTTATGAAAAGGAATGTGCGCACGCCATAGTCGGATGGCCTGCCAGTGAATAAAAAAAACGACTGAAAAGGTCATGAACGGCTGCTGCAAAACAGCCCGCCAGACACTGGAAATATTCAGATCACGGCGCTGTCCCGCAATTTGAGTGATGAGACAGGGCGCGTCATTAGCATCCAGATAATGAATATCTGCCTGAAAATCTTGATCTTCGAGATGAAAGCGAAAGCGATACTGCCCTTCTACCGGTAAAAATGGGGATACATGAAAAGCCTTACTGGCAACCAGCCAGTCACCCTTATCGATGACACGACGATCATTATGCGCCAGCAAATAACTATGGTGTTCGCCGAAAGTGTTGTTCACCTCTGCCAGCACGCCGCGCAGCCCACCGGTTTCGTCCAGGCCCAGCCAAAAGCTGACCGGATTAAAAACATACCCCCAAAGACGGGGATAGGTGACCAGTACAAAACGGCTGGCTTCAATCTGCTGTTCGGCAAAAATGTCGCGAATCCAATCTGAAAGTGCCGAACCATCACGACTGCCGTGATCACGACCATGAAAACGCAGGGGGCTGAAGCGTGAAAGAGTTTTCTGTAACTGCGACAAATCCTCCAGATCAAAGCAAATACTGAAGGTGCGATAATGAAAAGCCCGTCGCAAAGGTTGCAGGCGGCGATGCATGACGCGGCCCAGCAACAGCCCGCCTTTCAACGTAGAACTTGTTGTGGCCATATTTCCATCCGTGTTTCAGTAGCAACGCTTGCCTGCTCTTGCCAGGCAGCGCGAATACCCATGTGATTGGCGACTTCTACGGCACTGCGCAAACCGTCTTCGTGAAAACCGTGACCCAGCCAGGCACCACAAAACCATAAGCCATCACGACCTTGCAGACGCCGTACGGCCTCCTGACCAGCCAATGCCCCATGATCAAATACCGGATGGGCATAATGAAACTGTGCCCAGGTTTTTTGCGGATCGGGTACGCGCTGCGGATTCAAAGTGACCATAACCGGCGTTTTGAAGGGCAGCGGTTGCAACTGATTAATTAAATAGGTCACCGCCACCGAACGCTGGGCATCGGCAATCCCTTCTTCATGAAAATTCCAGGCAGCCCAAGCTTTGCGATGCTTAGGAAGAAAACTTTCATCCCAATGCAGGTAAGCTTCATTTTCCTGATATTGACACTGCGCCAACGCAGCACTTTGTTCAGGCCAATGGTCACCCAGCAACTTTCTGGCTTGGTCGCCATGCAGGGCACATATAACCTGATCAAAATGTTCTTCCTGATTGCCCGCATACTGGACCGTAAACCCGCCTTCCGAAGCCGGATGCAATGCTTCTACCGGCGCATTCAGACGGACATCATGGAGCTGTTGCGTGATGCGCCGGACATATTCACGACCCCCACCAACAACTGTCCGCCATTGTGGCCGATCAAAAATCTGCAACAGCCCATGATTCCGATAAAACTGCAAAATGGAACGCGCCGGATAAGCCAGCATGGTTCCGGTTGGACAAGACCAGATGGCTGCCGCCATGGGCAGAAGATAAGCCGTTTTAAACCATTCACCATAAGCACCCCGGCGCAGAAACTCGTCCAGAGTAATGTCCGCATCGGTTTTGTTTAACCAGGCCAGCGCTTCGCGATTGAAGCGCAGAATATCCTTGAGCATTCCCCAAAAAGCCGGGCGCAAAATATTCCGCTTCTGCGCAAAAAGGGTGCTGAAACTGGAACCGCACCATTCCAGATTCAGGGCCGGAAGACGGACACTGAGCGACATATCGCTGGCGGTCCAGGGTACATTCAGTTCCGCGAAAAGACCCAGCAAATTCGGATAGGTTCGATCATTAAATACTAGAAAGCCTGTATCTACAGGTGCCGATACGCCCTGCAGGCTGACCTCCACGGTATGGGTATGACCACCCGGGTAGTCCGCCGCTTCGAAAACACTGACGCTGTGCGTTTTCCGTAACATCCAGGCGGCCCCCAACCCGGAAATACCCGCACCAATGATGGCAACTCGCATAATTCTCCTTTATTGTTTTTAAATGTACTATACAGATAATAGCTTAGTACAGGATGGCGCAAAGCTTCCCAAACATCTTATGTCGGTTCGAATGATCCAGAACTGGAATGCCTCGATACACTCAACCCCCCACAGCGTAATCGCAACAACCCAGCAAAGTGGCATTATCAGGTATTACGCAAATACTTCGTCAGTGGATGCAGATTCAGACACCTTGCGCATTGCACCAAAGCCTTGTTAGTCTTATTGTACTATACAATTTCTTATTTTGTATAAGCCATGAAACCCCTACAACGTCATCAGGAAGAAAAAATTTGTGTGGTCTGCCAGCGCCCCTTTACCTGGCGTAAACGCTGGCGGCGCTGTTGGGATGAAGTACGTTATTGTTCAGCCGCTTGTCGAAAAAATCGGCATCGCCCCGGAAACCAGCCTCATGCCTCAGACTGAAAGGACTGTTCGTCATCTGGTAGTGATTCTCGGTGACCATCTTGATCCAGACAGCCCGGCCCTGGAAGATTTTGATCCTGATCAGGATTTGTGCTGGATGGCGGAAATCCCCGAAGAGTCCACCATAGTCTGGTCGCACAAGGCCCGCATTACCCTGTTCCTGAGTGCCATGCGTCACCATGCTGCAGCTTTGCGGCAGCGCGGCTTTCCTTTGGAATATCTGATTCTTGGCACGCACCCCTACCAAAGCATGAGTCAGGCTCTGGAAGCGGCGCTCCGACGCTGGCAGCCCAAGCAAATCATCAGCCTGCGCCCCGGCACCTGGCAGCTGCGCGAAACCATTCGTCACTGCGCAGAAAGTGGACAGGTTCCCTGGCAAGAACGGCATAATCTTAATTTTCTGTTTTCAGTCTCTGAATTTGGCCAATGGGCAGAAAGTCGTCGCCAGATGCGTCTCGAATTCTGGTATCGCCATGCCCGGCAAAAAACCGGAATACTCATGCAAAAAGAACAGCCGGTCGGCGGGCGCTGGAATTTTGATCCGGAAAACCGCCGAAGTCCCGGTTCTCAAGGTCCCGGCTGGATTCCTGAACCTTTGAGTTTTCCTCCAGATGCCATCACTCAGGAAGTCATGACCCTGGTCGCAGTACAATTTGCAAAACATCCTGGCAGTCTTGAACACTTTGACTGGCCGGTAACACCCCAACAGGCCCAAGCGGCTCTTCAGGACTTTCTGGATAATCGCCTTGCACAATTTGGCCCCCTGCAGGATGCTTTCTGGCCGGGACAGGTCTGGCTTTATCATTCCCGGCTGTCTGCAGCGCTGAATCTCGGCCTGATCCGTGCCATAACGGTCATTCGGGCGGTGGAAGAAAATTTCCAGGCTGGTAAAGTTTCCATCGCCTCTGCAGAAGGATTTATCCGGCAAATTTTGGGCTGGCGCGAATATATACACGGCCTCTATTGGCTGCACATGCCCCAATGGCTGCAACAAAATATTTTCCAGGCCCATCAGCCGTTGCCGGAATTCTACTGGACTGCAAAAACCGATATGTCTTGCCTGCAGGACACCATTGCCCGCACTCTGGAGCATGGCTATGCCCACCATATTGAAAGACTGATGATTACCGGTCTGTTTGCCCTGCTGCTGGGCGTCGAACCGGAAGCCATTCATCGCTGGTTTCTGGCCATTTACGTGGATGCCGTGGAGTGGGTGGAGCTGCCCAATGTCATTGGCATGTCCCAGTATGCAGATGGCGGCTGGATGGCATCCAAGCCCTATGTAGCCAGCGGTAATTATCTGCAGAAAATGGGCGGGCATTGTCAGCGCTGCCCATATGAACCCAAGTTGGCTACCGGCGCAAAAGCCTGTCCCTTTACGGTGCTGTACTGGGATTTTCTGCAGACGCACCAGGAACGTTTCCGTCAACATCCGCGTACTGCCCTGCAATGGAAGCATCTTGAACGCATGTCCGGAGAGCATCTTGCTGCCATTCGCGCCCAGGCTCAGGTGATACGCAAAAATCTTGAAGATGGTCACGCATTCGCATTGAACAAAATGCATCCAGAACCCGAAATTTCACGTAATCTGGAATAAGTCTACAAGCGAGGCAAGACATGGCAGAAATCATTCACATTCCCGGCAGCGCATTCTCCGCTCAGGCCTCAGAAAACCTGGTGGAATATCCTGTTTATGCCAAGATTTTGCATCTGGGACTGGTGCTGAGTGTTACCTTTGAATTGTGGAACAGTCTGGCCGCCTTGTGGTTTGCCAATTTCACCTGGTTTCCGCTTCATGTACTTGCCGGGCTGATTCTGACTGGCTGGCTGGTTCTTACCTGGCTGGTGTATGTATTCACACCCTGGGGACGTCATCTTTTGCGGACCTGGTTTTCCTGGCGCACCCCCCAAGCCGTAGGTCATGATCTTGCCCGGCTATTTCGCGGAAAACTCCCGAGTCATGGGGTCAGACCGGGTTTATCCAGCCTCTGGCAAGCCATTTTTTTCATCGGGGTCAGCATCGTGACCTTTGGGGGTTTTATTGGCTGGCTCGTTCTGCGCGGAGACCTGCATCTGAGCGGCGGCGCACAAATTGGGCTCACGCTGATGCGTCTGGGCACCCCCCTGTTAGCCTATTTATGGATCGGCCATGTCGTCATGGCCACTTATCATGCACTGCGCGGCGAAGCCCTTTGGCGCATATTTGCCGTCTGGAAAAGAGGATAAAAGTCATGTCAATTAATCGTCGAGAATTTCTGCGCTCAGCGGGTGGCCTGATTTTGGCGACCGGGGCAGGTAGTCTGGCTTATCCTGCCCTGGCTTGGGCGGATACCAAAATCCCGGTTTTTCCGGAGTATTACACTTATGCCGGGTTTTATCCCAAAATCAATCCAGATACTTATCGTCTTGAGACTACGGGACTCATTAACAAACCCCAAACTTTCACACTCCCTCAGTTATATCAACTCAGCAAGGATCGGGAAATCGAAACCTTTCACTGCGTAACCGGCTGGATTGTCAACAATGTAAAATGGCAGGGTATTGCCCTGTCGCATTTTCTGGAGCAGATACAACCTCAGGCAAGCGCCCGCTATGTCGCTTTTTACAGCGCCGACGGCGTCTATGTAGATAGTCTTTCCATGGATCAGGCACGCGCACCCGGTGTTATTCTCGCCACGCACATTTCCGGACAGCCACTACTTCAAAAAGGCGGATATCCGCTGCGTCTGCTGGTACCGCAAATGTACGGCTACAAAAGTGTCAAATGGGTCAACAAGATCGTGCTGGACAGCACCCGTCCCCAGGGCACTTGGGAGAAGGACGGCTATGCCAACAATGCCTACATCAAAAAGGGTTTCAGTTTCATGGACCTGCTGTAAACCAAAACCGTTGATTCTCTGCCAGTTAACGGACTTTGACTGGTCGCCGGAAACGGCGACCAATGAACAAAACAATCAACCCAACCACAAATAAAATAGCCCCACGGATGATCCAGATAGTTTCATTGATCATGAAGCTGCTTTTGGGATAGGGAAATATTCCAGTGCCCTGCAGAAAAAACAACAGGCCTGCGAGCATCAGAAAAATGCCGATGATACTGAGTATGACCAATGCTGTTTTGCGCATGATAACGCCCTCAAATGAATCCACGATTATTTAAATTAACATCTGCAAAGGCTGGTTTTTTCGCTGTAACCGGCGGTTGACCTGGATAGCTTTTTGCGCCAACGTCCCTTGCCTGTTGTTCTAAGGCTCATCCTGCTGTCAGGAGAGAACTCGCCCTTTGGGCTCAGACAGCTCTCCTGACGGGCGCAGGATTTCACCAAGAACAACAACGGCGCGGGACAAAGTCGCGGCAAAGCTATCCAGGTCAACCGCCGGTTACAGGACCAGTCAAGCCTTGGGAAGCGTCACGCCGCTTTGTCCCTGATATTTACCACGCCGATCTGCATAGGACACTTCGCAGACCTCATCGGATTCAAGAAACAGTACCTGAGCGACGCCTTCATTGGCGTATATTTTAGCCGGCAACGGCGTGGTATTGGAAAATTCCAGGGTCACGTAGCCCTCCCATTCCGGCTCAAAAGGCGTGACATTCACAATAATACCGCAACGCGCATAGGTACTTTTGCCCAGACAAATGGTGAGCACATTGCGGGGAATTCGGAAATATTCCAGGGTGCGCGCCAAGGCAAATGAATTGGGTGGAATAACGCAGGTATCCCCACTGAAATCCACAAAAGAATCCTCGCTGAAATTTTTGGGATCGACGATGGCACTGCGCACATTGGTAAATACCTTAAATTCGCCGGCGCAGCGAATATCATAACCATAAGACGATAAGCCGTAGGAAATGATAGGACTGCCTTCGACATGGCGTACCTGACGGGGGGAGAAAGGCTCGATCATCCCCTCATTTTCTGCCATGTGCCGAATCCATCGATCTGATTTGATACTCATTTTAGCGATTCTGCACGACAATATTGGGGAATTTGTGGCTATGATCTACGGCCTGATTGGCCACCCGCCCGGCCACATGAAGCGCCAGTTCGATGTAGATTTTGGCCAGACGCGAATCGGGTTGTGCCACCACCGTGGGCGCGCCATTATCAGCTTCGCTGCGGATACTCCGGTCCAGAGGAATGGCACCCAGAAATTCCACGCCATCCTGCTCGGCCATGCTGGCACCGCCGCCATGTCCGAAAATGTCGTCCTCATTGCCACATTTGGGGCAAATATAAAAGCTCATGTTTTCAATAATACCGAGGATTGGAACGCCGACTTTCTCAAACATTTTCAGACCCTTGCGGGCATCCAGCAAGGCAATATCCTGAGGAGTGGTCACAATAACCGCTCCGGAAACCGGCACTTTCTGCGCCAGGGTCAACTGGGTATCACCCGTACCCGGCGGCAGATCAATCACTAGATAATCCAGTTCTCCCCAGCGGGTATCCGAGAGCAGCTGCTCCAGCGCCTGCATGACCATAGGCCCGCGCCAGACCATGGGGGTTTCTTCATCAATCAGAAAACCGATGGACATGGCTTTAATACCATGCCCCTCCATGGGTTCCATCTTTTTCCCATCCTTGCTGGTGGGTTTACCGGAAATACCCAGCATGCGCGGCTGGCTAGGGCCGTAAATATCGGCATCCAGAATCCCTACCCGGGCACCTTCCTTGGCCAGCGCCAGCGCCAGATTGACTGAGGTGGTTGACTTGCCCACGCCGCCCTTGCCCGAGGCTACCGCAATAATATTGCGCACGCCTTCCATGAGCTTCACGCCGCGCTGGACCTGATGGGTGACAATACGATGACTGACCGAAACATCCGCCTGCAAGCCGTGGTCATTTTGAATTTGCCGCGCCACATCCTGACTCAGACTGATGGCTACACCAGCGCTGGGATAAGGTAATTCCAGTTTGACCTGATTACCTTCCACACTTTTGAGTACGCCAGCTTTTGCGAGAGTTTTACCCAGATAAGGGTCTTCCATTGCCTGCAATGACTGTTCTACTTGTTCCCGCGTCAATTCTGCCATGCTCGTCCTCATCTCCGGCATCCAAAGCTGCCGTCATAGTAACTGGTGTATCTGCAAAAATCTGTTTTTTCGCGACCGTGGATCAGGGTGCGGTCTCTGCACTGATCACGACTTCGTGGCGCTCCAGACCGCCCCCTTCTCCAAAAGCTTCCTTGGGCAGCGGATTGGTATGGGCCGCCTTGAAATCGTCACTTTTCATCCAGGCCTCGAATGCTGCCTGATCAGCCCAGTGCGTCAGCACGACATAAACACCGTCATCATTAACCGGACGCAAAACCTCCATCCGCACAAATCCCGGCTGCTTATCCACTTCTCCCGCGCGTTTTTGAAAACGTGCCTCAAACTCGGCCCGATATTCGGCCTTTACAGATACCCGATTCGCGACAACATATTGCATGATAGCTGCTCCTCGTTACTCCAGTGCAGGGAAAATTACAGGACCGGCCCCGGCTTTAAGCCAAGAACATCCTGCATATCGTAAAATCCGGGGCTTTGTGCCGCCAACCAGCGCGCCGCCCGCAGTGCGCCCTCGGCAAAATTCAGACGGCTGGCAGCACGATGGGTCAATTCCAGACGCTCACCCGCACCTGCCAGCCATACCGTATGCTCACCCACCACGTCAGCCGCACGCAAAGTGGCAAAACCAATACTGCCTTCCTGGCGCGGTCCCCGGATGGTATTACGATCAAGGCACTCCACATCCTTGAGATCGACACCGCGTCCCTTGGCGACAGCGCGCCCCAGAGCCAGAGCCGTTCCGGATGGCGCGTCCACCTTATGACGATGGTGGGCCTCAACAATTTCTACATCGTAACTTTCCCCCAGCGCCTTGGTGATAGCCGGAAGATAAGCCAGCAACACATTGATGCCGACACTCATATTGGGGGCCAATAGCAGGGGAATATCGCGGCTGGCGGTTTTCAGCACATTTTGCTGTTCGGAAGAAAACCCCGTCGTACCAATGACGATGGGGGTTTTCGTCTGCTGACAAGCCAGCACATGGTCCAGCGCGGCGGCTACCGGACCGAATTCGATGACCACATCCACAGTCTTGTCCTGCGCCAACACTGCACGCAAATCAGCGATAACCGGCACGCCCAGTGGCATAACCCCAGCAAGGCGGCCGGCGTCCTGCTTCAGATATTCCGCACCGGCACGACCAATGGCTGCGCTCAACTGCAGGTCATCGCGCCCCTCCAAAGCCTGGATCAGCGCCCGGCCCATTCGCCCCGAGACGGCTGTTATGGCGACGCGTGTTGGCGGGTTCATCAGAGTCCCATCCGGTCCAAAAAGTCTTTGACCTTGTTCCACCAGCTTTCCTGCTGGGGGTGCTGGCTCTGATCTGCGGCAGTGCTGGCAAATTCTTCCAGCAGTTCTTTTTGTCGTGCCGACAAATGCACCGGCACTTCCACCTGCAGACGACAATGCAAGTCACCATGCAACTTGCTGCGTACCCCCTTGATACCCTTACCACGCAGGCGAAACACCATGCCGGACTGGGTTCCCGGCGCAATCTGGATTTTAGCGCGCCCCGTCAACGTGGGCACTTCCAGTTCGCCCCCCATAGCCATGGTCGTAAAATTCACCGGAACAGCACAATGTAGATCATCTCCGTCGCGCTCGAACAAGCTGTGGGGCTGGACCCGCACCTGAATATACAAATCACCCGCCGCTGCACCGCGCTCACCAGCTTCACCTTCACCATTCAGACGGATGCGGTCGCCCGTATCTACACCGGCCGGAACCTTGACTTCGAGATCACGGGTTTTGCGGACCCTGCCGTGCCCCTGACAATTAGTGCAAGGGTCCTTGATGGTTTTACCACTGCCATTACATTGCGGACAGGGACGCGTCACCGAGAAAAAGCCCTGAACCATCCGCACCTGACCACGGCCCGCGCAGGTGCTGCAATCTTCGACCTTACTGCCCGGTTTTGCCCCGGTACCGTGACAAACTTCACAAGGTGCGGAACTCGGAATCTGAATAGTGACTTGCTTACCCAGCGCGGCTTCTTCCAGTGTCAGGTCCAACTCATAACGCAAATCCGAGCCGCGCCCGGAGTCCTGACCACGCCCACCGCCACCAAAAGCCTGTTCAAAAAGATCCCCGAAAATATCGCCAAAGCCAGCGCTGCCGGCTCCAAAACCTCCGAAACCGCCGCCGGGGCCAGCACCACCCTGCACCCCGGCGTGTCCGAAGCGGTCATAAGCCTGACGCTTGGAAGCGTCGGACAAGACCTCATAGGCCTCGCTGATTTCCTTAAAGCGGTCTTCCGCACTGGGATCATCGGGATTGCGGTCAGGGTGATAGCGCATCGCCAGACGACGGTAGGATTTTTTGATTTCCCCATCGTCGGCGCTGCGGGTAATTTCTAAAATTTCGTAATAATCGCGTGTAGCCATTTTTTATCCTGAAACAGGCAAGGGGACAGGATACCAGATCCTGCCCCCTTATCACCAAAGTCTAAATTACTTTTTGTCGACTTCTTCAAACTCCGCGTCGACCACATCATCCGCCTTGGCTTGCCCTTCACCCTGAGCCGTTGCGCCAGGCTCCGCCTGACTGCCTGCCGCGCTTTGCAGCAATGTGGACATGGCCGCCATCAAGGTCGCCACGGCACTCTTGATAGCTTCCGGGTCTTCACCCTTGGCAGCATCTTCTGTCGCCGTGATGGCTTCAGTGACTTTAGCCTTGTCTGCTTCCGGTGCCGATGCCTGTTCAGTCAGCGCCTTACGTGCGCCATGAATACTGGCATCCGCTTCGTTGCGGGCTTCAATCAATGCCCGCGCCTTCTTGTCATCGGCCGCATGGGCTTCAGCTTCGGCCACCATCCGCTTGATTTCTTCCTCGGAGAGGCCGGAACCTGCGGTGATCTTGATGGACTGCTCCTTGCCGGTCTGGTTGTCCTTGGCCGAAACATGGAGGATACCGTTGGCATCAATATCAAAGGTCACTTCAATCTGCGGCATGCCCCGTGGCGCCGGAGCAATATCGGCCAGATCAAAACGTGCCAGAGATTTGTTATCCCGGGCCAGCTCACGCTCACCCTGCAAAACATGCACGGTCACCGCCGACTGGTTGTCTTCGGCCGTAGAAAACACCTGAGACTTGCGGGTCGGGATGGTGGTGTTTTTCTCGATCAGCTTGGTCATTACGCCGCCCAGGGTTTCAATACCCAGAGATAGCGGAGTCACATCCATCAGCAGTACGTCTTTTTTGTCGCCAGACAACACCGCGCCCTGAATAGCCGCGCCAATGGCCACCGCCTCGTCGGGATTCACATCCTTGCGCGGGTCCTGACCAAAAAAGTCTTTCACCTTTTCCTGAACCTTAGGCATCCGGCTCTGGCCACCCACCAGAATCACGTCGGTCACCTGACTGGTCGACAGGTTGGCATCTTTCATGGCGACCCGGCAGGGGGCCATACTGCGGTCAATGATGTCTTCCACCAGAGATTCCAGCTTGGCCCGGGTCAGCTTCATGTTCAGATGCTTGGGGCCACTCTGGTCGGCGGTGATGAAGGGCAGATTGACGTCAGTCTGCTGCGCCGAAGAAAGCTCGATTTTGGCTTTTTCCGCCGCTTCCTTCAGACGCTGCATGGCCAGACGGTCACCGCGCAAGTCAATACCGGCTTCGGCTTTGAAAGAATCCGCCAGATAATTGATGATGCGATTGTCGAAGTCACCACCACCCAGAAAAGTATCCCCATTGGTGGACAGCACTTCAAACTGGTGTTCACCGTCCATTTCGGCAATTTCGATGATGGATACGTCAAACGTCCCACCGCCAAGATCATAAACCGCAATTTTGCTGTCGCCGGGTTTTTTGTCTTCACCAAAAGCCAGGGCCGCTGCCGTAGGCTCGTTGATGATGCGCTTCACTTCCAGACCGGCAATGCGGCCCGCATCCTTGGTCGCCTGACGTTGGGCATCGTTGAAGTAAGCAGGTACGGTAATGACCGCTTCAGTAACGGTTTCCCCCAGATAATCTTCTGCCGTCTTTTTCATTTTCTGCAAAATGAAGGCCGAAACCTGCTGCGCGGAATATTTTTTATCGCGCACTTCCACCCAGGCATCGCCGTTTTCGGCCTTCACCACCTTATAGGGAACGTGCTTCAGATCTTTCTGGACTTCGGCGTCGTCGTATTTGCGACCAATCAGGCGCTTCACTTCATAAATGGTGTTTTCGGGATTGGTGACCGCCTGGCGTTTTGCCGCTTCGCCCACCAACACCTCGCCCTCTTCAGTGATTGCAACAATGGAAGGGGTCGTCCGCTTGCCTTCGCTGTTTTCAATGACCTTGACCTTGTCGCCTTCCATGACGGCGACACAAGAATTGGTGGTGCCCAAATCGATGCCAATTACCTTAGCCATTATATGTTCTCCTGAATTAAAAAATTTGTGTTTATATCAACAATAATTACGCGGTTTTGGGTGCCTTGGAAACCGAAACCATGGCGGGACGCAACAGCCGGTCATGCATGAGATAACCTTTCTGGTGTACCGCAAGAATCCGGTTTGCATCCCCTTCCGCTTCCACCATGGCAATCGCCTGATGAAGATGCGGATCAAAACGCCCTTCGCCCATCTCTATGGGGGCGATACCCGCTTTTCCCAAGGCCTGGGCAAACAGAGTCAGCGTATTTTCAATACCCTGGCGAAACTGCGTGACCGCTTCATCGCCTTCCAGGGGCGTCGCCAGGGCCAGTTCGAGACTGTCAATCACCGGCAACAATTCCCGGGCAAAGCGGTCTACGGCATAATTACGGGCATCTTCAATTTGCTTTTCCGAGCGCTTGCGCTGGTTTTCGGCATCGGCCAAAGCGCGCAGATAATCATTGCGATAGGCTTCCGCCTTTTCCTCCCAATTGACTTCACCGGCCTCGGATGCTGCGGTTGTCTCCGCTTCTTCTGAAGACGACACGGGCTTTTCTTCTTCACTCATGCGCAATTCACTCCTGATCATTTGGATGTCCTCCATATGGGGAGGATCCGGCGGCATTTCAAGCCAAGCCACTCAAGATTGTGACAAGGCCCGCCCCAGTAAATGGGCGGTGCCATCTACCAAGGGAATAATCTGTTGATAAGGCATGCGCATGGGTCCGATTACGCCGAGCACGCCCAGCACCTCACCATCCACCACGTACGGCGCCGAGACGACACTGCAATCGCTCAGGGGCGCAAAGCCCGACTCCTCACCAATAAAAAGGCGCACTTCACTGCCGCGCATACTGCCATCCAGAAGATGGACCAGATCCCTCTTCTGACGCACCGCATTAAGTAACTCGCGCAGCCGTTCGCTACCGGCCAGTTCCGGCAGGTCCAGCAACTGAAACTCCCCTTCAATCAGCATGCGCTGCTGATCTTCTTCCAGCATTTCCTCACCCAGCTCCATGGCACTGCGTAATATGCGGTCCATTTCGTGACGGGATTGCTGCAGATCGCGCTGCAAATGCTGGATGACTTCCTGCAAGGGGCGACCACCATAACTTTCATTAAAGAAATTGGCCGCCTGATTGAGTTCAGCGGCACTGAGGGCATGTTCGGTGCGAATCAGGCGGTTTTCGACATCGCCCTTATCGGTCACAAAAATGGCCAGCACTTCCTTTTCGCGCAGCGCCAGAAAATCCACATGCCGCAAAGTTCGATTGGCGCGTCGAGGCACGCGGACAAACCCCGCCATGTGGGTCAATTCCGAAAGCACCTCCGTGGCCGCATGAAGCACCTGCTCAGTATCCGGAATGTAGTGCCCCAACCGATGAATCAGCAGTTGATGGGACTCAGGCGACAATGGCGCCACCCGCAACAGCGCATCCACAAAAAAACGGTAACCAACATGAGTAGGAATGCGTCCGGCAGAAGTATGGGGGGAAATCAGATAACCTTCATCTTCAAGATCCGCCATGACATTACGGACCGTAGCCGGACTGATATTGAGACCGGCGCCCTTGGCCAACTGGCGACTACCGACCGGTACACCATTGGCTATATGCTGCTCTATGAGGGATTTGAGCAGGTGCCGCGCACGTTCATCCATAGCCATCAGATTTGTCCCCAACAGACGAGATTATCCTGTGCTGTTGCCAGGCCGCATGAATATCCAGAGAACAAGAAATTATGGACGATGCACATATGATTGGAATGGGGTCCTTGGCACTCAACCATCAGGAGTGCTAATAACTTAGCAAAATAATGATGGATGAGCAAAGAACCAACCGGCCTCTCCTGAAGATTCAGGGCAGACCGCAGGGAGGCACAGAAAATTACTTGATTTTGTCTTCCCGATAAGCGACGTGCTTACGGACTTTGGGATCGTACTTTTTCATTTCCAACTTGTCCGGAGTGGTCTTCTTGTTTTTGGTCGTGGTGTAGAAATGACCTGTACCGGCCGTGGAAACCAATTTGATTTTTTCGCGCATCAGTTAAATCCTCAGATTTTTTCGCCAGCAGCACGCAGTTCAGCCAGAACCGCATCAATGCCTTTTTTGTCGATAGTACGAATACCCTTAGTGCTCACCCGCATACGCACCCAGCGATTTTCACTTTCTACCCAGAAACGATGATACTGAAGATTGGGCAGAAAACGCCGGCGGGTCTTGTTGTGGGCGTGCGAAACATTGTTTCCGGCCATAGGCTTTTTGCCGGTCACCTTGCAAACTCTGGACATCAGATAAATCTCCCTGAAAAATGGCGCCCTTTATACCATGGATCAGCAGTGACTGCCAGCATCAAAAATCGCTCAACAGCATTGCCTGACAAGCGCTTCCCCTGTAATTTATGGCTACTATGACTAAACGCATCCTGATTACCAGCGCCCTGCCCTACGCCAATGGCCCGATTCACCTGGGCCATCTGGTTGAATACACCCAAACCGACATCTGGGCCCGCTATCAGCGGCTGCGCGGTCATGATTGTGTTTACGTCTGCGCCGATGATGCCCATGGCACGCCCATCATGTTGCGCGCCCAGAGTGAAGGCATCACCCCGGAAGCCTTGATCACACGCATGCATGAAGAGCATCTGCGCGACTTTACCGGCTTTGGCATCGGTTTTGATTTGTACCATAGCACTCACTCACCGGAAAACTTCGAGATATCGCAAGAGATTTACCGGGCTTTGCGCAGTGCCGACTTCATCAACATCCGCGAAATTGAACAAGCGTATGATGCTGTTGCTGGCATCTTTCTACCGGATCGGTTTATTCGCGGAACCTGTCCCCGTTGCCAGACAACTGACCAATATGGAGACAGCTGCGAGGTCTGTGGTGCTACGTACAGCCCTACCGACCTGATCAACCCGGTGTCTGCCGTATCAGGTGCCGTACCCGAACGTCGCCAATCCGAGCATTACTTTTTCCAGTTGGGAGATTTTACCGGGTTCCTCAAACAATGGATTCACAGCGGCACCCTCCAGGAAGAAGTCGCCCACAAGCTGGACGAGTGGTTCAGTATTGGGCTGGCCGACTGGGACATCAGCCGCGATGCACCCTACTTCGGCATCCCCATTCCCGATGCGCCGGGTAAGTTTTTTTATGTCTGGCTGGATGCTCTGCCCGGATACATGGCGGCCACCCGTCACTGGTGCGCCAGTCATGGTCGTGATTTCAGTGATTATTGGGGACCCGACGCCAGCGCCGAAATTTATCATTTCATTGGCAAGGACATTATTTATTTCCATGGCCTGTTCTGGCCGGCAATGCTCAAGGGCTCTGGACATCGTCTGCCTACCGGTATTTTTGCCCACGGACACCTGACCGTAAACGGCGCCAAAATGAGCAAGTCCCGAGGGACTTCCATCACTGCCGGACAATACCTGCAACATCTCAATCCCGAATTTTTACGCTATTACATTGCCACCCGGCTCAACAGCCATGTGGAAGATATTGACCTCAACCTTGAGGATTTCCTGCTGAAAGGCAATGGAGATCTGGTTGGCAAGGTCGTCAACCTGGCCTCACGGGCGGCGGGATTCATTCATCGCTTTTTTGCCGGGCAACTGGCTCCTTCATTGGGATCTGATCAGGCATTTTACGACAGCCTGCTGGACAGTCAGGAAGCTATTGGCGAGGCTTATGAAAGTCGTGAGTATGGCAAAGCCATGCGCGACATTATGGCGCTGGCCGACCAGATTAATGCCTATGTAGACCAAAATGCCCCCTGGGCTATGGCCAAAATCCCTGAACAGCGCGAAGCATTACATCGCGTTGCCACTGTGACTCTGAATGGCTTTCGCATTCTGGTGACTTTACTGAGCCCGGTTATTCCTGAACTGGCGCGCCAATCACTGGCATTTTTACAAACGGATCTCAGTTGGTCGGGACTCAGCCAACCCTTGCTGAAGCACAATATTCAGCCCTACACCCATTTATTGCAACGTATGGAAAAATCTCAGGTAGATGCCTTGATTCAAGTCCCCACAGAAGCAACCGGTACCCATAGTTCAGCCAAAAAACCAGAAAGCACCGGCAAAACGGCAGAAAAAGCGGTTGTTGCCGACCCCGGCACGGAAAGCAGCACCATCAATATTGAGGATTTTGGCAAGGTCGATTTGCGCATTGCCCGGATTGTCGCGGCAGAAGCGGTAGAAGGTGCGGACAAGTTACTGCATCTGACCCTGGATATTGGCGAAGAAAAAACCCGTTCGGTGTTTGCGGGTATCAAGAGCGCTTACGATCCGGCCAGTCTGGTAGGACGTCTGACGGTCATGGTGGCCAATCTTGCGCCACGCAAAATGCGTTTTGGCTTGTCTGAGGGCATGGTCATGGCCGCCAGTGGTCCGGCGGGGGGGCCTTTCCTCTTGTCCCCAGATGCCGGCGCCGAACCCGGCATGCGAGTAAAGTAAGCTTGCGAGCTTACTCCGCGACACCCTGAGCGGCAGCCAAAAGCACCCGCTCTTCGTAAGTTTCCCGGGCCAGACGGACATCTTCCAGAAACCAGGGTAATTCTTTCAGCAGTAAAGCCTGTGGACCATCCACCAAAGCGGTTGCCGGATCTGGATGAAAATCCACCAGGATCATGTTGGCCCCCGCCACGACTCCTTCTGCAGTAACCTGAAAAACCTCGGGAATTCCGTCCGGTCCGGCATCACGACTGCCCACGGAATGAGAAGGATCAATGCACACGGGCATCCGGGTGAGACGCTTCACGGTGGGCACCTGAGCAAAATCTACGAAATTGCGGTGGGGGTCACCGAGGTTGGTTTTCATGCCACGCAAGCCAAACACCACTTTGGTATTTCCTTCTGAGGCCAGATATTCTGCTGCGTTGAGGGACTCTTCCAGGGTAATGCCAAAACCACGCTTGAGCAGCACCGGAAACTCGGTCTGCCTTCCCACGGCCTTGAGGAGTTCAAAATTCTGGGTATTACGGGTGCCAATTTGGAGCATCACCCCGGTTGGATGACCGGTTTTTTCCAAAGCCTCACGGATTTCATCCATGTGCGACTCGTGGAGAATTTCCATGGCAATCACCCGCATCCCATATTTACCAGCAAGCTCAAACACATAGGGCAAACAGGCCTGGCCATGCCCTTGAAAGGCATAAGGACTGGTCCGTGGCTTGTAGGCACCCATACGCGTGCAGACCTGACCATTTTCCTGGAGCGCTTTCATCATCTGCTCAACGTGCTCAGGCGTATCTACCGCACAGAGACCCGCGAATACATTGAGGTTATCCTGCCCAAAATGAACGCCATTGTAATCAAAACCCTGAGCGCGATGATCGCCAGAATGCCGCCCGAGCATCCGGTATTCCTTGGAAACCCGAATAGCCTGCTTCACGCCGGGCAAGGCTTCCATGTCTTCCACCCGCAACTGCTTGGTATTACCGATCAGATAAATTTCGCTGAGTAACTGCTCGCTGCCCTGTTCCTGATGAATCCGGTACTGGATATCAGACATGGCCTTGAGACGGGTCAGCAACTGTTGAAAAACGGGCGACTGCTCCGCGAGATCTGCTTCTAAAATCAGGATCATGCTCTAAGTCCTCTTGCGCTGTCTGAATGCTGTTAGAAACCTAAAATGCCGGGCTCGGGACGGATTAGCCGGACCAAAGGATAACATGATCCGGCGATAATCCTCCATAACAGCGCCGGATCAGCATGTCTGGCCTTACAACATATCCTGCGGCTGCACCTGCGCGTCGAATTCTTCTCCCGAGAGAAAACCCAACTGAATCACCGCATCGCGGAGCGTACAATGGTTGCAGTGGGCGTGCTGGGCCACGACCGCCGCTCGCTCATAACCCATCACGGGGGTCAGGGAAGTCACCAGCATCAGGGATTTTTCCATGTTTTCCTGCAAGCGTTCAGTAACTGGCTCCAGACCATGCAGACAATGCTCGGCAAAAGACTGGGCCGCATCCCCCAGCAGCTCGATGGATTGCAAGATATTGTAGGCAATCAGCGGCTTGTAAACATTCAGCTCAAAATTTCCCTGGGATGCGGCGAAGGCAATGGCCGCATCATTTCCATAAACCTGCACGCAAACCATGGTCAGCGCCTCAGCCTGAGTGGGGTTCACCTTGCCGGGCATAATGGAAGATCCCGGTTCATTTTCAGGAATCTGCAATTCGCCCAGGCCCGCCCGGGGACCAGATGCCATCCAGCGAATATCGTTGGCTATTTTCAGCAAGGACATGGCAACCATGCGAAGACTGCTGCTCAGTTGCTGAAGCGCTTCATGACCCGCCAGTGCTGCGAAAAAATTGGCTGCCGGATGAAAAGGCAAGCCCAGTTCAGCATGCAAGTACGCACAAGCCTGTTTGGCAAAATCAGGATGGCAGTTCAGGCCCGTGCCCACAGCCGTAGCCCCCAAAGCCAGTCCATACAACCCGGGCAAAGCCTGCTCAACGGCTTGAATCCCGATTTGCAGCTGAGCCTGATACCCGGAAAACTCCTGACCCAGAGTCAGCGGCACAGCATCCATCAGATGCGTGCGCCCGACTTTGATCAGTGATGCAAATTGCTGGCTTTTAGCCGCCAGCAAGTTTTCCAGATGAATTAGCGCGGGCAGCAGATTTTGGTGCACAGCCAATGCAGCGGCAATATGCATGGCAGCCGGAAAAGTATCATTGGAAGACTGACCAAGATTCACATGGTCATTGGGATGTACGGGGTTTTTCGTGCCCCGGACCTGGCCAGCCAGTTCGTTGGCGCGATTGGCAATCACTTCATTCACATTCATATTGCTTTGGGTGCCGCTACCCGTCTGCCAGACCCGCAGTGGAAACTGTGCATCCCAGCGTCCATCAATAATTTCGCTGGCGGCAACCTGAATGTAATCGGCGTTATCCTTGCCCAAAAGACCCAATTCATGGTTGACCTGAGCGGCGGCACGTTTGATTCTGACCAGCGCATAAATAACGGCCATGGGCATCCGCTCGCTGCCAATGGCAAAGTAACTCAGGGAGCGTTGGGTTTGCGCCCCCCACAGCGCGGTATCTTCCACATCCACCAGACCCATGCTGTCTTTTTCCTGACGCATGCTCAACGGACTCCGGCCAGGGCTTCTGCCTCATCCACCATACTGGCGAGATAATCCAGGGCTTTTAACCACAAATCCGGATCTTCCAGATTAACACCGGTCTCTGCTACCACCTCGGCTGGGGCTTTACTGCCCCCAAGCTTCAGCATGGCAATGTATCCTGGCACAAAGCCCTGGGGATTTTCCCGATAACGCTGAATTAAAGCCAAAGTCAGCAATTCACCAAAAGCATAAGCGTACACGTAGCCGGGAGAGCCAATAAAATGCGGGATATAACTCCACCACCAGCGGTATCCGGGACTGAACTGGATACTGTCGGCAAACTGCTCAGTCTGGGTTTGCATCCACAGCTCGGCGAGCCTTTCCTTGCTGAGTTCGCCCTCGCGACGACGGGCATTGTGCATGACCACCTCAAAGCGATGCATGGCCATCTGCCGGAATACTGTGGCAAAGGTGTCCTCAATTTTACCGCAGAGCAAGGTCAGACGTTGCTGCGGGTCCTGCTCCTCGCGCATCAGCCGTTCAAAAGTCAGCATTTCCCCGAACACCGAGGCTGTTTCCGCTGTAGTCAGCGGCGTATCGGCATTCAGGTAGCCTTGCTCACGCGCCAGATACTGATGGATGCCGTGCCCCAGTTCGTGGGCCACAGTCATCACGTCGCGCACCGTACCGGTATAGTTGACCATCAGGTAAGGATGTACGTCGGGAGTCACCGGATGAGCAAAAGCCCCACCCCGTTTGCCTGGTGCCAGAGCCGCATCAATCCAGTGTTCGTCAAAAAAACGTTGACCGATGGCACCCAGCTCCGGCGAAAAATCGTGGACCGCCGCCAGCACAATACGCTGACATTCCGCCCAGTCGTAACGCCGTGCCGAGCTGGAGATGGGCGCATAGCGGTCATAGTCCATCAGCGGCGCCACCCGCAGCAGTTTCGCCTTGAGTCGATAATAGCGGGCCACCAGAGCGTAGCGAGACACCACGGCCGCCTCCAGGGCCTCAACCATGCTGTCGGAAATTTCGTTACTCAGATTGCGCTCACTGAGCCAATGGGGATATGAACGCAGCCGGTCGTCCAGGGCCTTATCGGCCAGAATGGCATTAAAACAGGTCGTCAAAGTGTGCAGGCGGCTTTCCAGCCCCTTACTCAGGGACTCTGCCGCATCATGACGTAGTGTCCTGTCGGGATTAGACAGCAGGGTCAGCACTTCCTGCTCGGTCATTGCCTTGCCGCGCAGATTAAAGCGCATCTCTGTCAGCGTTTCGTCAAAGAGGCGTTCCCAGAGTGCCCGACCAGTTACCCGCTTTTCCGAAAGAATCTGTTCTTCGCTCTCACTCCGCAGGTGACTGCGATATTGCCGCCAGTTGCGGAGCAGATGCGCCCAGTGGGCGAGCGCAGGATCCTGAAGTAACTGTTCGGCGCGATTTTCATCCACCGCATTCCAGGCAATATCAAAAAATATCAACTGATTGCTGACTTGAGTCGCGGCTTCTTCATAAGCTTGCAGCGCCGCCCCATACGCGGGCTGATCGGCATGGGTGACATAACTCAGATACCGGAAAGTCCCTACCCGACCCAAGCGTTGACGAATGGCCTCCAGGCTGTGCATGGCTGTGGCCAGGGCACCGGCATCCAGATCGCCCAAACCCGGTCGATACTGCCGGGCAAAATCCTCTGCTGCGCTGCTGGCCCAAAGCATATCGGCTTCCAGGCGCGGATCATCAGAGCCCGTATAAAGATCCTGCAAACGCCAGTGAATGCTTTCAGCGCCGGTTGTTGTCGATTGCACTGCTTTTACCATGAATTTTCTCCCAAATGCCCCTCAGGGCAGTATCAAGCCGGATCTGGCAACGCCAGTCCGCGCCGCACACAAGCCAGCAGGGTGCCCATATCCGGAGGCACCCCCGCCCTTTGTGCCTGCCACATCATCTCGCCCATACAGTCGACAAAAAGATGTTCGGCATCATGTTCACCCCGTTTTTCGCAGGCGGTCGCGTAAAGATTGACGATACCCTGTGGCTGATTCATTGCCAACATTTCCGCCAACCCCACATGCAGAGACATATGCAGAAAGGGATTGCTTTGCCCCTGTTCCGGGGAAAAATCCTGGTGCAATCCGCGTTCGGCATCTTCCAGCAAGGCCTGATACTCGGGGTGATCCAGAATGACGGCCACAATCCTGGTCTGCACGCCTTCGAGGGGCCGCCCCTCGCGAAAAGCCTGCCAACTGTCCAGAAAGATCTGCCGATATGTTTCTCGTTTACTGCCATAAAGCATAATAATTAGCCTGCAAAAGCCTCGTTGACGATGATAGGGCACACTGACATGGGTAGGAAAGGGACGCTTTTTGTGGTAAATAAGGCAAGTCTTAACAAAGCTTGCTTTGTTATATTAAAAGCACTTATCGCAGCATTATTTCAGCGGGAGATTAGCGCATCATGGCCAACGCGAATACAGTACCAGCAGCAGTAGTAAGTCTCAACGAACGCCAGTGGGAAGGGCTCGGAAAAGTCGGCGACGCCGCCCTGCAGGTGCAAAACATGCTGCAGATGCTGCGCGACGTCCTGAATGAGCTCCCTCAGGCCATCGACACAGACAAGTTGATGGAAACCATGCAGCCCTATATGGAGAAACTGCAGGGCATTTCCGAATCCCTACAGTCTTTCGTCAAGGGCAACTCAGATGAAGAGCCGCTGGATCGCCTGCGCGCGCTCATCAATGACGCCCAGCAAGCCGAACTGGACAAAACGCTCAAAGAAGTCCTGCAACTCCTCGGTAATCTACAACGCTCCGGATTTTTCAGCTCCATCGCAGCACTCAGCGCCGAGTTGAAGTGCCCCATCATCGGTGAGAATCCCGAAGAAATGGTCCAGAAAATCCATAGCAGCACGGCCACCATCCAGTACTGGGTAGAAAGTGCCAAGCAGGGTGTAGGTGTTGTTGGCAACATGGTTGGTCAATTGGACTTGCCCGACCGCCTTGATGAAATTCAGGAAATGGCCGACCAGTGGATCCAGATGGCCAAGCGCGCCCAGCGCCTGATTCAGGGTGATGCTCCCGATCTGCAGACCCGTCTGAGCGGTATGCTCGACATGGCCGAAATTTTGGGCGGGCAGATGAATATTGCCATTGGCACCCTGCGCGATACCATGCCTGAAGTTCTGGAAAGCGCCAATATGGGTAATGCGCTGGCCAGCATTGGTTCGGGCGGCAACCGCTGGATGCAGGTGGCCATGCGCGTTAAGCATCTGACCCAGGGTGACGGCTCAGTGGACATGGTCAGTCGGGTTGAGGGCTTGCTGGATCAGGTGGAACATCTGGCCGGTTATGCGGCCAGTGCCGGATTTTTTGTGCAAGCAGGGAAAGATGGTATTGGCGCCGTTAAGGGCATCATTTCTGACCTCGACCTTCCGGACAAGCTCGATGATATTGCCGAAGAGGCCGAAAAATGGCTGAAAATTGCCATGCGCGCCAAAGACCTGGCCCAGGGTGATGCTGACAGCCTTGCCGATCGCGTAGGCTCCCTGCTCAAAGTGGCCGAAACGGTAGGTGGTTCCCTGCAGTCTGCCGCTAAGGCTTTGGAAGCCAAAGGCATCCTTCTGGAAGAAATCATCACGCCGCGCGGCGATCTAAACATTGCCTTCGGTACCGGTGCGGATTTTATTGCCGAATTGTGGCATGACGGCACCATCCAGCACATTGGCAGCTCCATCAGCCAGGGTGCCCTGATCTGGATGGAAATTGCCCAGATTGGTTCCAAAGCGCTTAAGGGTGATGCAGAAAGTATCAATCATCGCATTAAGGGTATTGTTCAGGGCCTTCATGATGCCCATCTGATTGACATGCTACCTGAAGTATTTGCCCTGGTCGGCAACCTGCAGAAGGCCGGTCTGGTTGGCAAAATCAACATGGTCATGAGCAAAGTTGTGCCCATGATTCCTTCCGATGCGGTATTTGCCGGTGGCGTTGACAAGGCTGTAAAGGCGCTGGAACTGACCAAAACCGAAATGCAAAATGAAGCCAACAAGGGTGGCGGTATTTTTGGCCTGATGAAAATCGTCTTCGCCAAAGACACCCAGTACCTGCTCAAATTCTTCATTCGTTTTGCGACGATTTTCATGAAGTCGCTGAAAGCCAGTTAAGTTTTTCATTATTCCGGCTTCATTAAAGCCCCGGTCTGCCAACAGACCGGGGCTTTTTAATGGTTATGGTTGGACGCGCTGATCATGTCCCTCCTTGATGAAAGCCACCACATCGTCCAGCACCGGAGCCATCCAGCGTAATGGCTTGGCAAAAGCGCCAATCAAGGCTTCGTGATTTACACCGCGATACATTTTCAACTCGACACTGACCCCCGTCTTTTTCAGCATGGTCGCCAATACTTCCGTATTCACTTTCGGATTCACCAGATTGTCATGCACTGCAGCCCCTAAAAAAGTTCGGGGAATATCCGCATTATTGGCAAAATCAATCGGCATACTATTGGGGGGATAATCCGGGTAGAAAAATATGGGGCGGACCGGTTTATAAGTGATTGGATAAAAATTGTAGGGTCCTGCCAATCCTATCCAGCCGCTAAAAATATCCGGCTTGAGTCCTACTGTTTGCAGCCAGCGCGGATCCATCACCAACATGGCGGCATTATAGGCCCCTGCACTATGGCCCATGATATAAAAATTCTGGGTATTGCCACCAAAAGCGGCGATGTGCTGATAAGTCCAGGCTACAGCACGTGCATTATCTCTTAAAAAAGCAGGATAACGTACCTGTGGATAAATGCGATAATTGGGTATGACCACCACCAAACCACGGGCGGCCAGAGCTTCTCCTACAAACTTGTATTCTTGCCGGTTGCCGCTATCCCATGCCCCGCCGTAAATAAACAGCACCACGGGATAGCCTCCTGCCGGTTCAGGATAACCATCCTTGGGAACGGGTTGATAGACATCCAGATGCCCGCGTGCCTGATGCTGATAACAAATACCCTGAGTAACCTTATAGGTATTTGTTGGGGTAAGACGATTGATAATTTGCAGCGGAGAACAGGCAGAAAGAACGCCCGTCATCCCGGCAATAAATAATTTGCTCATTCTCACAGCTAAGGACATGATTGGTCATCCACAGATAACACCGACAATTTAAAAGTAAACCCAGTCTTCAGGACCTGATTGAATAACCAATCTCTCGTGTATTAACCCAACGGACCATTGGCCGTAACGATTTGTGGTTCCATGGCTGCCAGTTGCGCCAAAAGATAGTTCTGCGCAGGTTTGGCAATATCACGCTGATCCATCGCCTTGATCATATCCTGTGCCAAATAATTGAATGCTGCTGTGGTAACGTGCAAGCCCTTGTGTACTGCAGTCATGGTCGGGCCAGTGTAGGTACAGGGTCCACCAACCACTTCGCAAACCTGTTGCGTCAGATTATATTTCAGGGCCTTGATGTTGGTATGGGCAAAATAATAATTAATATGGGGATCTGCCGCCACATAACCAACAAACGTATTAATGAGCGCTTTAACCCCGGACTTGCCACCAAAAGCATCAATATGATTTTGAATCGGCATTTTGATATCTGCCCGCTGCACCGATGCAGCACTCGGAGCGGCCTCCGCCAAAGGAGCCACGAGGCTCACAGCCAATCCTGCCATTAACACCGCAATTCCTGATCTAAAATATTTCATTAAATTCTCCTTAACACCGTTTTCAGCTTCAACAGGGAGGCAACAGCCTCGACATATAATGAATACGTATTTTTTGCGCAGACGGATGCAGCAGAATTTTTTGCATCCAGGTCAGCATATTCCACGTAATCATTGCCATGACAGAAATATGACTATCTGGCCTGAAAAAATCACTAGAACAGGGAGCATTGGTGAAGAAGATAATTTTGAGTTTTGTATTCATATGGTTTTTTATCGGTAGCCTGGCACATTTTATCTTTACAGGCGGCGAAGCAAAAATAATTCCGGACTACATCCCCTGGCATATGGCCGACGTTTATGTGAGCGGTTTTCTTGAAATGCTCGGGGCCTTGGGGTTGCTATCAAAAAAGACCAGACCCTATGCCGGGTTTGGTCTTTTTTGTTTAACCATTGCCGTGACACCGGCCAATGTTTATATGGCAATGCATGCATCAAAATATCCAGATATAGCTCCCTGGATACTCAATACCCGGCTCGTTTTTCAACTCATTTTTTTGTGGCTGATCAGCTGGTCCAGCGAAATAAGATGGCGTCTTCACTAGCAGGGTGAGCAGGTAGCCATCCTGAAATATCCTTAACCGTGCTGCTGCCACCACTCCCGCGCCTTTTCAGCCGCAGCTTTTGCCGCAGCAGGATCAGTCAGCCATGCCTTGGCAAGATCAATCAGCTGATTATTATCCTCCGCCCAAACGGCTCCGCCTGCGGCCAGCAATCCTTGACGTAACGCATTATCCGGCGTTTTTGGACCCAGAATCAGCGGGCAGCCATCGGCAATGGGTTGGGCAAGGTCGACAGCTCCACCCATCAGCGTACCTCCCGGCACACAAAAATCGGCGCAGGGATAAAAGGCATCGCGAACATCGACTGTTTCCACAAAATATACCCGCGTCTTCAGCGGTACATAACTGGTAAACAGACGGCTGTGGCGAATAGTCTGGAGATGATACTTGATCGCGTCGCGGTATACCGGTTCATAACGCTCTTCACGATCTGGGGCAAGAATCATGATGCCCATTTTCACCCGCATCAGGGACAGAAAAATTCCGTAGGCTTCGGCGTCCTCGCCTTCGTGCAAGTTGGGAAAGTACACCACACAGCGTCCCCGATCCCGATATTCCTTAAAGCGTTCGCACCATTCCATACTACGCACTCCTTACCTGCGGATTTATGTATTGGAGGATCATAGGCGACCTGAAGCCATCATTCAAAAAGTGTTTTGTGATATGTTAGCAACAAGTCACTCATTGAAGAACCTGAAACCTCTATGTTGCAAGTCCTGTTCGTGCTCTCCGAAATGGTTCCCTACTCCAAAACTGGCGGCTTGGCCGACGTCGGAGGCGCTTTGCCACTGGCTTTGCAGCAACTAGGCGTTGATGTACGGATACTGGTCCCTTGGTATGGCCGTCCGGATCTGAATGAAATGCACAGGTTCTGTTCGGTGAATACGCCTTATAGCCAGGAAGCTGCCGAACTCTGGATAACGCCGAACCGGCCCGGTATTTTTTTTCTGCGTTATCCCGACTATTACGAGCGGGACGGCGGTCCCTATCAAAATGCGCAGGGTCAAGATTGGCCGGACAATCCGCGCCGCTTCGCTTTGCTGAATCGAGTAGCCGTAGAAATGGCTCAGGGTCGTGTCTCCGGTCTCGACTGGCGGCCCGATCTGGTTCATCTGAATGACTGGCAGACCGGCCTCGTCCCTTATTTGCTCGATCTTGAAACCCGAATAGGAAGCCCGCGACCGGCCACACTGTTCACCATTCACAACCTCGCCTATCAGGGCCGCTTTGATTCCGCCATCATGGCAGAATTACATCTCCCAGCTGAAGATTTTCATTGGCAGGGAACCGAACTTTACGGGGCTTTTTCCTTCATCAAAGCGGGCTTGATCTACAGTGACCAGATCAGCACGGTCAGTCCTACCTACGCCCGGGAAATCCAGACAGAAGCCTTTGGTATGGGACTGCAAGGTCTCCTGCAGCAACGCTCCGCGCAGCTCACCGGTATTCTTAACGGGGTAGATGAAGTCCACTGGAACCCCCGTGCTGATCCTTATCTTCCTGCCCACTACAATGCCCGCAGCATGATTGGAAAAAGTCAGTGCAAAGCCCAGCTGCAGCAAAGTCTTGGCCTTGAAGCCCAGCCCGATGTTTTCCTGCTGGGCATGATCAGTCGGCTGGTAGAGCAAAAAGGCGTCGATATGGTTCTGGATATTTTGCCCGATTTGCTCCAGCGCGGAATGCAGGTGGTTATTCTGGGCAGTGGCGAGAAATACTTTGAAGAGCGGCTCCAGGAACTGGCGGCTGTTTACCCGGGTCGCCTTGCCGTGCGCATCGCCTTTGACGAAGGGCTGTCACACCGGATTGAAGCGGGTGTGGATGCTTTTCTCATGCCCTCGCGCTTTGAGCCCTGTGGCCTCAACCAAATGTATAGCTTACGTTATGGGACGCTGCCCATCGTCCATCATACCGGCGGACTAGCCGACACCGTCGTCGATGCCGGCGACTTTGCCCGGGATGTAGAACGCAACGGCTTCGTATTCAGCCTTGCCCATAGTGATGATCTCCACCATGCAGTCCTCAGGGCTGCAGCTTTGTACCGGGAAAAATCCGCATGGCGGCATCTCCAGAATCAGGCCATGGCCGGGAACCATAGTTGGGAACACGCCGCCTTGTCTTACCTCGCGCTTTATCATCTGATTCTGGAGCGCCGCAAATCTGTGCAGTAAATTCTGGCCGCCTCATTTTGAGAAGAATCAAGCGGTCATTGGAGATCATTATCCCCACAAAAAAGCTTTTGCGTTGCACCGGAGCCATAAACCGCTACAATGCTCCGATGACTTTTTTCCCACATGCATGAGGAGTCGCACGATGTCAGGTCATTTTCCCTTTTCCGGCAAAGCCAACCGCGTTTCTGTGTTTGCCTTTTTTGAAGCCCACAACTGGAGCATTGAAGCCCAGGAAAAATACTTTGAAGAATGGTACAAATGGGCCAAGGATTACGTCATGAATGACGCCGATCTCAACGCCGCCAAGGGTGTGCTTTTCGCTAGCGATCATTTTGGCACCCACGCCGATCATGACTTCCATCTGCATGGTTATGCCATTGCTACGCGCATGCTGGATCTGGGTGAACTCATCAAAGGCAGCATTTTGCCCAAGTTGGACCATGACATGCTGCATGCTCTGGAACATGACCATGAAGAATGGATTGCCGCAGCCAATGCCGTAGCAGCCAACCATCCCCGTGCCGAAGCGCCCGAAATCGGTCGTTATCGTCACGTTTAAGCCAAATAATCGGGGGCCGGATCACCAGTTCAGCCCCCAATTTTCAAATTAGCGCTATGGATGCCAAACACATCAAGCAGTGCTTTGTCGCACTCCGCGCCAGCATCCCCGAACCCAAAACCGAATTGCAGTATGCCAGCGCCTTTCAGTTGCTGGTAGCCGTAGTTCTTTCCGCCCAGAGTACCGACAAGGTGGTTAATTTGTGTACGGCGACTTTATTTGCAGAAGCGCCCGATGCCTTCAGCATGGCCGCACTCGGTGAAGAAGGCATTAAAAATCATATTCGTCGCCTCGGACTTTTCAATTCCAAAGCCCGCCATGTGCATGGGCTGGCCGAGCAGCTGATTGCTCAGCATCACGGCGAAGTGCCCGCAGATCGTCATGCTCTGGAAGCACTACCCGGCGTGGGTCGAAAAACCGCCAATGTGGTACTCAATACCCAATTTGGGCAACCCACCATCGCTGTCGATACCCACATTTTCCGGGTAGGTAATCGTATAGGCATTGCTCCAGGCAAAACCCCCCTCGCCGTAGAACAGGCTCTGCTCAAAAAGGTTCCTGCTGCTTATATTCAGGATGCTCACCATCTGCTCATCCTCCATGGCCGCTATACCTGTACGGCACGCCGCCCGCATTGTGAACGCTGCGCGCTGTTCAGTTGCTGCGCCTGGCCTGACAAGGTACTGTGGGCCCATCAAAGCCAGTAGCCAGCGGCTTCGCACGCGGTAACCGGCCAGCCGGAGAACTGCTTCAGTCGGCCATTGCCGAGGCCCGCGAAAAACTCTCTGGTGAAGCCATCACTGCCGCTTTGTTTTTGTTCAGTCCCACCCTTGCTCCGGTGAGTCCTGCATTACTGCAGTCCCAGATGCGCGCACTGTCCTGCCTGCAAATTGCGACAGGGACCTTTCCGGGGGTATTTACCGAAAGAGATGCGGCGTTGGGGGAAAATGCCTGTGCCGTTCTCCTCCTGAGCGCGCCGCTGGGTTTTACGCCCCAGCTTCCCGACGCCGACTTGGCGACATTTTGTTGGGGAAGGCTGGAGCACCTCCAGGGCGAATGGTTGCAACAATTACCCCGCTTTGGCAGTCTCAGCAGTCGCAGTGGGCGCTTCTGGTATCAAGCTAGCCCACGGAATATTCTGGAAATTGCCTTTCAGGGCATCCAGCCGCCCCAAAGCGTCTGGTCCGCAGGACTGCGTACCCTGAGTGCTCCACTCCCGGTTCATCTTCAGGAAGGTAGCTTGCTGCTGCAGCTGGAACGTTATCTGGCGCTTCCCCTGCTGGCCCAGAATATTCCAGTCAGCATTCGCAAAGACAGTCGTCTGCCCCTGGAACGCCTGCTCATGGGGGAGATTCGCGCAGATGCTGATCCTGGTGCTCCGCCGGAATTACTGCACATTCGTGCCACCGACCTGAATCGAAGCGGGCTCTGGCTGGAAAGACCACTGGCGGAAAATTCACGGGCCTTTCTCAGCCTGCGCGATCCTGCCATTGCCGAGCGTGACACCCGCATCGCTCTGGAACAATTATCCGCCAGCACCCAAGAGCCCACCTTTGCCTGGATTTCCAGCTCCATTGGTCGGGATGCGGCATTTTTTGGTCAGGAAGATCAAGATCTGTGTATCTGGCGCGAGCAATATCCCGATTTGCCCATGCTGGGGGCCTACGGCATGGGCGAACTGTTTCCGCATCAGCAGCGCAGTCATTTTTTGCGCTATGGTAAAATTTATACCCTGTTTTCAAGGACAGACATATGCCCATAAATCGATCCGCAGTTATCCGGTCTTTTTTCGGTTTAATGCTGATCGTCTTGAGTGCTCCCGCCTGGAGCAGTACGTATCTGCTGCCACCCCCTGGAGACAATATGGTCGGTGCTATCCAGAGCATCAGCGCCCGACATGAAGACACACTATCCGACATTGCCCGTAAATATGACCTGGGTTATGACCAGATTACTGCCGCAAACCCACAGGTGGACCCCTGGTTACCGGGTGCTGGTACCCGTATCATTCTTCCCGGCGAATATGTGCTGCCCGATGCCCCACGTCAGGGCATAGTGATCAATCTGGCGGCCATGCGGTTATTTTATTATCCGCCCACCGTCGCTGGACAGGCCCCGGAAGTCATTACCTATCCCATCGGCGTAGGTCGCGAAGGTTGGGGGACCCCCTTGGGCAAGACCCGCATCACCACCAAAGTGGCAAACCCCAGCTGGACACCACCGGAAAGCATTCGCAAGGAACATGCAGAAAAAGGAGATCCTTTGCCCGCAGTGGTTCCTGCCGGCCCCGACAATCCACTGGGACTGTTCGCCCTGCGCCTGGCCATCCCCGGCTATCTGCTCCATGGCACCAACAAGCCCTGGGGGGTCGGTATGCGCGTCAGTCATGGCTGCATCCGCCTCTATCCTGAAAACATCGAAGCACTATTTGCGCGCGTTCCGGCAGGAACTCCGGTCCTGATTGTCGATCAACCCTGGTTACTGGGCCATGATGGCGGACATGATTACCTGCAGATTTACGGGCAAATGGCCGATCGCCCTTTCGAGCAGGTCCAAGGCTCCTTTACAGACTGGCTCAACCGACATTTGCCCGCTGGCAAAGCCATTGATTCGAACGTAGCCAGACGCTGGTTAAAGGCCGCGACGGGAATACCGGAACCGCTGTGAAAATAGCGCAGCGCGAGTAATACGTTGCGACTGGCCAGCTTCGAGCGTTCACGATCACACCGGATCTGTCCACGAGATTCAGGATACCTCATTCTCGCTGCATGGGGTTGTCAATATCACCGATAGCTTGGCCGGCGCCAAAATGGACAGGGCTGACCGCGTAGAGGAAAACAGCAGCTTTTTTTTCGAACATGGTCTAGAATCCTTGTAAGTTGGTCAGATATAAGGTCCGATAACAATGGAAGTGGTGAATATTCATGTAGTGAAAGCCCAGCTATCCGTATACCTCGGCAAGGTAGAGCGAGGCGAGACCGTGATTATTGCCCGTCGTAACAAGGCGATTGCCGAGTTGCGACCGATTTCGGCAACCATCCCGGCCAAGAAAAGTCGGCCCATGGGCTTGGCTAAAGGTAAAATACATTGGGCCGAAGATGCCTTTGCTCCCTTGTCCGACGCGGAGCTGGCCGATTGGTATGACACCCATCGAAATGATCCGCTGCAGTTCGGGGCAACACCGGACAAAACCTGATGATGCTGCTGCTGGATACTTGTACCCTGATCTGGTGGTTGGCACAGACAGAAAAGATTCCGGCTACTGCGCGCAGCCATATCGCCGAGGATGCGGAGGTTTGTATAAGTGTGGTCACCATTTGGGAAATTCTGGTGAAGCACACGAGCGGCAAGCTGGTTATCGAGAGCGGTTCCGAATCGGTTTTTGACTATATGCTCCGCCAAATCGATGCAGTGGATTTTCGACGCATAGCGCTGTCCGATACCGACCTGCGTCATCTTCCGCAACTACCGCCCATTCATCGGGATCCTTTCGACCGCATGCTGATTTGTCAGGCCATCGAACGTGGACTGACCTTGGTCACCCCTGACCCCGCTATCAGGCAGTATCCCATTCGTACACTTTGGCTGTGAGGTGTGGTGCATACTTTTCTGGCCAGAAGCTTCCGAATGGAAACGCCTGACACCATTAAGCTACCCAATACCGCCCCCTGGGGGTTGTGCGGCAACAGGCGCATTACCAACGCAACAATGTTTCCCCGAGTAGTGCACCGAGCACGGTGGGAATCAAAATCCCGAGTAAATACCAGGTGCCGATAAACGGCGCGCCCATTTCAGGGCAATGCAGACTGTACACAACGGCACCCCAGCCTCCAGACATCAAACCAACAGCAGCACCCGCCAGCCCCAATTGGGTGGGCGCCAGGCTGCGCATGGCCCATAGCAAGGCAATGAAAATGGGCGCGGACAGCATCGTGATCAACAAGGGGCATTCGTACCAGGTTTCACCGAGCAGCATGTGCCAGCGCTGAGAAGACGGTTCGTACGCCACCAGAATCAACGATAAAAGCCAAATGAGGCCGATCGGGAACGCCATGGCCCAGAGCGTGCGGTTGATTGTCCCTTCCGGGCGCGCGACTTTCTTGACAGCAATCAGCCCAATCGTCCCCATGCTGAACGCGAATGCGAGTTTCACCCAGAACATGGGCAGCATACTTGCCGATTCAAGATCGGGGCGCAGCCCTAAAGCAGCCAGCATCAGGCCAAATGACACAAATAACCCGATGCCTAAAGCAATGCTGAGTCGTTTGGCGACAACATGACGGGGTACGGCTACATCGCCCTGGGCCAGCATGAGAATCAAATCGTCCGTTTTCATGGTTTACCTCGAAATAACGTATGCAGTTTTTTGAGCCCTCGATGAACACCTACCTTGACAGCCGACTCCGTAAGACCGGTGCGCTCTGCGGTTTCAGCCACCGACAGACCTTCTAACTTGGTCAGAATAATGGGCAGTCGCATTTGATCGGGAAGGTGCGAGAGCATGGTGTACACATCGCGCTGCGCGTCTGCGGCTTCGTTGTCGGATGGCGTGAAGAGTGTCGTGTCATCATCGAGTGGATCATTTCGTTTGTCGTAGCGCTCGTGCCGTCTGAGCATGTCAATCAGTTTGTATTTGGCTACGGCATAAACCCAGGCCGTGGCCGGTTGGTTCCGATCATAGGTATGGCGTTTATTGTGGATGGCCAGCAAGGATTCCTGTACCAGATCTTCCACCGCATCGGGCAGGGATGCCAAGCGCCGACGAAAATAACCGCGCAATAAACCCGCCAGCTCCTTGAGAAAAAGTTGATACGCCTTGGCGTCTCCGTCGAGGCTGCTGAGGAGCAAGGCGCGAACGTGCTTCTCGGTCTCACTTACCTCGATTGGCTCATCAACCATGGAAGTCCACGCAATACCGTCTTGAAACGCGATCGGTTCGATGAAGGTCGGCGTCATTTCTCAGGCTACTCATTTAGCTTGTCTCATTCCTATTCGTCAAAAGAACGCTCCGGGTTACAGGCATATAAATTATGTATGACATCAGGGCTGTTTTCAGCGCTTTCTTAAAAAAACCCAGCTGACTGTAACTATTTTTTTTCGCCGACGTATTACCCAGCAAGACGAGGGAAAAGGACTTGATCGGTGGGAGAAGAAAATGAGCGAATCGTTAACCAGTATATTTAATACGACACCCGAGAATAGCGACAAGATCAAGCCAGCCATGATCCATCCCTTATGGTTGCGCCTCACGCATTGGGTGAATGCCTTGGCTGTGTTGATCCTGATTAGCAGCGGCTGGCGTATTTACAATGCCTCGCCGTTGTTTGGCTTTAGTTTCCCCAATGATATCACGCTGGGTGGCTGGCTGGGTGGTGCTTTGGATTGGCATTTTGCCGCCATGTGGATTTTGGCTGCGAATGGATTGATTTATCTTCTGTTCAATGGCGTCAGCCGCCGGTTCTGGCATAAGTTTTCCCCGCTCTCGCCGCGCGCGGTGTGGAGCGATATCAAGGCGGCACTGCGCAGTCGTTTATCTCATGCCGAGGCAAGTCAGTACAACAGCGTGCAAAAAGCCGCTTATCTCTTTGTGGTTCTGGATCTTGTGCTGCTGGTTCTCTCCGGTTTGGTGTTATGGAAATCGGTTCAGTTTTCCACCTTGGCCTTTCTGTTGGGTGGTTATGAAACCGCGCGCTATGTGCACTTCTGTTCGATGGCGTTTCTGCTGGGATTTATCGCAATCCATTTGTTGATGGTGCTACTGGTTCCACGCAGCTTGCTCACGATGATTCGTGGCCGCTAACAAAACCAATCGGCATCGAAACCACGTAAGCATAAACAAGGAAAACTCAGACGATGAATAAGCAAATAAAAACACCGGAATCGAGCGTCGATGCCGATGCGATCATCAAAGAAGCCGTATCGCTGGTGGGACGCTTCAATCGGCGGCATTTTCTCAAGCAATTCGCAACACTCGGCGGGTTATCACTTCTGACCGGCTGCTCGATCAGTGATCACGACGGTGTAGAGAAACTACTTGCTCAGGTCTCCCGATTTAACGACAAGGCACAAGCATGGCTGTTTGATCCAAACAAGTTGGCACCAACCTACAGCAAATCCCAAATCACGCGGCCCTTCCCGTTTAATGCCTATTACAGCGAAGCCGAAGTGCCTCAAGTTGATGCTGCTGATTTTCAACTGGACGTGTCGGGGCGCGTCAGCAATCACAAATCTTGGACTTTGGCTGAACTACAGGCGCTGCCCCAGGTAGAACAGATCACGCGCCATATTTGCGTGGAAGGTTGGAGTGCCATCGGGCGATGGCATGGTGTGCCTTTCTCGGAGTTTTTGAAACGTATTGGCGCAGACACCTCGGCGAAATACGTCGCATTTCACTGTGTTGATGATTATTTCACCAGTATCGACATGGCCACGGCACTGCACCCACAAACCCAACTGACACTGGGTTTTGATGGGCAACCGTTGCCGGCGCGATACGGATTCCCCTTAACGATACGAATCCAATACAACTAATTAATTTTATTGGTGCGCAGTACTGGATTCGAACCAGTGACCTTCGGCTTCGGAGGCCGACACTCTATCCAGCTGAGCTAACTGCGCATGCTGCAGATTATAGGGAACTCGCTGGCGCGTTGTCCAACCTTTCCTGTGCAACTCCCTGAAAGTCCAGCGCCAGCCAGTACTGTTCGGTAGAACGGGCGCGTGAAGCTTCCGGCTTGCGTACCACAATTTTTTTGAAATCCTTGCGCAGGGCACGACGCAGCTCTTCAGCGCCCGCCCCCATAAACACCTTGATCAACAGCGACCCGCCCGGACGCAGCCAGCGGTGGGCCATATCCAGCGCCAGTTCCGCCAGGTCTATGGCGCGGGCCTGATCGACACTGGCAATCCCGGACATATTGGGGGCCATATCACTCATGATCAAATCCGCCCCTTCCGGCAAGGCCTCCCGACAGGCGGCAATCACCGCATCTTCGTAAACGTCACCATAAATTACCGAGGCATCGGCAACTGGGTCCATAGCCAGTCGGTCCACAGCCACCAGCCGCCCGTTACGGCCGATGAGCGGGGCGGCCACCTGGGTCCAGCCCCCCGGCGCGGCACCCACGTCAAGGACGCGCATACCGGGACGAATCAGCCGATCTTTCTCCTGAATTTCCAATAATTTGTAAGCTGCCCGAGAACGATACCCTTCTTTCATGGCACGCTGCACGAACACATCCCGAAAATGTTCTTTCAGCCATTTTTCACTGGATTTACTTCTAGCCACTGCAACAACCTCCGACCTTTGACCACCGCATCGCGCAAACGTACACTCCCGTCCACCATTTATCGAATCATCTGTCTGACGAGGATACCATGCTGGACGCCAAACAAAGACAAAACCTGCGCGGTCAGGCCCATACCCTCAAACCGGTTGTGATGATTGGTGCGCAGGGCGTCACTGATGCCCTGCTCGCCGAACTGGAAATCGCTCTGGATGCCCATGAACTCATCAAGGCCCGCTTACCCCAAGTGGAACATGCGCTGCGCGATGCCATGATTACCCGGTTGGTCAGTGCCAGTCACGCCGAAGTCGTTGGACGTATTGGCCGCATCGTCATCCTGTATCGGCTCCGGCCTGCTGCAAAAATTCCAAACAAACGACGCTGAAGCGGCTTGGCAGGTGGCTTCCCGCTCGTTAGACTGGTTCTTGATTATCCTAGTGGCTCAACGCCCGGAGTAAGATCATGGCAGAAAACGCCCCCACAGACATTCAGATCACCGTAGAAACCCGATATATTCCCGAACAATCCAGCCCCGAGCAGGCGCATTATGCTTTTGCCTACCAGATCACCATCGAAAACCACGGCCCGCAAACGGCGCAACTACTGAATCGCCACTGGATTATTACCGACGCCGAAGGTCATATCCAGGAAGTCAAAGGTCCCGGCGTGGTCGGCGAACAGCCCACTCTGCAGCCTGGACAACGCTTTCGCTATTCCAGCGGCTCGGTTCTGTCTACGGCTGTAGGCAGCATGCACGGCAGTTACGAATGGATTACTGCAGACGGGGAAACCTTCGAAAGCCCCATTCCTGCATTTCGTCTGGCCGTCGCTACGGTATTTCATTGAGCCGCAGCAGCCTGCAGCGCGCCTACGGCATCTGGGCGCCCATTTACGATCAGGCAGTACGCGGTTTTTCCGAACCTTTACGTCAGCGCAGCCTCCGCCAAATCCCTCAAAATGCGTCCTGTCAGATTTTAATCGATGGCATTGGCACCGGGCTGGACATTCCCTTTTTGCCAAATCACTGTACCGCCATTGGCATTGACCTGACCCACGCCATGCTGCGCCGCGCGCAAAATCTGCCAAGCCCCATTCCATTGGTTCAGGCCGACGCCGAAGTGCTGCCCTTTGCCAATGCGTCCTTCGATTTTGTGGTGATGCATTTAATTCTGGCGGTGGTCCCCAATGCCGGCAAAGCGTTGGCAGAAGCCAGCCGCGTTCTCAAACCCGGAGGCCGGATTTTACTACTCGACAAATTTTTACGTCCCGGTCAAAAAGCCTGGTTAAGACGCGCCTTGGGACGGGTAGCGGGTGCCGTAGCCACCCATACGGATCTGACCTTTGAGGAGATTCTGGCAGAGCGCCCGGAATTACAGTGTATAAGTGACGAACCGGGGGCCATGGGCGGCTGGTTCCGCCTCATCACGCTGGAAAAAGCACCATAAAATATCAAGCCCGGTAAGCGTTGCCGCTTCCGGGCCTGCAGTCAGCCACTGAACACAGGGTGTTTCAGTGGTGAAATTCGCTTAACTTAAAAGCGGCAGTTGCCGTGGATGCTTTTTGCTCCATTGTTCCTTGCCTGTTGTTCTAAGGCTCATCCTGCTGTCAGGAGAGAACTCGCCCTTTGGGCTCAAACAGCTCTCCTGACGGGCGCTGGATTTCGCCAAGAACAACAACGGCTCGAAACAAAAGTCGCTGCAAATCATCCACGGCAACTGCCGCTTTTTGGCTTAACCGTTTCCGGCACCGCCACGTGACGCCTTTTTACGCTCGTTTTCCGTGAGATAGCGCTTGCGAATCCGGATGGACTGAGGTGTTGCTTCCACCAGTTCGTCGTCGGCCAGAAACTCTACCGCAGCTTCCAGCGTCATCTTAATGGGTGGCGTCAACATGATGTTTTCATCAGAACCCGAAGCCCGCATGTTGGTCAGCTTCTTTTCCTTGAGGGGATTGACCACCAGATCATTGTCACGGCTGTGAATACCAATCACCATGCCTTCATAGACCTTGTCGCCGGGGCTGACAAACATCCGCCCCCGATCCTGCAAATTAAAGAGGGCAAAACCCACTGCCTCGCCTTCTTCTGCGGAAATCAGCACGCCATTATTACGCGCCGGAATGCTGCCCTTGACCGGACCGTAACCGTCGAAAATATGACTGATCACCCCCGTACCGGACGTGGCCGTCAAAAACTCGGTATGAAAGCCGATCAGGCCGCGCGCGGGAATTTTGTATTCCAGACGCACCCGGCCACGGCCATCGGGCATCATGTCCTGCAATTCACCGCGCCGGATGCCCAAACGCTCCATGATGGTGCCCTGATGGGTTTCTTCCACATCTACGGTCAAGGCTTCATAAGGCTCTTCCCAGACGCCATCCACCTGACGCTGAATCACCCGGGGACGAGAAACGGCCAGTTCATAGCCTTCGCGGCGCATGTTTTCAATGAGGATGGTGAGATGCAGTTCGCCGCGTCCGGACACCATGAACACATCGGCGTTATCCGTATCTTCCACCCGCAACGCCACGTTAATGAGCAGCTCCTTGTACAGGCGATCGCGCAACTGGCGGCTGGTGACAAACTTGCCTTCACGCCCGGCAAAGGGGCTGGTATTCACCTGAAAGGTCATGTTCAGGGTCGGTTCATCAATAGGTTTCCAGGGCAAGGCTTCGGGCGCTTCCGGCGCGGCAATGGTCGCACCAATGGAAGGTTCTTCAATACCTGTCACCGCCACAATATCGCCCACCGTAGCCGTTTCCCAGGGCACCCGCTTGAGGCCATCAAAACCCAGCAACTGCAAAATCCTCGCCTTGGTCTGGGTTTGGTCCACGCCATGAATCAGGACAATATCCTGGCCGGGTTTCATGGAACCACGGCGAATCCGGCCAATGGCAATACGACCCACATAACTGGAGTAATCCAGATCGGCAATTTGCATTTGCAAGGGACCTTCCGGATCACCTTCCGGGGCATGCACATGGGTCAAAATCATCTCGAAAAGGGGTTTCATGTCACCCGAACGCACCTCAGGATCTTCACCCGCATAGCCCTGCAGACCGGAGGCGTAAATAACCGGGAAATCCAGTTGTTCTTCGGTAGCACCGAGTTTGTCGAAAAGATCAAAAGTGGCGCTGATGACATAGTCGGCGCGAGCGCCGGGGCGGTCCACCTTATTAATAACAACAATAGGTTTCAGACCCAGTTCCAGGGCCTTGCGGGTCACGAAGCGGGTCTGCGGCATGGGGCCCTCGACGGCATCCACCAGCAGCAGAACGCCATCCACCATGCCCAACACACGCTCCACTTCAGCACCGAAGTCGGCATGTCCGGGAGTATCGACAATATTGATATGCGTATCGCCCCACTGCACCGCCGTGTTTTTCGCCATAATGGTAATGCCGCGCTCTTTTTCAAGATCGTTGCTGTCCATCACCCGCTCTTCCAGCTGCTGGTGTGCGGCAAAAGTACCGGACTGACGGAGCAACTGATCCACCAGCGTGGTTTTGCCATGGTCAACGTGGGCGATGATAGCGATATTACGGATTTGACGAGCCACTGATATTCCCCAAAACGGTCATAAGAAAAAACGCGGGATCAAGCCTCCCCGCAGCGGGTTTTCTTATAACGGTATCCTGCTCAAAAAGCAAATAAAAACCGCCCCCGAAGGGGCGGCAAGAGGTGACCGAAGCCACCCGGGAATTGCTTTGACTTAGAAACCAGCCTGGAACTGCAACATCAGGGTGTTGTAAGCCACACCGTTGATGGGTGCCTGTCCATTTACAGAACTGCCATAGATCTGATTAATTGAACCACCACGGGTCGCCATGATGTAATTCAATTGCACCTCAGCGGCATGGGGGTTATTGGGATTGACGAAATAATTCAAGCCCACTGTAGCGTTACCCAAAGTGCCCTGACCATGGACCGTGTACGAGTCGTAACGGATGGCAGGCTCAATATCAATGGGAGACAGGGTCATCTGGTAAAGATTGACCCCCAATTCCGCATGCCAATCGTACGCGGTATAGGTTACCGGGTTGTAGAAAGGATTGGTGTTCAAATAACCCCAGCTAGACATCCCGCTGGCACGAGTATAACCAGCAGCGTAGTGAATGCCCATCAAGCCACCACGCACGCCCACGTTCCAACTGTAGAGATCGTCTCTACCACGGTTAGGTTCGGTGCCTAGACTGCCACTTGCTTCAGCAGTCAACAAAGGACCCATGCTGTACTTCAGCATGCCGGAAACAATGTACTTGCCATTACCATTGAGCATGCCGCTCTGACCACCGCCAGATGGATTGGTTGGAGTGACATTACTGAAAACCGTGTACTTGTCTACGGAGGTGTTATCAAAAATACCGACTGCATAACCTACACCTGAACCCATGACGTTGTTGGCATGGAACATGGCACCGGCAGAACGACCGGACAACAGGGACTGACCCATATTGCGGTAGATGAAGGGCAACTCGTTACCGGCAATACTGGTATATTCCAGGTCTTCAGGGGTTTTGAACTTGCCGACTTTTAACTGCACAAAGGGCACCGGAGCATAATTGATCCAGGCATCCATCAGTTGGGCTGTGATGCCGCCCATCATGTTGCCGCCCAGACCGTTATTCAGGCCATTGGCCATACCATTACCAAGACCTGCCTCGTCATACGCACCCTGGATGAAATAGTTGACGCCAGGAACCGCTTCACCCTTGAAGCCCAGACGGATGCGGTTAGCACCAAACATCAACCCATTGGAAGTACCGGGACCGGTACCGAACTGCTGGGCACCCGTGATCTGGGCATACCCAAAAACAACCGGACCGGTGTCATTACTGGAACTGTCTGCAGCAAAAGCTGCACCAGGAACCAAAACTGCGGCCGCAACGGCCAAAGCGATAAGATTCTTCTTCATGATAAAGCTCCTCCTCGAGAGCATTGTTTGGATACTACGCGGCAAGTTATAGCACCGGTGTGGACAGTTTGCAACATTTTGACAACACCTTTTTTACAACGTCGGCAAAATAAATACAAAGTCAGTGTTATTTTCACCTGATCCAGCAATCCGGTTTGACAGGGAAGCTGGCCTGAAGCTATTATCGCCGCCACTCTTGGGGAATCGTCTAGCGGCAGGACAGCGGACTCTGACTCCGCTAACCGTGGTTCGAATCCACGTTCCCCAGCCAAGAATGCAGCAGCGCCCAGGTTTCTCCTCGGCGCTTTTTTGTTGCCAAGGGGACACTAACCCTTTTCGAGCCTTCCGCCCTAGTCCGTGCTAAACTCTTGTCCATGATAGCTAAAACTGATCACACCGCCCGCAGCAAACTCCATTTCACTAAAATGCATGGCCTCGGCAATGATTTTGTCGTGTTCGATGGTGTCCGCCAGCAGGTTCAATTGACGCCAGATCACATCCGCGCCATGGCTGACCGCCACTTTGGTATTGGCTGCGATCAAATTCTGCTGGTAGAAAATCCCCAGTCTCCGGACTGTGATTTTCATTATCGCATTTTCAATGCGGACGGCGGTGAAGTCGCCCAGTGTGGGAATGGTGCGCGCTGCTTTGCAGTATTTGTTCGCCGTGCTGGACTTAGTGACAAGGATGTCATTCAGGTAGAAACCCAGTCCGGACAAATGCAACTTCGCATCCTCGAAAACGGCGAGGTCAGCGTTAACATGGGAGCTCCGCGTTTTGCTCCGGAGGCCATTCCTTTTAAAACCCGGGAAGAAGGCCCCGAATACCTGCTGGAAATCCATCATGACACCCTGCGCCTGGCCGCACTCAGCATGGGTAATCCGCACGCCGTACTGCGCGTGCCGGATGTGGCCACAGCACCCGTCACCCAGCTCGGGCCGCAAATCGAAAAGCACCCGGATTTTCCGCAGCGCTGCAATGTCGGGTTCATGGAAATCTGTGACCGCTCCCATATTCGTCTGCGGGTCTGGGAACGTGGTGCCGGAGAAACCCTGGCCTGTGGCAGTAATGCCTGTGCGGCGGTGGTGGCCGGAATCCGCTGGGGAGCGCTGGACCAGGCCGTTGCGGTAGATCTTCCGGGCGGTCGCTTGCACATTCAATGGGCAGGGCCAGAACAAGCCGTTATGATGACCGGACCAGCGCAGGTGGTTTTTGACGGAACCTGGCTCTTATAACACATTGTTTGACAGACAAAGGGGGATACCATCATGCAGAACACCACGGTACAAGCCATAGCTGACAGCCTGAACTGCAACGCCCAGGATCTGGCTTTTCTGCACAAACTGACAGATCAGGAAGGTGAAACCCTCGCTCATCTGATCGCGGCGCTGGAAGTACACAGTGCCCCCGAACGCTACAGCGATACCCATTGGGAGGATGATTAAGTTGGCAACAGCCCCTGAACACGATGATCAGGCAGAACGAGTCCGCCAGTACCTGCTCGAACATCCGCAATATTTATGGGATCAGGAAGATTTGTTAATGTCCCTGACTCTTCCCCATGTTGGTCGCGGGTCCGCCTCTTCCCTGCTCGAAAGACAGGCACAGATTTTACGCGACGAAAATAACCGTCTGCAGCAGCGTATTGCCGCCCTGCTGGGTGCCGCCCAACAAAATGCGGCACTGGGACTGCACCTTTCTGATCTGGCCACCGAATTGCTGAACACGCCGGACTGTCCGGCAACCTTGAATACCGTGCTGACCCGGCTGCACGAAGGTTTTCAGGTGGAGGCGCTGGCCTTGATTGCCCACACGCCGGTGTCGGATCTGCCCCAGTTTACGGTGCTTGAAGAAGCGGATTTTCTGGGGATACTGGACGGCTCGCCGCCCGCACAAGCGGCCACGGGTCTTTCCATCAACCCGAGCTTGCGGAGTACTTTGTTTGCAGCCGAGGGGGCAGCTCTGGAATCTTTTGCCCTGATTCCATTGGTTGGCCAGCATATTCAGGCGGGCATTGTGCTGGGCAGTCAAAATCCTGAGCGCTATGCCAAGGATGCGGGTGCGGATTTACTCAATCAAATTGGCCGTCTGGTGACGGCCGCTCTGGATCGCTGCCTGACCCCATGTTGATGCAGGAAGCCGTCGATGACTTTACAGTGGCTCTTGCCCGCAGCGGGCGCAGCAGCCCTGCTACCGTCGCAGCTTATCATCGCGACTTACAAGGCTGGTTGCACTTTATGCAAAGTCGTGGACATCAGGACATTGCCCATATTCAGCCCGGCGATTTGCGCGCTTATCTGATGGCGGAACGCAGTCGTGGAGTGGCTGTGCGCAGCCTGCGCCGACGTTTCGCCGCTCTGCGTGCCCTGTATCGGCATTTGCAAAAGGATTTACCGGATTTGTCGAATCCAGTGCAAGGCATCATGATGCCCAAATCTGAACAACGCCTGCCGGACTGGTTGACCGTCGATCAGGCCAAACAGTTGATGGACCCTGCCGACGAGCCCTCTACAGCCCCCAATTTTGCGCAGAGCCGCGATCAACTGATACTGGAACTGCTCTATTCCAGCGCCCTGCGCGTCAGTGAACTGGCGGGATTAGACCTGCAAGATCTGGATCGTCATGGCGGGACCGTGCGGGTCATGGGTAAAGGCAGCAAGGAGCGCATTGTTCCAGCGGGCAAAACCGTCTGGCGAATGCTCGATTTGTATTTACCCTTACGTCATGCGCTGCTGATGGACAAGCATCTTCTGGAAGAAAACGCTTTGCTGCTCAACGCCTCTGCTCATCGTCTCAGTATCCGCAGCATTCAAATCCGCATCAAGGAATTGGGAGAAAAACGCCTGGGTCAGCATATTCATCCCCACACCCTACGCCATAGTGCAGCCAGCCATTTTCTCCAGTCCGCCGGCGATTTGCGCGCCGTGCAGGAATATCTGGGACACGCAGGTATTGCAACCACGGCTATTTATACCCATATGGACTATCAACAGTTGGCGCATGTATATGATGCAGCTCACCCGCGCGCCAAACACACACAACGCCCGGAAACCGAGGACAACGTATGACAGATGCATTACCCATGCACGGCACCACCATTCTTTGCGTGCGACGCGGCAGCAATGTGGTGATGGCCGGAGATGGTCAGGTAACTTTTGGCAATACCGTCATGAAAGGCAATGCCCGCAAGGTAAGGCGTATTGAGCCGGGCGTGTTGACTGGCTTCGCAGGTGCTACCGCCGATGCTTTTACCCTGCTCGAACGCTTCGAGGCCAAACTGAAAGCCCATCCCGGACAACTGGCCAAGGCTGCCGTTGAACTCGCCAAAGAGTGGCGCACCGACCGGGTATTGCGGCGACTGGAAGCCATGCTGGCCGTTGCCGACGATAAACAAAGTCTGATTATTACCGGCCAGGGCGATGTGCTGGAACCGGAATTCGGCATTATTGCTATTGGCTCCGGCGGTCCCTATGCCCTTTCTGCGGCCCGCGCCCTGCTGGAAAATACCGAGTTGCCGGCCCGTGAAGTCGCCGAACGGGCGCTGGGCATCGCCGGGGACATCTGCATTTATACCAACCACAACCATACGATTGAAGAACTATGAGCATGTCTGAAATGACCCCCCGTGAAATCGTCCAGGAACTGGACAAGTACATCATCGGCCAGTCTGACGCCAAGCGTGCAGTGGCTATTGCCCTGCGCAACCGCTGGCGACGCGGCCAGGTGCCTGCGCCCCTGCATCAGGAGATCACCCCAAAAAACATCCTGATGATCGGGCCTACCGGCGTCGGCAAAACTGAAATTGCCCGCCGTCTGGCGCAATTGGCCAACGCCCCTTTCATCAAGGTGGAAGCCACCAAATTCACAGAAGTGGGTTACGTCGGCAAAGATGTGGAATCCATTATCCGGGACCTGACCGAAACGGCTGTAGATATGATTCGTAGCGAACGCCAATCGGCCATGCGCCAACGCGCTGAAGAAATGGCCGAAGAACGCATTCTCGATGCGTTGATTCCCGGCCCCCGGGACAGCACGGTGCCACGCAGCGATGAAGGGACCCGCCAAAAATTTCGCAAGATGCTCCGCGAGGGCAAACTGGACCAGCAGGAAATTGAAATTGAGGTTGCTGCTCCCAAAGCGGGTGTAGAAATCATGGCACCAGCGGGTATGGAAGAAATGACCAACCAACTGCGGGATATGTTCTCCAACATGTCCCAAGGTAAAACCAGCACCCGCAAGGTGCCAGTGGCGGAAGCCCGGCGTCTGCTGACGGATGACGAAGCCGCCAAGCTGGTCAATGAAGAAGAAGTACGCGCCCTGGCCCTGGAAAGAGTGCAGTCTGGTGGTATTGTTTTTATTGATGAAATCGACAAAGTCGCGGTACGTTCCGGGAGCCAGCAGGGTACCGATATTTCCCGGGAAGGGGTGCAGCGGGATTTGTTGCCGCTAGTGGAAGGGTCCAACGTCAGCACCCGTTATGGCGTGGTGAAAACCGACCATATCCTGTTCATTGCCTCTGGGGCGTTTCATCTCAGCAAACCTTCGGACCTGATCCCGGAACTGCAGGGACGACTCCCCATTCGCGTAGAGCTGGATGCCCTGAGTGCGGCAGACTTGGTCCGTATTCTGCAAGAACCAGAAAATGCCCTGGTTCGTCAGTACAGCGCGCTGCTCGCCAGTGATGGGGTCACCCTGCAATTTACTGATGATGGCGTACAGCGCATTGCCGAAATCGCGCAACAGGTTAACGAACGGGTCGAGAACATTGGTGCCCGTCGCCTGCACACCGTCATGGAACGCCTGCTGGAAGAAGTGGCTTTTTCAGCGCCCGATCTGAGTCAGCCCAGCTTGGAAGTCAATGCAGAATATGTGGATGGGCGCTTGCAGGATCTGGCCCAGGACGAAGATCTGTCCCGCTATATTTTATAGACTGGGTTCAGATTGGGTTACCAGAAAGAAAGTCAGGGCTTGAGATAAAACGCTCCGGCTGCCTGGGCCTCCGCAATGGCAATAACGCCCGCCGGAACCAGATGACTGCCAGCAGGCCGGTCGGCGGGGTCCAAGCCCATGCTGCGTAAACTGTTTTCACAAAAATCCACACATAAACCAGCGCTGATCCGCTCTTCAATTTCACGCCGCCAGTGGCCATGCGCCCACAGTGAAACTGGAGACTGACCATTGGCAATGACGCGCAGCGCCTGATTAGGATCCGCTGCCGCTGCATTGCGCACGTTGGCCAACAAATTCGGCCAACGTCCTGCATCGTCAATATGAAACAACAACATCGGTTCAGGCCGCCGGACTGAGTGCCAGCATTTTCTGACGCAGCTTGCCCATGCTGCTTTTTTCCAGCTGGCGGATACGCTCTGCAGAAACTCCCAGCTCATCACCCAGCACCTGTAATGTCTTGGGATCTTCGCTGAGCCAACGGTTTTCAATGATGTAGCGATCACGCTGAGGCAGAGCCGACAAGGCGCTCTGCAATACGGCATGCTGGTGCTCGTCCCAATCTCTATCCAGGAGTTGATCTACCGTGGACTCCGCAGGATCAGCCAGTTCCATGACCCGCGAATGGCCACTTTCTTCATCGGGCTCCATATTCAGGGAATAGTCATGCCCCGTCATCCGGCCTTCCATTTCCAGCACCTGCGCTTGGGTAACACCAAGATCTTCGGCAATGGCTGCACTTTCCTCACCACTCAACCAGCCGGTGTGGGTTCGGCTGGAACGCAGGTTAAAGAACAGCTTGCGTTGGGCCTTGGTAGTAGCCACTTTGACAATACGCCAGTTGCGCAAAATGAATTCATGAATTTCTGCCTTGACCCAATGTACGGCAAAAGAGACCAGGCGCACGCCATGATCAGGATCATAGCGCTTGACGGCTTTCATCAGACCAATATTTCCTTCCTGAATCAGGTCGGCTTCCTGCAGGCCGTAGCCCCGATAACCCCGAGCAATACGCACCACAAAGCGCAGATGACTGAGCACCAGGGATTTTGCCGCTTCGACATCTTCATGATCGCGCAGACGCAGGGCCAGATCCCGCTCTTCTTCAGGCTCCAGCATGGGCTGGGCATTCACGAAACGCAGATAAGCTGCCAGCCCGTCGGCACTGACCAAATCTCTACTGGCTATAGCAAGTTCATTCATAATTAGTCCTCGCAACAATCAACATACCTTGGACTCTCAAGATCTGCAGCTGGTTCCTTATCCACGAAAACTGAACCCAGCTTCTCAATACATACACACCATGATATGTAAATGGGGATCCCGAACAATATTTTCAAGGGTAGCTCATCCATTACGAAAAAGTATGGTCGAGGTGCTGCCCCACTGCAAGACGTGAACCCAGCCAGCCGAGAATAGCGCTGATAATAATCAGGATCAGCCCTTCCAGGCCCGTCAGGCCCAAAAGCTGAAAATGGGTACCATACAAAGTCGCCAGACGATCAACCGGTCCCTGCAAAATCGCGATGGTAATCGCAATAATAATCCAGGCTAGTATTCCGGCAATGGACCCCTGAATCAGTCCCTGATACAAAAATGGCCGGCGGATAAAGGCACGCGTTGCCCCCACCAGACTGGCAATGTCAATTTCATCGCGGCGCTGGGCAATATGCAGACGAATGGTATTCCCCATGACCAGAATCGCGCCGACGGCCAGCATAATGGCCAAAATCCAGACAGCCCTTTTACCCAGGGCCAGAATGGCCTGCAGACGCGCCACCCAATGCAAATCGGACTGGGCACTGGCGACTCCGGGTTGACGCGCCCACCCCTGAATTTGCGCCTGCAAGGCTGCCGGACTTTCAGACAACGGATTCAGTTCAACAATAAACGAAGCCGGTAGTGGGTTTTCTCCAAGAATTTTGATGGCAGCAGTCATTCCGGCGTTTTTTTCAAACGTTTTCAATGCGGCTTCCTTACCGACATAGCGCACATTAACGACTCCGGTGCTGCTCTGTAGCTGCTTCTGCAGCTGCTGTATGTCTTGCTCCGTGGCATCCTGATGGAGAAACAGGGAAATTTGGGCTTGATCTCGCCATTGCCCCAACAATTGCTGGAGATTATTGAGCGCCGCAAAAAGGCCCACGGGCAGCGCCAGCACAATAGCCAGGGCAAAAATGGTCATTAACGTCGCTAGCGGCTGCTTCAGCAGGGTGTTCACGGCATTTTGGGCGGCTTCCTGACGAATATGTAAGGCACTCACGCGGATTTCTCCTTGGAATCTTGCAGCATCCCTTGCTCCAGATGAAAGACGGGGAGCCCCAGACGCTCTACCTGGGACTGGTCGTGGGTTGCTACCAGAACCGTGGTACCGTGCTGATGAAAGTCCCGGAATAAATCCAGAATTTCCGTGCTCAACGAACCATCCAGATTACCGGTCGGCTCATCGGCGAGCAGAATTTCCGGGGTGTGCACAATGGCCCGGGCAATCCCTACCCGCTGCTGTTCGCCACCCGACAGCGTGGCCGGCAAATTATGAATCCGGTTACCCAACCCGACTTTTTCCAGTGCTGCCCTTACCCGGCTCTGAATCTGCTTGCCAGATACCCCACTGACCTGCAATGTCAGCGCGACATTATTGAATACGTCACGATCCATCAATAATTTGTGATCCTGAAAAACCACCCCGATGCGCCGACGATAGGCTGGAATATGACGTTTTTTCAGGGTCGAAACATCCACGCCATTGACCATCAGCGTGCCATGACTGACATCTTCCAGGCGCAGCAACAATTTCAGGAGCGTGCTTTTGCCGGCACCCGAAGGCCCGGTCAATAAAGCCATTTGCCCGGTCGGCAATTTAAGATTCAGTTCACGCAGCACATGATGGCGGCCGGGATAATGTTTGGTGACATTGATAAATTCAATCATGACTTCGGCTCCGCGAAGAGGGCATCAACAAAAGATTCTGGATCAAAGGGACGCAAGTCGGCCACCTGTTCGCCTACACCAATATAACGAATCGGAATTGGCAGAGCCTTGGCAATAGCCGCCACCACCCCGCCCTTGGCGGTGCCATCCAGTTTGGTAATACATATACCCGTCAGACCGATAGCCTCATGAAACTGCTGGGCTTGATTCAAGGCATTTTGTCCGGTTCCTGCATCTAGCACCAACCAGATCTGATGGGGCGCTTCTGGATCCTGCTTCGCCAGTACCCTTTTGACCTTTTTCAACTCTTCCATCAAATGGTCCTGGGTATGCAGGCGCCCTGCCGTATCGGCAATGAGCAGATCGGCAGATCGGGCCCGCGCCGCTGCAAAAGCATCAAATACTACCGAGGCACTATCTGCACCCGTTCCCTGCGCGACTACCGGAACCTGCACACGTTGCCCCCAGCCCTGCAACTGCTCAACCGCAGCCGCCCGAAAAGTGTCTCCGGCCGCCAGCACCATGGAAAAGCCATCGGCTTTCCAGCGTGCAGCAAGTTTGCCCGTAGTCGTCGTTTTACCGGCACCATTAATACCCACCATCATCAATACCTGAGTCCGTCCTTTTTCCGGCACCCAAAGTTCCGCACGCGGGCGCAAAATATCGAGCAGCGCATCGCGCAGGGCTTTTTTCAGGATGGCAGGATCTGTCAGTTCCTTACGACGCACTTTTTCCGTCACCGAGGTCATGATTTCCCGGGTCGCTGCAGCACCCAGATCCGCTTGTAACAATAACGCTTCCAGATCTTCCAGCAATTCGTCATCAATGACTTTTTTACCCAGAACCAGTCGACCGACGCCCTCGGTAAACTGCTCCCGACTCCGGTTCAGACCTTCTCGCAGCCGTGTGAACAGCCCTTTCTGCACGGAACTGGCGGCAGTTTCGGCAGCCGGTAATGCCATTTCGGAAGACTCTGTTAGCTGCGCTTCCGGTTCTTCCAATAGCGGTTCGGGTGGCGGAGTAGCCTCTTCTTCAGATACGGCTTCTGGCTCTGCCTCAACATTTGCAGGCAAAGCAGTATCCGGTTTTTCCTCAGCAGGCTCAGGCTGGACAGTTGCGTCGGTGGCTTCTGTCATTTCCTCCTGAGAAGGGCTTTTGTTACGCTTGAACCAATTAAAAACCATTGAACGGGCAGAACCTCAGACATTATGAATAGTTGCATTATCCACCGAAGCAGTGCAGCGAACAATGTGCCCATCGCTGATGACTATCTGCCACCTGCTGTTCGGGGTAAAAAACCATGACCGTCCGTATCATTGCTGGACGGCATCGCGGTCGCCGTCTGTTGACCCCTGCAGATTCTGGTGTTCGCCCTACGCCCGGGGTAGTCCGAGAACGATTGTTTAACTGGTTGGGCGGGGTGGTTGCAGGCGCGCGGGTTCTGGACCTTTTCGCCGGTAGTGGCGCGCTGGGGCTGGAAGCCTGGTCAAGGGGCGCCAGAGAAGTGGTTTTTATCGAAAAAAACCCCCGGCATCGTGTCCTGTTACTACAAAATCTCAAGGCTTGTGAGGTGCCGGAAAGCCAGCTTGCCGGTAAGGATGCTCTGCACTATCTACAGCAGAATGCCCCTTCCTTTGATATAGTATTTGCTGATCCGCCTTTTGATCAGGACTGGCCGCAGCGTCTGGCCTCTTGTTTTGCTGCCTGCGCAACATCGGAAAAACCCTGCTGGCTATACCTGGAAAGCTCGGCTGCAGAACAATGGCAGGCCGCAGATATCCCTGCGGGTTGGCAGACTTATCGCCACGGACATTGTGGTGATGCTTTTTACACTTTGTTTAGCAAGCAGTAGGAGCACATGCATACAACCTCCCAGCCCAGACGGATTATTTATCCCGGCACTTTTGATCCAATCACCCATGGACATGAAGACCTGGTCCGTCGCGCTGCCCAGCTTTTTGACGAAGTCGTGGTGGCCATCGCCTCGGAAACTCCCAAAAATCCCATATTTCCTCTAGCTGAAAGAGTCGCCCTGGCAACGGAAACCCTCACAGGCATTCCGGGAGTCCGGGTACGCGCTTTTTCCGGATTGTTGATCCACCTCTTGCAGGAAGAAAAAACCCATCTGATTCTGCGCGGATTACGCGCCATTTCTGATTTTGAGCATGAGTTTCAATTGGCTTCCATTAATCGCCGCATGGATGCGCAAATTGAAACGCTGTTTTTGATGACTTCCGATCAGCATACTTTCCTTTCCTCCAGCCTGGTTCGGGAAATCAGTCGACTGGGCGGAGATGTCAGCGCTTTTGTCCATCCTGCTGTAGCCAGCGCCCTGAAAAAACATTTTCGCAACGGAGTGGACCTGAGCAATTCAGAAAAGTAGAATATAGAATTGGTCCAAGGAGAAATAAATGTCTCTGCTTATTGATGACAACTGCATCAACTGCGATGTCTGTGAACCCGAATGTCCAAACAGCGCCATCAGCATGGGGCCGAACATCTATGTCATTGACCCAAATCTCTGCACCGAGTGCATTGGCCATTACGACACGCCCCAATGCATGGAAGTCTGTCCGGTGGATTGTATCAGCAAAGATCCTGACCATGCAGAATCTGCTGAACAACTGCAAAGCAAATTCCGGCAACTTACCGGACAGGCCTGAAAGGCTCTCTCAGCAGACTCAGCAGTGGAGCAGACTGCCGATCAAGCCGGTCGCTCTGCTCCTGAATCTCGGCAAGACTCTGTTCCAGCTGCTGCACTCTCGTATCAATATTACCCATGGTTGTAGCAATGCTTTGTAGTGCATTCAGCTCTTCTTCGGCATTTTGATGAAATAGCTGGAGTTGTTGGTTCATGACGGCCATGATTTCATCCACCCAGTTTTCTGCTTCCCGACGGGTTTCGACGACAAAATCCCGGGTACGGCCCGCTACCGTTAAAAATGCCTTACGCACCACGCTACTTTGGGTGTTTACCGCAATTTCCAGCATCATCCCAAAACGCTCGTAACTTTCAGACATATCCATCAATTCCGCACGTCTGGGCATCATGGCGTAGGGTACGGCCCGCAAGGGAGGCAGCCGGTAACGCTTCTGCAAGGCCTGATATTCTTCCGCGACCATGGCGGACACTTGTTGTGCACCCTCCAGTGCCCGGTCAAAGTGGGCAATGGCTTCACCGAAAAACTGCCGAAACCGCTCGACAATTCCTGCGGTTGTCCAGGCTGAAAGCATTTCCGCCTTGGCGTTACTGATCACCAGATCAAAGGTGCTGGGTGCCAGAGGAATCAGCAACAACTCTTCCACTGCCTGGCGGAACTGGGCTTTTTTCTCTTCAAAAGCCTGTCGATCCTTCTCAAAATTTTTGAGCAGGATTTGGTGCTGTTCAACCAGTTTGGGAATTTTTTCAGCCGTACGTTCCTTGAGACTCTGTACACTATCCATTTGCTCTAAAAGACGATGGCGCTGATCCTGCAAAATATTTTTTTGATCCAGCACCGCCCGCTCTATGCGTGCCCGGCATTTTTCCTTGATGGTTTCATGACGGGCTGGCAAAAGCACTTCCGCTATGGAGCGTTCCAGCGCGGCCAGGCCACTGCGTTCCAGAAGCTCTGCATCCTGACGGATTCGGGCAACCAGGCCTTTTTGACCGGAAACCGGAATGACCTGATCGGGGCTGATACGTAAGCGGGTTGCCGTATTAGCCACCTGCTGGGTAATTTCCTGTTGAATATCGTCTTCTTCCCGCAACTCGTCCCAAAGGGTGTCAATTTTATTCAAAAGTACGATTTGCTTTTGATGGGCATTGCGCATCAGATATTGATCCCAGATCATCAGATCACTTTGCGTTACCCCGGTGTCGGCGCCCAGAAGAAATACAATAGCTTCTGCATCTGCCAGCATGCTGAAGGTTAGTTCCGGCTCTGCACCAATGGCATTGAGCCCCGGAGTATCCAGCACCGTCAAGCCTGCATCCAATACCGGGTGCGCCAGGTACAATATGGCGTGTCGCCAGCGCGGAATGAGTACCTTACCCAATCCGCAAGAAGGGCAAACCGTGCGTTCACGATTTTTGGGGGTGCGGTTCAGCGGCGGGCAAAGACCAATACGCCTGGCATCTTCTACGGCCATACAAACCGTTTCCGTCAAGTGCGCCAATGACTCGGATCGCTCCTTTTTGTCTGCTAAAGACAAGGGAAATTTACGCCAGGCACTTCCCGCCTTTTTAAGCTTTTCAATGCTGACATCGAGGCTACGGCTGGCGATGGGCAGGAGCTGCAGACCGGGACGACCTTGCGGCGCACCGCGAATTTCGACGGGACACATGGTGGTCTGGCCGGAACTGGAAGGCAGCAGCCTTTGGCCCATATCCGAAAAAAACAAGGCATTGATCAGCTCGGTTTTACCCCGGGAAAACTCCCCGACAAAAGCAATACGCAGACTGTCCTGTTCGGTATCATAGGCCAGAGTTTCCAGCTGCAGCATGGTTCCGCTGGGCAGCAGGCCAAGGTCGGCAGTGAGTGCCGCCATTTCGTGCAGACCACTGACCAGATCCTGGCGCCAGCGGTTCAGCGCAGACAAGCCCTCCAAAATCGGTGACCGGGTAATCGACTGCTCAATGCTCATAAGTACTCCCGACAGGTCAGTGCTGACAATGGGAACAATAAGTAGTCGCCCGCCCGCCAATGCGTATTCCCTGCAGAGCTTTTCCGCAGCGGATACAGGCTTGTCCTTCTCGTCCGTATACCGCCAGAGATAGTCGAAAATATCCATTTCTGCCATCTGGTCGGGTAAAGTCGCGCAAAGTGGTTCCCCCTTGCTGAATAGCGGCTTCCAGCACGGAACGCACGGCGGCGGCCAGGAGGGTGTAGCGAGCCAGAGAGATGCGCCCGGCCGGGCGACGCGGATCAATGCCTGCGGCAAAAAGAGCCTCATTGGCGTAGATATTTCCTACCCCCACCACTTGATGCGCATCCATCAGGAAGGCTTTTACCGGAATCTGGCGCTGACGACTCTGAGCATGGAGATAGGTCCCGGAAAAATCATCGCCCAGAGGTTCCGGACCGAGGCGAGCAATCAATGGGTGCGCATCCACTTCTTTCAGCCAGCAAAGCACACCAAAACGGCGGGGATCATGAAAACGCAAACACGTATCCTGATCAAAAAGCAGGTCCACATGATCATGCTTCTCTACCGGAGTGTCCTGCGGGAGTACCCGCAAGTGTCCACTCATCCCCAAATGAATCAGAATACTGCCTCGTTGCAAATCCAGCAGCAGATATTTGCCGCGCCGTCTTATTTGCTCCAGTTTCTGACCAGCAACCTGCGCACTCAAATCCGCATTCACAGCCAGGCGCAAACGTGATTCACGCACAATTGCGCCCCGCAGATTTTTACCCGAAAGATGCGGACTGATTCCCAGGCGGGTTACTTCCACTTCCGGTAATTCAGGCATGCTCAGGACTCCTGGCGCTACTTACTCGTTCTCTGCCCGCCAGATCACAGTGCGTCTGTATTTGCTGAAAACCATGCTCTTGCAGGAGCTTGGACACTGCAGCCGCTTGTTCGTAACCGTGTTCCAGCAAAACACGTCCCCCCGGGTGTAATCGCGAACGGGCACCGAAAATAATCTGTTCCAGACATTCCAGACCGGTTGGACCGGCTACCAGCGCAGTCCTGGGCTCATGTTGCAAATCCGGCAGATGCGGATCATTACTGGCAAGGTAAGGCGGATTGGAAATAATTTGATCAAAACGCAGGCCAGCATTCAGGGGAGCATACCAATCACCTTGCAACCACTGAATGTTTTTTACCCCGATTCGCTTCCCATTCAGGCGGGCGACAGCCAAGGCTTCCGGACTTTGCTCCACCGCAAAAATTCTGGCTTGCGGCCGTTCACGGGCCAGCGCCAAGGCCAGCGCTCCGGACCCCGTGCCCAAATCAAGCAGTTGCAAGCCATCCTCTACCCGACTCTCCAGAAGCGCCAGACTGACCAGCAATTCACTATCGGGACGCGGAATTAATACTGCAGCATTGACTGCCAGATCCAGTCCATAGAAGGACCATTCACCCAAGCAGTAAGCCAGAGGCACACCGCTGAGTCGCTGGTCCAGCAGTGTCTGCAATTGCGCTTTTTCAGCGGGAGTCAAAACCTGTTGAGGATTTACCAGAAGTTCCGTGGAACGGAGACCGAGAGCAAGGGTCATCAACCAGCGCGCTTCCTGGGTGGGCTGGTCACTGACTGCCGCCAACTGCGCAGCCAGATGGCGCTGCCAATCCTGAAGACTAATCATCACCCAGATTTTGCAGCAAATCGGCCTGATATTCCTTGATCAGCGGCTCGATGACGGCATCCAGATCACCCGCCAGAATAGCTTCCAGCCGGTACAAGGTCAGATTGATACGATGATCCGTCAGGCGTCCTTGCGGAAAATTATAAGTACGAATGCGTTCGGAGCGATCGCCAGAACCAATCAAAAGCCGTCGGGTTTGCGCAGCACTGCTCTGCTGTTTTTCCTGCTCCGTTTCCAGCAGTCGGGCCTGTAACAAGGCCATCGCCCTGGCGCGGTTTTTGTGCTGTGAGCGATCTTCCTGACAGGCTACCACCAGCCCCGAAGGAATATGGGTAATCCGGATAGCCGAATCGGTCTTGTTGATGTGCTGACCACCGGCGCCACTGGCTCGAAAGGTATCAATTCGCAAATCCGCAGGATTGATATTGATCTCGCTGACCGTATCCACCTCCGGCAATACTGCCACCGTACAGGCGGAGGTATGGATGCGCCCCTGGGCTTCAGTTTCCGGGACGCGCTGAACCCGATGACCGCCCGATTCAAACTTGAGTCGGGAATAAGCGCCGCGCCCGCTGACTTCCAGGACGGCCTCCTTGTAGCCGCCCCGCTCCGACTCCGATGCCGACAACATCAGCACCGCAAAACCCTGACTCTCTGCATAGCGGGTATACATGCGCACCAGATCACCCGCAAATAGGGCAGCTTCTTCTCCCCCGGTCCCCGCACGTACTTCCACGAAAACATTGCGCTCATCGTTGGGATCTTTGGGTAACAAGCGTAAGCGCAAGGACTCTTCCAGTTCCTCCAGATCATTATTGGCGCTGGCCAGCTCGTCATGGGCCATTTCCCGCAAATCGGGATCGCGCTCTTCAAGCAGCATTTTTTCCGCATCATCGTGATCGCGTTGACGCTGTTCGTGACGGCGCAACAAATCCAGAATGGGGCTGATTTCACCCAGTTCTCTGGAAAGACTCTGAAAGCGCTGGGTATCATTGACCAACTCAGGGCTGGTCAACATCTGGCTCAGTTCTTCAAAGCGAAAGGCCAAGTGTTCCAGCTGGCCCTGCAAACGCGGACTGAGGCTCATCCTTCAGCATCACTGAGATGAAAAAGAATGTCTAAAGCCGCGACCAGGCTCTCATTAGTGGCTTCCTGGCAAGGCTGGCGCAAGGTCGCAATGGGATCATGCAGCACTTTATTGATCAGCGCCTTGGAAAAAGCCTCCAGTACCGCGTGCGGGTCCTGGCCCTGATCCAGATAATGCTGAAAACGCCGCACTTCGTCCTGGCGCCGTTCTTCCACGTGATCGCGCAGACGGCGGATAGCCGGCACCACATCCAGGCTTTCGCGCCACTGCTGAAATTGGCCCACTTCATCGGCAATAATCAGCTCGGCGGCTGCAGCGGCTTCACGTCGCGCCCGCATTCCCGCCTGGGCAATATCATTCAGATCATCCAGCGTGTACAAATAACACTGCTCAATACTTTCCACCTCGGGGGCAATATCCCGGGGTACGGCCAGATCCACCAGCATCAGGTCGCCACGTTCGCGCTGCGCCATGACGGCAGATACCGCCTCACGGCTGACAATGGGCTGGGTACTGGCCGTGCAGCTGACCACCACATCGACGTCATGCAGCAGACTGGGGATCATTTCCAGGGCATGGGCATTGCCCGCAAACTTTGCGGCCAGTTGCTCACCACGTTCGGAGCTGCGATTGGCCACAGCAAATGTACTTACGCCGTGCTCCCGCAAATGGGTAGCCACCAGTTCTATGGTATCTCCAGCCCCAATCAGTAATACCGATCGACCTTCCAGACCACCGAGCAACTGTTTGGCCAGACTGACCGCAGCATAGGCCACACTCACTGGAGCAGAGCCAATGGCAGTTTCCGAACGCACCCGTTTGGCAACCCGAAACGTCCAGTGCAGCAGGCGATTCAAGACCGGACCGGCTGCACTGCTGTCAGCAGCCACCTGATAGGCATCTTTCACCTGTCCCAAAATCTGGGGTTCACCAATAATCATGGAATCGAGGCCGCAGGCTACCCGAAACAGATGACGGACAGCCTCTGCGTCGCTGGAGTAATAAATGTGTCCATCCAGAGAACGGGGATCAATCTGATGAAAAGCACAGAGCCAGTTCTGCAAGGCCTGACGATTCGACCCATGACCGCCATGCACGTAAATTTCGGTGCGGTTGCAGGTAGATACAATCAGAACTTCCTTAACGAGTCCCTGATCAAGCAGATCGCGATGCGCCACAGCCAGCGATTCCGGAGAAAAGGCAACCTTTTCCCGAACCGCAATCGGGGCAGTATGATGACTTAGACCAAAGCAGAAAATAGCAGCGACCGTCCCTGCAGAGCGACGATGGAGGGGCTGAATTGTCGCTGACCGCGCACAGGATTGCAAGCCGCAGCGCCAGCAGTTATTGTGCTTGCTGAATGATTAATCCGGAGCAGATGGTATGAGAAGCAAGCTGAGCGGCATGGTGGCAGGAATACTGCTCAGCCTCATCGCTGGAAACGCTGTGGCCGATGCCAACCCTGCCGGGATGACTGGAGAACAGTTGTATTACCTCCTGGTTGCCGAATTTGCGACCTTGCAGCAGGAGCCGAAGCTCGCCATACCGGCATGGGCAGAAGCGGCCAAACTGGCTCCCGAGGCAAATGTTTTAGAGCGCGCCACCCAGGCTACCGCTCGTTTTGGAGATTTTGATGACGCCCTGACCCTGGCCAGAAAATGGCGGGAACTGGCACCTAACAGCGCCAAGGCCGACCAGTTTGAGGCAGCACTGCTGCTGACCAAAGGTCATGAACAGCAAGCCATCAACCTGCTCCAGGCAACTCTGGCGCGCTTTCCTGATGACCCCAAAATCACCCTGCAACTTTCGGAATTACTGATTGCCCACGGCCAAAGTGGCGAAGCGAAGCGACTATTGACAGCGCTGGCCAGCAAAAATCCAAATTCTGCGAATGCTTACTATACCTTGGGTCGCATTGATCTGATCGAAAACAAGCCCGATCATGCTATCACCTGGCTGGGAAAAGCGCTCAGCCTGCGACCTGACTGGCAGGAAGCGGCCATTCAACTGGCCGAGGCCCTGCAAGCCTCCCAAGGGCCGACCGCAGCCCTGCACAGTATTCAGTCTTTTACAGCCCGCCATCCTGAAGCGACAAAAGCGCGCCAGTATCTGGCCGCGCTGTATTTGAAGATGGGAGGCACAACCCAGGCCTACCGGCTGTATCAGGGAATGGCGCAGCAGCATCCGGACAATCCCGAAATCGCCTTGTCCCTGGGGATCATGGATATTGAACGCCACAACTGGCAGGCGGCTGAAAGCAGTCTGCAGCACGCCCGCGATCTCGCCCCCCAATCTCCCGCACCCATATATTATCTGGGCCGGTTGTATGAGGCCCAGGGCCGCTGGGCAGAGTCTCTGCAGTGGTATCAACGCATTCACTCCGGCCCCCTGTACGCAGAAGTGGAGCTGCACAGTGCGCGTGTGGAGTATCAGCTGGGTGACCATAAAAAAGCCCTGACCCGCCTGCAAACGCTGGCAACTGCCCATCCCAAAGAGGCGCAGATTCCCCTTCTCCAGGCCGGTTTATTACAAAGCAGCGGCCACCTGCAGCAAGCCCTGCAAATACTTCAGCAAGCTCTCGAACGCCTTCCGGAAAATGCGGAACTCTGGTATGCCCAAGGTGCCGTCCAGGAACAACTACATGATTTTCCGGCCATGGAGAAATCCATGCATCAGGTCATTCAGCTCGCCCCTGATAATGCCCAGGCTTATAATTTTCTGGGCTACAGCCTTGTGGAAAGAAATCAGAATCTCTCCGAAGCCAGCACTCTTTTACATAAAGCCATTGAACTTGAACCCGAAAACCCGGAGATTCTGGACAGTATTGGCTGGCTCCATCATCGCCAGGGCGACAACCGGAAAGCTCTGGAATACCTGCAAAAAGCCCACCAGTCTCTTCCTGATGATCCCGAACTCAGCATGCATCTGGGACGCATCCTCTGGGCTCTCGGCAAACATCAGGAAGCCCGTAACATCTGGCAACAGGCGCTGGATAAAAATCCCAATGACACCCCTCTCCGCCAGGAACTGACCCGCCAGCCATGAAACCTTCTTTCCACATGTTTCCCCTCTTTACGATGCTGAACCGGCCTCTGCAACTCGGTGCCGGGGTCATTTTTGCGTTGACGCTGTCGGCCTGCGCGACGATTACTCCCGTGCATCCCAACACATCGAGCATTCTCCCCACGGCGGAACGTAATCAGGTGGTTTCCAGCCTGAAATACTGGCGTGCCAGTGGCGAAGCAGTCCTCAGCACACCCAAACAAAACGAAAACTTCGGTTTTCGCTGGGAACAGTCGCCCCAGCTTCAGGAACTTTCCATTTATGACCCACTGGGCAGAACTGTGGCACGTATCACGGTGGATGCTTCCGGTGCGCATCTGGAAACCATTACCGGAGAACATCGGCAAGCGCGCAATCTGTCCACGCTACTGAGCATGGTCTTGCATGTCGAACTCCCGGCTGCGGAGCTGCCGGACTGGATGCTCGCCTTGCGCGGCAATACCAGCACCATCAGCAACAACGCTTCAGGATTGCCGAACATTCTCCGCAGCGGCCCCTGGCAGGTCCATTATTTGCGGTACACCCCTGTCGGCGGACTCACCATGCCCAAATTATTACAGGCAAATGGTCCGGAAGGCATTGCCCTGCGTATGGCCATTACGCAGTGGCAGATGGGTCAAGCCGAATAAACATGAGCATTTCCTACCCTGCCCCGGCAAAACTGAACCTGATGCTCCGGGTCGTTGGACAACGGCCCGACGGCTATCATGAACTGCAGACCGTTTTTCAATTTATTGATTTTGCTGATCAACTACAATTCAGTTCGCGACCCGCAGGTCAGCTCTCCCGAAGCGGCGGAGCCGTAACAGTAGCTGAAGCAGATGATCTCACCATCCGTGCAGCGCGCCTGCTGATGGAAAGCGCGGGCATCCGGGAAGGTGTCCATATTCACATCGACAAGGTTCTGCCGCTGGGTGGCGGAATTGGCGGAGGCTCATCAGATGCCGCCAGCACCCTGATCGTTCTTAATCGCCTCTGGCGAACCGGCTTTACCCGTCAGGAACTGATGGCACTCGGCACTCAGCTGGGTGCGGATGTTCCGGTTTTTATTTTTGGACAAAGCGCCTGGGCAGAAGGGATCGGTGAACAGCTTTCTGTCCTGGATGAGGTCCCCGAATCTCATTATGTACTCGTACATCCCGGCATTGCTGTCAGTACCCAGGAAATTTTTACCGCTCCAGAATTGACACGACAGCACCCGCCCAGCACAATAGGCGCGTTTCTCGGCGGGGTCATGGAAAATACCCTGCAAAGCACAGTATGTGCACGCTACCCGGAGGTCGAATCCGCTATCCAATGGCTGAAAAGTCATGGTTTGCGCGATGTTCGTTTAACAGGGAGCGGAGCCTGTGTTTTTGGGGTTGCGGAAGATGCAAGTAGCGCCCAGGCCATCGCTGGACAGGTTCCTGAGCCATGGCGATCCTGGGCAGTCAAAGGATGTAATCTACATCCTCTATTTGACCCTGCTGAGTAATGAGTTTTTGGGGCGTAGCCAAGCGGTAAGGCACCGGATTTTGATTCCGGCATTCCCAGGTTCGATCCCTGGCGCCCCAGCCAATTGTCCTCGGACTGTTTTGCCACCTGCACAGAGAGAATGACATCACATGGCCCACGGCAATCTTATGGTGTTCAGTGGAAACGCCAATCCTGTTCTTGCTGCGCAAGTAGCCCGTTTTCTGCAAATCCCCCTTGGTCGCGCCGAGGTCAGCTCTTTCAGTGACGGCGAAGTGTTTGTCGAAATCCTCGAAAATGTCCGGGGGCGCGATGTATTTGTCCTCCAGCCCACCTGCGCACCTACCAACGATCATCTCATGGAGTTACTCACCATGATTGACGCCCTGAAACGTGCCTCGGCCAACCGGATTACTGCTGCCATGCCTTATTTTGGTTATGCGCGCCAAGACCGGAAATCCCGCTCGCGCACGGCCATTACTGCCAAGCTGGTGGCAGACCTCATCACCAGCGCCGGGGCCAATCGGGTTTTGACCATGGATTTGCATGCAGATCAAATTCAGGGATTTTTTGATGTTCCTGTGGACAATATTTACGCCTCCCCCATTTTACTGGGTGACATCTGGCGGAAAAGCTACCCGGAACTCATTGTTGTTTCTCCTGACGTAGGGGGTGTAGTTCGTGCCCGCGCCATTGCCAAACGTCTGGAAGTGGATCTCGCCATCATCGACAAACGCCGTCCCCGCCCCAATGAATCCGTGGTCATGAATATTATTGGTGATGTCGAAGGACGCACCTGCGTACTGGTGGATGATATGGTAGATACCGCTAATACCCTTTGTGAGGCTGCTCATGCTCTCAAAGCCCAGGGCGCGGTCAAGGTCTGCGCCTACTGTACTCACCCGGTTCTCTCCGGGCCGGCCATGGAGCGGATAGCGCGCTCCGAACTGGATGAACTGGTAGTTACGGACACCATTCCGCTCAGCAAGGAAGCGCAGAATAGCCCGAAAATTCGCGTACTGTCGGTCGCCGAACTTATGGCCGAAACCATTCGTCGTATTGCTGAAGAAGACTCTGTCAGCTCATTGTTCATGGATTAAGCGGATTAATTCCTGCCTGTCGCCTTGCGGCCAAACTTTGCCCGTTGTATCATGCGTTCTCTTCAATATGGTGGCTGTAGCTCAGTCGGTAGAGTCCCGGATTGTGATTCCGGTTGTCGCGGGTTCGAGCCCCGTCAGCCACCCCATATAAAACAATCAGTTATAATAATTTTCTGAGTTTTTCTTCAAGTCAAATTATTGTCTGGACTATATTCAGGTGCGCGACAATGCTATAGCGAGGTTCGCCTCACCTCGGTCTCTTGCGGTGACTAGTGTTTATTCTGGCCACCAGTTAGCGACGATTTGAGTGTCAATGTCCCAAGGACACGACTCTGGAAAGGTGGAAATCGGTAACTCCGTTTCAAAAGCAGCTTCGTCAGCGGCATTATTCCAAGCGTCTGGCAGCATTTCTGGAATCAGCCTCTTGAGACTTGGTGAGTCTTTAAGGAGATATTTGAGTTCAAGCCGTTGGTTTCTTATGGTGGTCGCCCAGCTCTTGCTCTGTTTTTGAGGCTGCCATTGCCATTTTATCAAGTGCATGAGCAACACTCGCAAATGGCTTCTGAGAGCGTTTTTTTCGCTTCTACCCATGCTCTCCAATTCCTCCACAATATTGTCCCAATCCAGGCCGCTTGCCTTCCGGGCACGCAAGGCTTGGGCCTGGTCTTCTATCCATGCCAGAAAGTCCATTTCGTATAGATTGGTTATGGGTTCCTCAAACTGTCTTGCTGTAGTCATGAGAACACCTCCTTATAAGGTTGTTCCGTTAAGAGTATACGGGATAAGTAGTTATGAAAAGTAAACCTACTCCTGGGTAGTGCGAAAGCTTTCCATTCTTTGTATGAATAATTTTGTGCGTTGCTTATTTCTCATAGCAACGCCTTGGGCGTCTGATCAAAATCGAAAGCTGCAAGCATATCGTAAGCTTCACGATCACGTTCAGTCAGCGGATCAAGCCCGAAACGCGTCTCAATGAATTTTAGTATGCTGCCAGTGTGTGCCAGATGGTGATCTACCAGACCTGAACGACTGAAAGGACTCACCAGTAGTGCTGGGGTACGCGTACCCAACCCAAATGCATCAAGTTGTGGTGGTGGCGCAGAATCCCAGAAACCACCACCCTCGTCGTAGGTAATAAAAATAGCAGTTTTTCCCCACGCAGGACCTTCCGAGACTGCTTTGAGCAAGGATTCTACCCAGTTCATTCCCGCCACTGGCGTATCCTCACCAGGATGTTCACTATGAGGACCTGCAGCCTTGATGAACGAAACAGGCGGCAACTTTCCGCTCCTAGCGTCATCAACAAAATCATTCGCACTACGCATATGCCCTTGCCGCACATAATCATACCAGCGCTGATAGTATTGGAGGTATTATAGCGCCAGGGCGACAAAACGATCCATTTTCCCGTTATTGATTTCTGCCCGCATGCGAAAAAAATGATGCGTAGGATCCCAACGTACCCCAGAATCAGATGGAATGTATGGCTCCAGATGAAAAGGTTTGTTCATCAAAGTCACATTTTTAAAACCAGGAACATCATTTGGCAATGGCAAAGTTTGATAGGGAACTCCAGATATATCCTTCTGTAGCCCGGTAAATCTTGGATCCACTTCACCTTGGGCACTCAAAAGGTTCAGGATTTTTGCACCATGTGGTGAACGATAAGTCCCAAAATAATGATCAAAACTTCGATTTTCCTGAAAAATGACCACCACATGATCAATATTATTACGTAATTGATTATAGGATGTGGTACCTGCTGCTTTTGCCGAGGTCATGAGGTAGGGTGCGGTGATGATTCCTGCAGTGATTCCAAGCATCTGCTTCATGAAATCACGTCGATATATGGTATTTTTCATAAAATCCACCTAGAAGTAAGAGCAGTAATAATTGCCAGAGTAAATAAACGCAGGGCTACCAATGGTCCCGATTACGTGACCCTGGCTCACCCGGCATATAAAAATATCTAGAATTTTGCAGATACGCTAAAGTAAACCAGTCTTGGCGCCCCAGCGTAACCCACTAGCGCACCTGCACCCAAGGGACCAAATTGACCCGAACTTCCGCTATCTACCTGAACATACCGATTATATTTCCTTCCCAACAGATTCATAATTTCCAATTTACTACTGAGATAATTCAAACCCATGAAATGCACCGACACTTTCGCGCCTAATGAAAAATTCACCAGGGTAAAAGCGGGCATTTTAATATCTGGTGATGGCGCATTCGTGATGGAGTTAAATACCGCCTGTGGACCGGTATAGGTCATCCACAACCTTGGTTCAAGATCCACCCCTGCAACGTAGTTCTGTGTATAGAAACCGACATTGGCGGTTTGGGAGGGGACATAAGGCAGAGGCAGACCATTATAGCTTTTCCCTCCCTGAAGGGCATAGTGGGTAAAATTCGCCTTTTCAAAACTCAGATTGGTAAACAAATGTAGCCAATAGACAGGATCATCTTCCAGAGAGATGTTGACGCCGTCATAATCGGAAGTTCCCTGAGCATTGATCACCGAATCATCAGGCAAAGTAATAGGAATAAACTGATTTGAAAAATGCAGGAAATACCAGTTCACACTGGCAAGAAAGTTATGAAGATACGGTGCTTCCTTGACATGAAATTTTATGCCTGCCTGATATTCCTGACCCTCTTCCAGACTCAGAGCGCTGGTCGGGATGCTCTGAAATACCCCACCACCGTCATCTGCAGCACCCGGAGTTTTATAGGCGACTGCGTAGCTGGCAAATAATGCGAGATGCTGCATCGGTCGCCAGTTGATTGCCAGGGACGGTTCCACCTGTTCATAGCTTTTCGAAGAAGCTGGAAGGCTGGAATCTGCGCCTTTCGGATCCAGCGCACAGGCCTCAGGTGATTCTGCACACATATTGGGGGTATAACGGGTTTGGTAACCTACGACGCGCACCCCAGGGGTAATATCCAGAGATGCAATGGGCGAGATGCGATCTTGCAGATAAGCTGCCAATGCCGTTGAATCAAATGTTTTATATAAATAGGTTTGTTTAAAAGCCGCCGCCGGGTCATATGTACCATAAGGAAAATTGTTATTTTCTACGGTATACCGTTCATTGATAAAATAACCACCGTACTCCAGCTCATTCCATGGCAAATGCGTAACAAAACTCAGCTTATCACCATAGGCATTGGTATGCGGGGTATAATATTCATAGTCTTCAGGAAAAAACCGACTGATTTGGTAATGCAGTCTATCACCGTGGCGAAACCAAACCATATTATGAAGCTCAGTACCCGCGCCAATATTCACATTTGTTTTTTGATAAAGCATCCATACGGTATTACTGTCATCCTTGTAAGGCAGAGCGCCATAAAATCCGGATTTTTGCTGACTGTACAGCGGACCTGGAATTGGTTTTTTGTCCACATCCTGACCATTGATGGTAATACCTTCAATAGGCGACAGCAGCTGCATAAAGGGCTTATAAGATTGTCCTTTTGCCAGATAGGCACCTAAACTAACATTCCCGTTTGTAAAGGTTTTAATTCCTTTGAAATACCAGGCATAGCTATAACTTGACATATTGCTGCTGCCAAACGGCCGGACAATGGAACCCGCTGGAGCACTCAGGTAACTATTACCAGAACTTGAGCCACCGCCGATGACTGCAGCAAAACCATCATGCTCGCCGGTATTGATGGCAAAGTGGATATTTTTGAAATCATAGCTTCCATAGGTCATTCCGATCGTTGCGCCGGATTTTTTGGTCGGTTGCAGCGGAATATAGTTGATGGTTCCACCAATGCTGTTGTACCAACGGTTTGCCGGATTACCAGGACCGTAAGTCAGCCGAATTCCACTGATCAGCGACGACTGGTTCACGTCGGGGGAAGCCCATAATCCTGTGGCAACGTTTGCCATAGGAACCCCATCAAAAGTAGTTGCAATACTGCCATCATCAATGGCTCCACCAGGTATATGCCAGCCCTGTTTGACCCCATTGATACTGATCTGCGTTTTGCCACCACCCGTTGCCGTATAGCCGCTGATCACATTCACCCCTGGTGCCATACTCAACATTTCATTACCAGAAGCTCCAGGACCAGCCGCTTCAATCTGTTTTTTTCCGATGACCTTCTCCGCCAAACCAGAACGGAAGATCTGGCGCTGACTGGGGATCGCTGATTTCGGGGCAACATAGATGGAAGGATTGTCCGCTTTGGATACCTCACCCACATTCACGGAACCATCATCCCCCACGCTACGGGTGGAAGCGGTAATCGCATCAGCGATGGAGGTATCGGAGTGCAGCGCACATAGTGCGAGTAAAAGGCTTCCTGTCACACGATAGGTATTTTTTACTGTCATTTTCATGTCCTTTGGTAGAACTTCTATTAACCGGAGACAAGAAGTCTAGACATGTAATGTGACAATATGATGAAGCTTTAATGACAGAATGATGACATAACACAAAACTCCACCAAACTTCCTAGAGCCTCATGTAAGTACCAAAAACCAAAGGCCCCGCCGGAAACCGGCGGGGCCTTTGCACATCCAGTACGACGATAAAATTACTTCATCATCGCCTTTTTGAACATGCGCTCTACCTTCTCATTGGCTTCTTCAGCCTTCTGGTTGGCAGAATTGGCAGTGCTCATGGCCTGATCAGCTGTGCTCTGTGCGGCGTTAGCCTTGCTCAAAGCGTCAGTAGCAGTGCTCTGTGCGGCATTGGCCTTGGCAAGAGCCTCGTTGGCGGTGGACTGCGCGGCATCAGCCTTGGCAGAAACCTTAGCGAGGTCAGAACTGGTAGCGCAACCGGCCAGGCCCAAGGGCAAAATCAGCGCAGTTACTTTTAAAGCTGTGGTAAACTTGCTCATAGCAGTCTCCTTTGTTGGGTTGGAAAACGAGCAGATGGATCATAACTAAAAAAATAACAATACGCTAGCATCAACGTCACTATGGATACTATTTTTTTCAACCTATGTTGCAGAAAAGGCAGCACAACACTACGCGCAACTTCAGGACGCAATCGCAACCAACTGTTTTTATTATAAATATTTTATCCCCTTGATTTTTTCCAGAATTTTTATAAAATATTGTTCCTTTTCATGATTTGAGAACAATATCCGTCTGTGTTTCGACTGGAAACCGGCTTCAGAATGCCAGCTCAAAGTGGGAGAACCCTATGATTAAAAGTCTGTCCGCAGGAATGGGCGTTGCCCTGATAGCTTTATTGTTGCCGAATGCACTGGCACTTAATTCTTCAGGATTACCAGCCGGGATGCTCACGCAACTCACTCCTCAAACAGCCGTCGTCGTGCCTCCTTCTCAATCTGGTGTTCTGGAAAAAACCAGCGATCCAGATAGTAACACCCGCAATAATTCTACTGCTGCACAAGGGGATGGCGCGCTCATCATCCACCATCAAGTTTTTTATTTGCGACGGGTTACAGCATATAACGCCTTATCCAGCCAAACCAACAGCAATCCTGGCATGTCAGCCTGCGGGCCCACCCGGCCTGACCAGATCGCCCTGTCACCCGATCTTTTCTTTCGCAGCAACGGCAGCAATCGCTGTGGAGAAAAAATCAACATCATGCTCTCTTCGGGAAAAATTATTCATGGCATCGTATGGGACACCATGAATCCCCGTTACCACATGGCCGCAGACATTCTTATGGGCAGCGTCCAGCAAGCAATGAACTTTGGCGTACGAAAAGCCCGCTTGCGTTTTGTGCATTCCAGCAAACCCAGCACAAGCGGCGTCTGAACACTTCAGCTCAGGCTGGCCCCGCAGCCATCATGGCCTCAATGTCTGCCACTTTTTTAGGGACATTTTGCGAAAGAATCTCGGGATCAGCCGCCGTTACCACGACATCATCTTCAATCCGGATTCCGATTCCTCGCCACTTTTCCGGTACCGCAAGATTCGCTGGAGCAAAGTACAGACCTGGCTCTACCGTCAGCACCATTCCCGGTTCCAGTTTTCGCGAGGTCTTGTCTTTATTGCGATAATGTCCCACATCGTGCACATCGAGGCCCAACCAGTGACCGGTACCATGCATATAAAAAGATTTATAAGCTCCCTGTTCAATCAGGGCATCACGACTGCCTGAGAGGATTTTCAGATCACGCAGGCCATCTACCAAAACCTTGACCGCCTCATCATGATAATCAGAAACCGGCCTCCCAGCCCGCACTGCAGCAATTCCAGCCTCCTGAGCAGCCAGTACAATTTCGTAGATTTCGCGCTGGGCAGGACTATAGACGCCATTCACCGGGAAAGTACGGGTAATATCCCCCGCATATCCGGCAACTTCTGCCCCGGCATCAATCAGAACCAGATCGCCGTCGCGCAATTCCGCATTATTTTCCGTGTAGTGCAGAATACAGGCATTTTCACCGCCGCCGACAATACTGGGATAGGCCACGCTGGGTGAACCCAAGCGCCGAAAAACATGTTCAATTTCCGAACATAGGGCATATTCCATCATTCCCGGCTGGCACTGGCGCATGGCATGACGATGTCCGGCACCACTGATGCCCACGGCGGCCCGCATACACTCCAGCTCGACAGGATCCTTAAATAGGCGCATTTCATGAACCAGACCGCCGACATCCACCACTTCCTGCGGGTAACGAATACCTTGACGAATTTTGCTTTTTGCCAGATTTCGCCAATGCATGACTCTGGCGTCAAAATCACTGCTTTGCCCCATGGGATAAAACAGAAGTTCACGGCCTTCCAGAAGTGCCGGTATTTGCTCATTCAAATCATGAATGGAATAACAGCGATCCACCTGGCATTGGGCCAGCGCCCCCTCCAGACCCGCCCTGCGCCCATCCCAGGTTTCCCGAGCCGGATCACGAGGGCGACAGAACAGAATTTGCTCTCCCTCAGAATGTCCGGGAATCAGGACGAGGACGGCCTCAGGCTCTTCAAATCCGGTGAGGTATAAAAAGTCGCTATCACCTCGAAACGGATATTGCACATCACTATTACGCTGCTTGGGGACAGCCGTAGGAATAATAGCAACGGCAGAGTCATGCATTTTCTGCATGAGCTGACGCCGCCGGAATGCATAATCGGGAGTAGGTAAATCAAGTTTGGGCATAAGGTAAACCTCCTATGCCCCTATTATCACACAAATCAACCTAAAAACGTCAGTTGGCCTGAAGGCTTTGCCGCGACTTTGGCCCGCGCCTTAGAACAACAGGCAAGGGACGTTGGCGCAAAAAGCCTTCAGACCAACTAACGTTTTTTAATACAATCAGATGGATAGCCGCAATCTTGCAAACTTTGCGGCACCAATTTGAATTTTAGTGTATAGCCGCTTCAACCTGCTTGGCAAAGGCTGGATCAGTCTGGGTTTGCTTGAGCATGCTGGAATATTGTCCGGCGCTCAGATGGTTGGTCGCCAGCACTTTGTCCACTTTTTCCATATAGGATTTCTTGACCGCGTCCTGCTTGGCTTTACTCACACCTTTCTGACTGATTTCAGCATGAGCCTGCGCGTTCAGGGGTTTGATCTGCTCAACAGCATGGGCAAAATCCTTAATCTGAGCCGGGCTTGCGGCCATGGCATCACTGGCAAAAGCCACATTGCCGGCTAGTCCCAATCCTCCCAGCGCCAACATAACCAGTCCGAATTTCATAGAATGACCTAACGATTTCTGCATGGTGTATCTCCTCTTGTGGAAGCAAAAATAAACTACATATATCAGGATATTACGTGACAAATTAACGACTATACAGTCGCTACCGTAACGACTCCTTGAAGATTTTGCAAGCCATGAAAACCCGTTGGGGAAAATCTCTCTAAGATCCCGAAAAAGCATCATCCATAGCATCACCCAGGCGCAGTACCGAAGTGATTTTGAAAGTGCCGGGGGCCTGCAATTGATCTCCACGCGGAGTGATCGCCCCCTTAAAGCCCAGTTTGACCGCTTCGCGAATACGTCCCTGGGCATCGGCTACGGGTCGCACCTCTCCCGCCAGACCCAGTTCTCCAAACACTACCCGTCTTCCCGTCATGGCCTTGTTGCGAAAACTACTTAACAAGGCCAATGCCACAGCCAGATCGGCGGCGGGTTCATTGACCCGAATTCCCCCGGCAATATTCACAAATACGTCCTGATCAAAAAACATAGTGTCCCCATGCCGATGCAATATAGCCAGCAGCAAAGACAAGCGATTGGGATCCAGGCCAATGGCGACGCGGCGGGGATTAGCCAATGGACTGGGGGTCACCAGCGCCTGCACCTCGACGAGCAGCGGGCGTGTACCCTCCTGCGTTGCCAGCACCACACTGCCGGGTACCGGTTTTTCATGCTGGGAGAGAAATAACTGCGAGGGATTAGCCACCTCACTCAATCCGGCTTCCTGCATCTGGAATACGCCCAACTCATTGGCTGCACCAAAACGATTTTTGATGGCGCGCACAATCCGGTAGGGGCTGCCCGCTTCTCCCTCAAAGTACAGCACTGTATCGACCATGTGTTCGAGAACACGCGGACCGGCAATAGCGCCTTCCTTGGTCACATGCCCAACCAGCCAGACGGTGGTTGCACTGGCCTTGGCAAAACGCACCAGACGGGCGGCACATTCACGCACCTGGGCTACAGATCCGGGTGCCGACTGCAGGCTATCGGTATACAAGGTCTGTATGGAATCAATCAGTAACAAATCGGGCTTTTCAGCCTGCAGTAATGCTTCGATGGCTTCCAGATGGTTTTCAGCCACAACCCGCACCGGACTTTTCCCGAGGCCCAAACGCTGGGCGCGCATGGCCACCTGAGCCGCCGATTCTTCACCCGTCACATAGAGCACCTTGCTACTCAGACTGAGGTGATGGGCCGTCTGGAGAAGCAGGGTCGATTTACCGATTCCCGGTTCTCCCCCCAGTAAAATGGCCGCACTGGGGACTTGCCCACCTCCCAGTACCCGATCCAGCTCTGACAACCCGGTCGTTCTTCGGCCAACATCTTCCAGAGGTACCGCATGGAGAAACTGGGGCGGGCTCGCATTGGCAAAAGCGGTCTGCGATCGCGTACTACTTTTTTCGACACGCTGTTCCACAAAGCTGTTCCAGGCTCCGCAATCCGGACAGCGGCCCAGCCATTTGCTGCTGGTACTCCCGCAATCCTGGCACACGAATACATTTTTATCACGACTCATGCCCGCAGCCTCCTGGGAACACGCACCTGAATGCGACAACTCATTTCATAAGGGATGGTATCCAGCTGCTGGGCGAGTGTTTCCAAAGTGGGTCCTTCGGCACCCATCAACGTCACCTTGCTGCCGATGTCAGCCTGAATATGGGTAATATCCACAAAAAGCATATCCATACTGACCCGCGCCAGAGTACGGGTTTCCTGTCCGGCCACCCTGATGGCAGCACCTGAACCCAACTGACGCGGATATCCATCACCATAACCTGCTGCGACAACCCCCACCCGACAGGCCTCTGCTGCCTGCCAGGTGGCGCCATAACCCAGCCAGTCGTCCGCCTGAAGATGACGCGTTGCGACGATTTCACTTTGCCAGGAAAGCACCGGTTGTAGGCCCACATCCACACCATTTTTACCGGCGAAGGGCGATAATCCGTACAGCATCAAACCCGGGCGCACCCAATATTGTTGGGCCGAAGGCAGACTCAAAACAGCCCCGGAGTTGGCCAAACTATGCTGGCCCAGCGTGTTACCTGAATACGCTTTGACCATGCGCTCAAATACCGCTATCTGTTGATCATTGAATGGATCTTGCGGGTCGTCAGAACGCGCCAGATGACTCATCAGGCCCAGCACCTGCCAGTGTGGATAGGGCTGCAGTTTTGCAAAAACTTCCCCTAATCGCTCCGGGGCAAAGCCCAGACGGTGCATGCCCGTATCCACCTTGATGAAAATTTGCAGAGCGCGATGCGGAACCTGACTTTCTAGCCAGGCGAGTTGGCGATCTTCGTGAATGACCAGCCAGTAAGCACGTTCGGTGGCGAGCAGCACTTCTTCCGCTGTAAAAGGGCCACCCAACAGACAAATCGGCTTGTTTAGGCCCAAAGCGTGTAGCGTTTCGGCTTCTTCCAGAGAAGCCACGGCAAACGCATCCACACCGGCAGTGGCCAGAACCGGAGCGCAAACACAAACATCATGTCCATAGGCGTTGGCCTTGACCGCCGCCATGATTCTGGCCTGAGGCGCATGATTACGAGCCACCTGGAGGTTGTGGCACAAGGCTGAAGGGGAAATTTTGGCAAATATGGGGCGGGTCATCTAGTGACCGTATTCGCCGCCTGTTGGCGCATAATTTTCGAAGCGGGTATATTCGCCGAAAAAGCTCATCCGCACGGTTCCGATGGGACCATTGCGCTGCTTGCCGATAATCACTTCGGCAATGCCTTTTACCTCTTCATTGTCCTTGTTGTACACCTCATCCCGATACAGAAATAAAATCAAATCGGCGTCCTGCTCAATAGCCCCGGACTCGCGCAAGTCCGACATTTGTGGACGCTTTTCAGTACGGTTTTCCAGACTACGATTGAGCTGGGACAAGGCGATGACAGGAATGGACAGCTCCTTGGCGAGGGCTTTCAATGAACGACTGATTTCGGAAATTTCGGCTACCCGGTTATCGCCTCTACCCGGAACCTGCATGAGCTGCAGATAATCGACCACAATCAAATCCAGGCCCTGTTCGCGCTTCAGACGGCGTGCCCGTGAACGCAGGTCGGCCGGAGACAAGGCCGCAGAATCATCGGCAAAAAGTGGGGCGGTGCCCAATTCGCCAATGGCATGGGCCAGTCGTGGCCAATCGTCATTTCCCAAGGTACCATTACGCAGGCGGTGCTGGTCTACTCGCCCCCGCGACGACAAGGCCCGCAAAACAATTTCGTCTGTAGGCATTTCCATGCTGAACACCAGCACATTTTTACCTTCAACGCAGGCAACGTGCTCGGCGACATTCATGGCAAAGGACGTTTTTCCCATACTGGGGCGACCTGCCACAATCACCAGTTGCCCCGGATGCAATCCCGAAGTTTTTTCATCCAGATCAGCAAAGCCCGTAGCCAGACCGGTCACCCCTTTTTTGTCCCGGGCGACAGCCTCAATACGATCAATCACGGCGGGCAAGGCTTCTTTCAACTGCAAAAAACCTTTACCTGCCCGCTGCTGCCCTTCCGCTAGTTGAAAAACCCGGCTTTCGGCTTCATCCAGAAGCATACGCGCTTCGCGCCCATCAGGTCGGTAAGCCAACTCGGCAATTTCCCGGCCGACACGAATCAATTGGCGCAGGGTGGCCCGCTCACGCACAATGCGGGCATAAGCCAGCACATTGGCCGCAGAGGGCGTTTCATTGGCCAGCAAGAGCAAATACTGCACACCACCAGCATCAGCAAGATGCTCATGATCCTGCAAGGTTTCTGATACGGTGACCGCATCCACGACGCGACCGGCATTGAGCATGTTACTGATCGTCTGAAATATCAGCCGATGCCGACGCTCATAAAAATCTTCTGCGGCGACCGCTTCCATGACCTGATCCGCAGATTCCGGATCAATCAGTAACGCACCGATAACCGATTGCTCGGCCTCAATGGAATGCGGCGGAGCTTTCACCCCGCCGCCGTAGTCATCCTCTTCGTACAAGGTCGCGTCTCAGCGTGCCCGGTGATCAGGCCCGCTCGACAAAAACCATGACATCCAGCTCGACTTCAGGGTGCAGATGGACACGGGCGGGGAATTCACCAATCCGCTTGATGGGGCCATCTACCAGACGAATTTCGGTATGCGCCACTTCATGACCCTGTGACTTGAGAGCAGCACTGATATCGTGCAAACCCACAGAACCGAACAGACGACCGTCCTCACCCGCCTGCAGGGCAATTTTCACGACGGCGTCAGCCAGAGCCGCTGCACGCTGCTGGGCGGCTTGCAGCCGTTCCATTTCAACCTGCTCCAAAGCAGCCTTACGCTCGGCAAATTCTTCCAGATTCCGTTGGTTGGCAACTACTGCCTTACCTTGGGGCACCAAAAAGTTACGTCCATAACCGGGTTTAACTTCGACAACATCACCCAGGCGGCCCAGTTTGTTAATACGTTCCAGCAAAATCACTTTCATGTTCAATTCCTCCCAAAAATCCTTGCAAAACGTTCCTCAGGAACGTGGTCTCAATAGTCTTTGCCGCAGGTGAAACACCCTGTCCAGAATGCCAAGCACACTCAGTACCAGTAGCAACTGTGACAACAAAATCAGAGCAATATACAGTCCTACCAAGGCCATGGTGGGCCAGCCTTTGGCAGCAAACCACAAATGCACAAAGCTCAAGCCCTGCAGGAGGTACCAGGTCCCGACCAGCAGCGCCAGATTTTGCAGTGGCCAGGCCAATGCACCGTGGAGCAGACTAATGCCCAGCAGAGTGGCCACCACCAGCCAGATCAGCATGCCCGGCAATTCCAGACTGCCGTAAACGCGTTGCGGTCGATCCAGACCTTGATAACGCTCGTACCAACGACTGGCCAGCAATGCCGCAAGGGTCCATAGCAAAACCAAACCCGCTGCCATGATGCCTGGCAACAAAGGTGCCATGCGCAAAACTGCCGCCATCTGCACTTTGCTGATCTCCTTGGCCAAAGGTTTCAGCATTTGCGTCATCTGGGTCTGCCAGAAGTCTGGCCCGACCCCCAGCGGGACTACCCACAACATCAGCACCAAAATCAGCAAAGACAAGCCAATCAGCACCCAGACCACACCACTCCACTGCGTATCCCAATGCAGCCCCTCACCCAACAGTCGCCCCGGTAACCAGGCTACCAGTGCAAATAGCACCCCAAACCAAGGGTTAAAGGTAAAGAGCATACTGGCGATGCCAGCAATGACCAGCACTTCCAGACTTTCCTTGCGTCCTGCCTGTAAAGTGACCAGAGCCACCAATGCCACACAGTTCAAGAAGAGGGGCGCAGCCAGAAAGGGTACTAACCCAGCCAGACTGAACAGGACAGCAATGCTTAAACCGGCTTGCCAGCGTCCACTGAGAAACCAGCGCAGAACCCCGCCCTGTGGCTGTGCCGTCACCGCTCCGTCAGAACCCTAACGCACAACGTAAGGTAACAGGGCCAGAAAGCGCGCGCGTTTGATGGCTGTGGTCAGCTGCCGTTGATACAAATTACTGGTGCCCGTGATCCGGCTGGGGACAATTTTACCAGTCTCGCCCACATAAGCCTGCAAGGTTTTCAGATCTTTGTAGTCAATTTCCTTGACGCCTTCCGCCTTGAAACGACAGAATTTGCGACGCCGGGTAAAATTTCCACCACCGCGCTTATCGCCGTCACCGTCCCGATCTCTATCCCGATTAAATGCCATCTTGTCTGCTCCTTGAATCAGGCCGTCTCAACGGCTTCATTATCACTGTGAATGGATTCGCTTTCGCCTACTTCGCTGTCGGTTTCGACGCGTTCACGACGATCATTTTCGTCACGGGCCAGAAAAGACGCTTCGGTCACGGCTTCTTCACGCGCCAGAATCAGATGCCGCAGTACCGCATCATTAAAACGGAAAGCATCTTCCACTTCAGCCAGGGCAGCGCCGCTGCATTCCACATTCATCAGCACATAATGGGCCTTATGAGCTTTTTTGATAGGATAAGCCAGTTGCCGACGTCCCCAATCTTCCAGGCGATGGAAATGACCACCATCACCTTCGATCATGCCGCGATAGCGTTCAATCATCTGGGGGACTTGTTCACTCTGATCAGGATGGACCAGAAACACGATTTCATAATGACGCAAACGTTGCTCCTTATGGTTCACTGCGGAGTCCGAGCGCCCATCGCCCGAACAAGGAGTAAAAATTGGTGAGGGCGTATTCTAATACGCGACGCGGGAAAAACAAGAGCTTAACAAGATAATTCGGTAATTTCGTGCATACAGCGGGCGCGCTCAGGGGCTGACAAGGGAATTCCGGCGGCTCCAGCAAGAGCCGCAAGCGTATTCGTCCCGGTCTGCTTTCCTTGATTTTGCAGGTGCTCAATGGCTGCATAGGCACCATCAGGATCATTGCAAACCAGAAGCAAATCCGCACCCGCAGCCTGTGCCGCATCTACCCGTGCCGCCATGTCTCCCGCCACATGGGCACCCACCATGCTCAAATCATCACTGACAATGACGCCTGAAAAACCCATTTCTCCGCGCAATACCCCTGTGAGCCAACGCGATGAAAATCCGGCGGGCTGCTCGGGGTCTATCTGCGGATACAGACAATGGGCGGGCATGATCGCCGGAATGGCTGCCTGGATCATGTAGCGGAAAGGCTGCAAGTCTTCCTCAATGGCGGCAAATGGTCGATCATCGCGGGGTAAGGCCAGATGCGAATCGGCTGCCACAGCACCATGGCCCGGAAAATGTTTAGCCACTCCCTGCAAACCGGAGTCAGACATCCCCTGCCAAAGACGCGCTGCAATGGCACCTACCCAATCCGGATTGCGGTGAATGGCGCGATCACCAATCACCTGGGAAATTCCGCGATCCAGATCTACACAGGGCGTGAAACTGAAATCTACGCCGATTTCCCGCAATTCATTGGCCAGCAGACGCCCCCAGTCATAAGCCAGGCATTGCGCCGCCTCCAGACCCTGAGCCTCGGCCTTTTGACCCAGCCTGGCCATCGGCGGAAAACGTGTCACGCCTTTTTTGAGACGTTGCACCCGACCACCTTCCTGGTCGATGCCAATCAGGAGTGGGGGGCTGCGCAGCGCATGAATTTCCTGGCACAGCGCCTGAACCTGTTGCGCATCTTCGCAGTTACGGGCGAACAGGATGACGCCACCCACCTCCGGCTGGCGGAGCCGTTCAAACTCTTCGGGTGTTGGCCAAAGACCAGCCATATCCACCATCAAAGGACCACGCATGAGCAATCGCGGTTCAGCGCGGTGGGGCATCTGGGCCGGTCTCCACGGTCGGATCTGCTTTTGCTGGAGATGAGGCTTGAGCCGCTGCCTTACTCCCTTCCTTGTCCACATCCTCCTGCTGGACCAATTCCATATCTGGCGACATGGAAATCGGTAATTCAATACGCGGCGGCTGACTGGGAATACCGTGCACATGGACCGGAACAATCATCATACTGAAACCGTCATGCTGCAGACGGTCCTGGACGATGAAGCTGACTTCGTCATGCAGGAGGCCATGGAAAGGGCCCTTGCTCCGATTGTCAATCACCCGCCCCGCAAAAAAGATACTTTGCGGAAAGTAACGTATAGCCACATCCGCCAATTCTTCCATAGCCAGAATGCGATCCGTGGAGTAGGTAGCAAACCAGGTGGCGGCCATCCCTTCATTACGACAGAAGGCCATATACTGATTGGCTTCTGCTTCCACATAGACCTTCAGATCTTCGAGCGCTTTGATGCCCTTGAATTCTCCCTGTCCGACAATGCCAGCCAGCAAAAACACGTAATTTTTGACAAAGCCACCAACCATACGATGCGCCGTCAGCAAGGTATGTAAACCCAGGCCATCAAAGCGACTCACAAAAAAGACTGCCGTCGCGCCCCGGGGGTCCAGGGGCAAATTGGGACCCGGCTCCAGATGTTCCGGCACCACATCGAGCATGGTCTCATCCAGCTCAGCGGTAATTTTGCGGATGCTCTTGTAGTGCCGATATATCAGGTATCCGAGCACAACAACAATCAATGTTACCAGCAAGGTAAACCAGCCACCGGCGTCGAATTTTTCGAAAATGGTAATAGCCAGAATGGATGCTGTGACGATGAAACCGAGCACACTGATAGTGAGCCGGCCTTTCCAGCGCGGCTCATGATGCCGCTGGGTAAACCAGTGGCGACTCAGCCCCGCCATGGTCAGCGTGAAGGTAATAAACACGTTGATACTGTAGAGCACCACCAGAATACTCACGTGCCCGCCGGTAGCCAGCAAAATCACCACCGCCGCAAAGCCGACCAGCAAAATACCGTTTCGCGATACAAAGCGGTCCGATAAATAGGAAAAACGCTCAGGAAGCCAGCGGTCTACTGCCATGTTGGCCATAACAATGGGGGCAGTGATAATGCCGGTATTAGCGGCAATGTACAGTAGCAATCCTTCCGTAACCAAAGTAATTACCGTCGCTGTAGGTCCAAAATGGATCCCGGCAATAGTCCAGTCGCTGGTGATGGCACTATAAAGCACCGCGTTGAGTGTCTGCCCCTGATGTTCATGAACGTGATACATGAGATAGAGGAATATCAGACTTCCGGCCACCAGTGACAGGGAGGTGGCCAGCAGGGTCATGGTCCGCTGACCCGTCTGGATGCGCGGTTCGCGCATGATATGGACCCCGTTAGCCACGGCCTCCAGACCCGTATAGGTTCCACCGCCCAGACTGAAGGCACGCATGACCAGTGCGGCAATAAATATCCAGCCATACAACTGGCTATCGTGCTGGGCCCCGGCCACCGTGTTGTGAGCTATGGTTGGGATATCCCCAACATGGCTGACCAGGCCAAAACCCAGCATGATGATATGCGTAGCGACAAACGCCATAAAAATGGGCAAGAGAATCTTGATGGATTCCTTCATGCCGCGCAAATTGATAAAAATCAGAAAGAGCAAAATAGCCACATCCATCAGGATGCGCTCACTGTACCAATAGGACGGCAGACTGCTGAGCAATGTTTCGGTACCAGAGGCCACGGAAATGGCAGCGGTCAGAACATAATCCACAATCAGGGCTGAACCGCTGACCAGGCCCGCTTTCGGACCGAGCAGCGTTGAGGCCGTATGATAACCGCCACCGCCATCCGGGAATAAGGCAATCACCTGCTTATAACCCGCCGAGATAATGAAAACCGAAACCGGAATACCAATGGCCAGGAAAACCGCCAGATATTCATGCCCCTTCAAGGCATAATAAATTTCCGGAGGACCATAGGCCGATGAGGACAAAGCATCTGAACCCAGGCCTACCCAGGCCAAAAAGGCAGCCAGAGACAAGCTTTCAAACAGTTTCGGGTTGAATACGTTTACGGCACGACGAAATCGGGGTAAGCGAATCCAGGCCATTCAGAACCTCCTCAACGGGGGAAATCAACAGGGGGCTGTAGCCCAATAAAAACAGGAAGCCCTGGAGTAGTTTCAGGGAAAAGGATGCACACATTCTCCGGGCTCATGCGAATACAGCCTGCCGAGACGGGCTGACCGAGACGAGCGGTATCGGCTGTGCCATGAATATAAATGTAACGCCGGAACGTATCGCAGCAACCGCCACGATTCAATCCGGATTCCATACCTGAAAGCCAGAGAATCCGCCCCAGTATCCAGTCCTGATGGCCATTTTCGTCCGGATCCTTACTGGCGTCATAGCAGTCGCCCGTCCAGCGGCGTCCGCGCAGAATCGCATTAGCTGGCAATCCCGCGCCAATTTTCGCCCTGACTTGATGCCAACCACGTGGCGTACAAGCGCTGTCACACCATTCTCCAAGTCCGTTAAGGGCCGTTGAAATGGGATATTGCACTGTTTCGTGCGCAGCTTGCATCACCCGCAGGTTCTGAGTGGAAACATCCACCCAAAACCAGTTTGCTGGCGTTTCATTTTTCAAAGAGGGCAATGGATTCGACATGGGCAGTATGTGGGAACATGTTAATGACACCCGCTGCTTTCAGCTGGTAACCACGTTCATGCACCAGATATTCGGCATCCCGGGCCAGCGTCGCCGGATTACAGGAAACATAGACCAGACGCGACACTCCGGGAGTCAGGCTTTGCAACACTTCCATGGCGCCACTCCGGGGCGGATCAATGAGCATTTTGTCAATAGTTCCTGCCATCTGAAAATCACTCATCCGCGCCTGGGTCAGATCAGCCACCTGATATTGGGCTTGCGCCGCGAGCCCATTGGCGGCTGCATTTTCTGCAGCCAGTGCCACCAGCCGTGCATCGCCTTCAACGCCCAGCACATTCGCGCCCAAACGCGCCATGGGTAAGGTAAAATTCCCCAAACCGCAAAACAGATCCAGAATATGGTCACCGGCCTGAGGACGGAGCAAAGCCATGGCACGACGCACCGTCACCTGATTGACTGACTGATTCACCTGAGTAAATACCAAAGGATCAAAGCGCATCCGCAGTTGATAATCCGGCAGGTCATAATGCAGGGCAGGCGGTTGTTCGGGGACCAACGGATGCAAAGTATCAGGACCGCGCGGCTGCAACCAAATTTGCAGGTCGTGATCCAGTCCAAATTGACGTAAATACATAAGATCACTGTCCGCCAGTGGACGCATATGGCGAAACACCAAAGCCACGGCGTCGGGGGTGCAGGCCACTTCAATCTGGGGGAAATCCTGGGGAGACTGCATTTTGCCAATCAGGGCCCGAAGTTCCGGAATACGCTGTCCAACGCGGGGATCCAGCACCAGACACTGGTTCATATCGACCACGTAGTTGCTGCTGCGTTCTCGGAAACCTACCAGAGCACCACGGGTCTTGGGAGTCCGCACCGAAAGCCGGGCCTTGCTTCGATAAGCCAAACTCGGGCCAAAAATGGGCGGGAGAATTCTCTGCGGTCGCACTTTACCGATGCGCCAGAGGTTGTCCTCCAACTGACGCTGCTTGATGGCTACCTGCGCGCTCACATCCAGATGCTGCAAACTGCAACCGCCGCACAATCCAAAATGAGGACAGGGGGGTGTTACCCGCAATGAAGAAATTTTCAGGAGGGCGACGGTTTCGGCCCGTTCAAAAGTTTTGTGATTTTCGGTGCGCCGGGCCATGACATCTTCGCCCGGCAGGGCACCATCGACAAAAAGCACTTTGCCGTCCACCCGAGCAACGCCCCGACCTTCTGCATCCAGGCTTTCAATGTGTAACCGTTCGGGTACTGCATCGCGAATAAGCTTAGGACGCGACATGCAGGTTCTCCGGCCACAAGTCCAGAAACTCGCAGATATGGGCTTCATCTCGACCCTGCAAATAGCTGCGCAACTGGTTCTGACGCGCCTCATAAGCCAACTTGTCCAGATGCCCCCGGGTCAACTCAAAGCGCAAATGCAGCAGGGCAGTATTCAGAACGTCCACTTCACAGTACTGGCGAATGGCTTTTTTTTCGCCCTGCTGATAATGATTCAGGACCTCCGCACCGCTCATGCCGAGTTTGCCCGGCAGCCCCAACAACAGGGCCATGTCCTGTAAGCGCGCAACATTACGCGCCTGGTAAGCAGAGAGCAGATCCATAAGATCCAGATGGCGCTCATGATAACGACTGGTGTAATTATTCCAGCGATAGTTAGGATCGTTTTGTCCCTGTTCCCAGTATCGTGTTGCCGGAATGCCGTGCAAAAAAGCCCGATAGTGCAACACCGGCAAATCAAAGGCTGCGCCATTCCAGGACACCAATTGTGGAGAGTGACGCTGAATCATCTGAAAAAAAGCATGCACCAGCGTCGCTTCCGGATCCTCAATTGCGCCAAAGCTGCTGAGTTTAACCTGATCGCCTTGCCACCAAAGCGCAGATATAGCGACCACCTGATGTAGATAAGGGCGTAAAAACTCGCTGGCGCCCTGGGTTTCAATTCGGCGTTGATGCTGCAGCAATTCGGCCACTCCCGCATCATCGGCAAGATCAATACCATGCAGACGCCGACCTCCGGAAATATCCGGAATCGTTTCGATATCAAAAACCAGAATATTCTGCAAAATGGTGTTTATTTCTTCTGCCACTGACCACTGGCGTTCTGATACCAGTATCCTGCAGGGGCCTTACTGATCCAGGTCTGGGCAAAAGTCTGTTGAATTTGTCCTTCCCAATCAGGATGACCATTGGCGTTGGCTATTTGTTGGTAAAGATTCTGCAAGGCACTATTATTGCTGCTAACCAGGCCACTGAGGCCGGCGCGTGCCTGCAAAGGCACTGCGGAAGCATCATGAATGGCCACCAGTCCATTGGCCGTCCAACCGACGGCACCACTGTCAAAATAGGGGCGCATTTGCGCGGCAATGGATTCCAGCTGGGCTCGTGCGGCCTGCACACCGGGACTGGAAGCATTCAGATCAGCTCCAGCCTCGGCGGGTGTACTCAATGCCGAAAAGCTCG
>NZ_JABELD010000150.1 GCF_018853445.1 Acidithiobacillus concretivorus
CAGGCTGACGTGGTAAGCCTTGGCATTTTTGATGACCTGGGCAAGACCCAACAATTCGGCCACGTAATTTTCAGTTTGTTCGGGAAGATTCAGATCCCAGAAATCGGTAGGTTGGCCGGCCGCCACGTTTTGCTGGATAGCGGCGGAAACCGTACCCTGTCCGGCATTGTAGGCAGCAATCGCCAGGAGCCAGTTTCCACCAAAATAATTGTATAAATAAGATAGGTAATCGAGGGCGGCGTTGGTGGAGGCCGTCAGGCTCAGGCGGGGATCCCCGTAACGCGTATTTTGCAGTCCAAAACTCCGCGCGGTTCCGGGCACAAACTGCCAGAGCCCTGCGGCGGCGGCAGGAGAATAGGCTTTAGGATTGTAGCCGCTCTCAATGGCGGGAAGCAGAGCCAGCTCCATGGGCAAGCCGCGTTGCGAAACGGCGTTGACTACGTAATAGAGGAAAGGGCGCGAATTGCCGAGAATTTCTTCGAGTTTGCCCTGATGCTGCAAAAACCAGGTACGCCATTGTTTGACAGCCACTTGCGATACTTCACTGCTGAGGTCGAGCCCTTCATCAATGTGTGTCCAGATGTTACCAGGTCCATCCTGACTACCAAATGCCCCTGCAGCCTCAAACCGGTGCAGAGTCAGAGTAAGGTTGCCGTAGGTTCCGGGCTGATTAATTTTGGTCGATATGTCATGGGATGGGGTTTCAGAGCTTGTTAAACCGGATGTTTTGATTTCCTCAAGGCTTGCCGCAAGACCTGTGCCAGAAGGTTTCTGCAACAATGGGGTTTCCATGATTTGCGCCCAAGCCATAGGTGCACTTACCAGCGCCATCACAGTAGCGATGGCGGCCATTCGCTTGATCATCCTGCTTCTCCCTTGGCGGGTTCTCATCATAATCGAGTGTCCCGCATACACCATCACTTACATCATTGTAGGCATGAACAGCCAGCCACATTTAGATCATTCTGGAGTTAATTAAGGATAATAATAAAAACAGAACGTCTTAGTCAAACACCTCATCAACCAATCAGCAAGTGCTCTTTTATCAGCACGGCACAAGATCATGCTGGATATTTCATGGCACGCATCATCAAACTGAATTTTAGCCACAATGCGAGGAACAGCGTTTTTTAGGTTCCTCGTCATTTCAAGTGGGTAGCCTGAGATCCAGCTTGCCCAGGATCAGGTAGGCCATGTTGATAAAGTTCTTGTGCGTGCGGTAACCCCGAGCCTTGGCCTTGGCGGATTGAATGAGGC
>NZ_JABELD010000151.1 GCF_018853445.1 Acidithiobacillus concretivorus
TTGGCGGTGTATGACACCCGCCAAGGTTTGCTGGGTGAAGTCCTGTTCAGTCAGATTGATCTGCATGCGCCTTACGGCGGGGTGGTTCCAGAGCTGGCCTCCCGGGATCATGTGCGCCGCCTTCCGCTGCTGCTGGAACAGCTCATGCTGCAAACCGGGGGGCAACGCCCCGATGCCGTCGCCGTCACGGCGGGTCCGGGACTGATTGACGCCTTGCTGGTGGGCGTCAATTTTGCGCGGGCGCTGGCCTTTGCCTGGGATATTCCGGTTATTCCCGTTCATCATCTGGAAGGACACCTTCTTGCTCCCCTGCTCAATGGCGTGGCGCCCTTTCCGGCAGTGGCTTTGTTGGTTTCCGGTGGGCATACCATGCTCATTGAAGTGCGGGGACTGGGCAATTATGTGTTGCTGGGTGAAACCCTGGATGACGCAGCTGGTGAGGCTTTCGATAAAGCGGCTAAAATGCTGGGACTAGGCTATCCCGGGGGGCCGGCTCTGGCGGCTTTGGCAGAAGGTGGTGACCCCGAGGCATTTCGTTTGCCAAGACCGCTTTTGGATCGACCTGGCATGGACTTCAGCTTCAGTGGATTGAAAACAGCCTTTCGTCTGGCCGCCATGAAAGTTCCTGAAGAGGATATGACCCAGAGAAAAAATCTGGCTGCCAGTTTTCAGCAGGCGGTGGTCGATACCCTGTTTCGGAAATGCCAGCGCGCCTTGCAACACACCGGTCTGAAGCGTTTGATTGTGGCGGGCGGGGTGGGAGCCAATCGCGCCT
>NZ_JABELD010000152.1 GCF_018853445.1 Acidithiobacillus concretivorus
TGTATTGCTCACTCATTTTTATATCGCGGCAGATGGAAGAATGTCATGATATGTCATGACATCTACTGACAAACAGAGTACCTTGTTCATAAACAAATATAATTAAGTTATGGTAATAGAAATTTTCTTGCATCCAAAAAGAAAGAAGATGCGTATTATTTACGGAACAATATGTTCCGCTTGCAAAAGCAGTAGCCGACCAGACACCGAGGCAAATTATGGATATGCAGAATCGTGACCGTACTACTCCTGATGTGCATAAGCCCACGCAAAAGCACAAGTCAGCAACTGGTCTGGATGTTCAGAGTGTTTTGAATATTCAGCAGAACCCGATGGTTTTGATTGATGACCAGTACCGGATTATTGCAGCGAACCAGGCCTATCAGGAGGCCTATGGTGTGCAATCTGATGAGGTAATAGGACGTTGCTGCCATGAAATTTCCCATCATTCGCCGGTGCCTTGCCATATGCGTGGCGAAGATTGTCCCCATCAGGCGGTTTTTACGACAGGAGAAGCCCACGATGTCCGGCATATTCACTATGATCACCAGAATCATGCTGAACATGTGCGTATTCGTGGACATGCCATCAAGGATCAGGATGGCAATACCTACCTTGGTGAGGAAATTATTCGCTTGCCGCATCAGGAAGAAGACATTACTTGTGGTGACATGCGCATGGTGGGCCGTTCTCCGGCATTCATGAAATGCCTGCATCACATTGAAATGGCGGGCCGTACAGATGCCAGTATTTTACTTTATGGTGAAAGTGGAGTTGGTAAGGAGTTGGCAGCCAGCGCACTCCATCAATTTTCTGCGCGGGCATCTGAAGCATTTATTACCGTGGATTGTGCGTCGCTGCCTGAAACACTTTTTGAAAGTGAAATACTGGGCCATGAAAGAGGGGCTTTTACCGGTTGTCTGGGGCGTAAGCGTGGACTGTATGAAATGGCCGATCGGGGAACCCTGTTTCTGGATGAGGTGGGCGAATTGCCCTTAAGTATGCAGGCTAAATTATTGCGGGTTCTGGAAACCGGGACTTTTCGGCGTTTGGGGGGCTCAGAGACCTTGCATGCCGATGTGCGTATTATCGCGGCGACCAACCGTAACTTATTGGAAATGGCCGGGCAGAGACAATTTCGGGAGGATTTATATTATCGTCTCGCGGCTATTACCATTGATTTACCGCCCTTGCGGGATCGTCGTGATGATATTGCGGGTATTGCTGCGGTGTTGCTGGAACGCATTGGTAAAAGTTGGGGAGGGCAGTGGACGCTGTCGAAAGATGCAGAACGATGCCTGTTTGCTTATGACTTTCCGGGCAATGTTCGGGAATTGCGCAATATTCTGCAAAAAGCTGCAGCACTGGCTGATGGACCCGTTATTCAGGCAAATCATCTGAATTTTACGGGAGTTATTCCAGCGTTTGAGGCGCATGCTGCTGCTTCGCCGGGTGCCGTGAGAGATTTTGGAACTACGGCATCAGTGACGCGCGGTGGCGCGCAGCCCGATGATCTGGAGGCTTTGTTGCGGCAATATCAAGGCAACCGGCGACGGGTAGCTGAAACTCTGGGAGTTAGTGAGCGCACTGTTTATCGTTGGTTGCGGCGAGACGCCTGAATCATTCACAAAGAAAGTGCATTGTCTTCGTTAATTGTTGGTAGCGGGGTACAATCCTCCCAATTGATTGGGAGACACTGGCTATGACAACGTCCAAAGAGCATTTGATTATTTTTGACACTACCTTGCGCGACGGCGAGCAATCTCCGGGCGCTTCCATGACCCGTGATGAAAAGTTGCGCATTGCCCAGGCATTGGAACGCTTGCAGGTGGATGTCATTGAAGCAGGCTTTCCGGTCGCCAGCCCCGGAGACTTTGCCGCCGTGCAGGCTATTGCCAGGACCGTACGGGAAAGTCGGGTATGCGGATTGTCGCGCGCGCGGGATGAAGACATTCGCCGTGCCGGTGAGGCGTTGAAAGAAGCCAATGCTGCACGTATTCACACGTTCATTGCCACCAGTCCGATTCATATGCAGGCAAAATTACGGATGAGCCCGGAACAGGTCCTGGAACGTGCGGTGGCTGCGGTAAAACTGGCGCGGCAGTATTGTGATGATGTGGAGTTTTCACCGGAAGATGCGGGTCGTTCCGAGGAGGATTTTCTGTGCCGGGTGATTGAAGCGGTCATTCAGGCGGGAGCCCGTACCATCAATATTCCTGACACCGTTGGTTATAATCTGCCGGATCGCTTTGGTCAGTTGATTGCCAATTTGCGTAACCGGATTCCCAACGCCGACCAAGCCATTTTTTCGGTACATTGCCACAATGATCTGGGCCTGGCGGTAGCCAACTCCCTGTCTGCCGTACAGCATGGTGCCCGACAGGTTGAATGCACGATCAACGGTCTGGGTGAAAGAGCGGGTAATGCCGCCCTCGAAGAAATCGTTATGGCTGTGCGCACACGGCAAGATGCATTTGCCTGTGATACCCGCATTGATACCAGCCAGATTGTAGCTACCAGCAAGTTGGTTTCTACCATTACCGGCTTTCCGGTCCAGCCCAACAAGGCCATTGTCGGGGCAAATGCCTTTGCCCATGAGTCAGGCATTCACCAGGATGGTGTGCTCAAGCATCGGGAGACCTATGAGATCATGCGTGCGGAAGATGTGGGCTGGTCGGCCAATCGCATGACGTTGGGAAAACTTTCCGGTCGGGCGGCAGTACGTGCGCGTCTGGAGGCGTTGGGTATTCATCTGGAGAAAGATACGCTGGATCAGGTTTTTGCCCGCTTCAAGGATCTTGCCGACCGCAAGGCGGAAATATTTGATGAAGACCTGCAGGCGCTGGTCAATGAAGACCTGCAGGAAGAGCAGGCAGAACATTATCGTCTGGGTTATTTGCGGGTTTGCTCGGAAATGGGTACGCATCCCGAAGCGACTGTGGAAGTCTGGGTGGACGGGGTGGCCAAAACCGCTAAGGCAGTGGGTGGCGGGCCGGTAGATGCGGCATTCCAGGCCATGGAAAGTATTCTGAACAGTGAAACCCGTTTGCTGCTCTATTCGGTCAATGCCATTACCACGGGTACGGATGCCCAGGGCGATGTGACCGTGCGTCTGCAGGACGCCAGTGGTCGGGCCGTCAATGGTCAGGGCGCCGATACCGATATTGTCGTGGCGAGTGCCAAAGCTTACCTTTCGGCGATGAATCGTTTGCAGGGTCCGTCACAACGCCAGCATCCGCAACTCTAACGCAGAAATGAAAACGGTTTCTGAACTGGGGTTTTGGCAGCGTATGGCGGAAACCCGGGGTGAAGTTGTTTTGTTTTTCAGCTCTGCAGGCTGTCATTCCTGTCGAATCTGGCGGCGACTGCTGCAGAATCTGGAAGATAACCGGAGTGGTCTGCAGGTTTGGGAGATTGATGCCGGCATTGATATGGGCATTACCCGGGAATTCGAGGTGTATCACCTGCCTGCACTGTTCCTGTTTCATAACGGCCAATATCAACGTCCGATTCAGGTGGAGGCGCGGGTCCATGCGCTGGAACAGTGGCTGAACGCGCATGCTGACCTCCCTCCTGAAGAGCTTCCTTGAATCCTGATCTGCTCAATCCCTGGAACGCGGCGGGCTGGCATGCCATGGCGCATGTTGCACCCTCACCCTATTTTGATCAAAGGCCTGTGGGTGTAGAGATTGATCTGCTGGTTGTTCATGCTATCAGTTTGCCTCCAGAACAATTTGGGAGTGGCGAAGTGCCACGATTTTTTATGGGGCTTCTGGATTTTGACCGGGATCCTTATTATGAACAGTTAAGAAACTTGCGGGTGTCTGCACATTTTTTCATTGAACGAGATGGCAAGCTTTGGCAGCATGTGAGCGTCTGGGATCGTGCCTGGCATGCCGGCGTATCTTCATGGCAAGGCCGTTCTGCCTGTAATGATTACAGTATAGGTGTGGAGCTGGAAGGCAGTGAATCCAGCAAATTTCTGCCCATTCAATATCAACGTCTGGCGGCTTTAAGTCGGGATCTGCAAAAACTGTTTCAGGCTATGCTGCAAGAACGCATCGTCGGCCACGCAGATATTGCGCCTGGACGCAAATGGGATCCCGGTCCGGGCTTTTCCTGGGACTATTTTACAGAGGTGTATGCAGCGCATGGCGGAGATCAGAGAAGCACCGAAACGTGACTGGCGACGTGGTTGGGCCGGACCCCTGGTCGTATTTGTTCTGCTGGTATTGGGAACCCTGTGGTGGTTGGGCGTGTTTCATTCCGCCCAAGTGCTTGAAGAAGCCGGAGCGGCCCACGCGTATATTTATCAGAATTTCCAGGGCACTTATCGGCAGATGGTCAAGGCCAGAGGGAAGTTGTCGGCGCAGTTGCCTGCAAATCTGCGTGGTCATACGGAAATCACGATGATGGAAAATGAAACGGGTAGTGGTGGGGATGCGATGGTCCACGCCCGAATAGGTTACCTCGTGGATAACGGCGAGGCCACACCGCCGGGATGGTTACTGGGAGATTGGCCCGCACAGAGAGTGGCGCGGGTGCAGGTGAGCGCAAATGCGGCCATCGCTTCGTGGAAAGCCTATTCCGCCCTGAGTGACTGGGGAAAGGCCCGAGGCATGCCTTTACATTATCCCTTGTTTGAAATGCTGGGTCCGGGTAATCGTTACGTGTTATTGATGCCTCTGCTTAAATCTCCGGCATCTTCCTGACGGACGCTGTCTTTGCCATAGAATTTGATGCCACGCATAATTTTTTCGCGGCCCTGGCTCAGGCGGTGCATGTTGGTATCACGCAGGGAGTAGACACACCCGCAGTATTCCTGCTGATAAAATTGTTCTTGCTTGGCTATGTCAATCATGCGGGCACTACCACCGCCCTTGCGCCAATTGTAATCCCAATATTGCAGACCCTCATGGCGGTCTGCAGCACGAGCACCGCAGGCATTGATCTGGTCCATATCTTTCCAGCGCGATATCCCCAGAGTGCTGCTGAAGACGCTGAAGCCATGCTCCGCTGCATATAGTGCCGAACGCTCAAAGCGCATGTCGAAACAGGCAGTGCAACGCTCGCCACGCTCCGGTTCCCATTCCAGACCTTTTACACGGGTAAACCAGTTGTCCTTGTCATAATCCAGGTCAATGAAAGGAACATCCAGCGCCTCGGCATAGCGAATATTTTCTTCCTTGCGCAATTCATATTCTGCCTGCGGGTGGATATTTGGATTGTAAAATAGCACCGTAAATTTGATGCCGGCTTTGCGAATATCATCCATGATGGGACCAGCACAAGGTGCACAGCAGGAGTGCAGGAGAATGTGCGTACTGCCGTCGGGTGTCTGCAATGGTGAGGGGGGCGTTTTTTTGGACATGAATGATACCTGAAAAAGCACTATGCTGATGACAAGCATACAACTCATCAGTCTATTTGCCAAAAAGGAGCTTAGCGATGCCCAGCGATTTGCGACAGGGAAAATGTCAGGCTTGTGAAGGCGGTGTCGAAAAACTTGCGGAGGACAAACTCACCGAACGTATTGGAAGTCTAACCGGATGGCGTCTGGAGCAGGGCAGTTTATGCCGGGATTTTCAATTCAAAAACTTTTACGAAACTATGGCGTTCGTTAATGCTGTAGCGTGGATTGCGGATCGTGAAAATCATCATCCAGACATGGAAATAGGCTACGGATACTGCCTGCTGCGATACTCTACTCATGCAGTCAAGGGAATCACCGAAAATGATTTTATTTGTGCCGCACAGGTGAATCAACTGCTGGAATGAAACATCGTTTCACTCCAGCCGCCTGCATTTACGCCTGTATCAGGCGTTGTTGGCATGACGCAGCAGAGGACGCATGCCTTCGCGAACCTGACGCTGAATGAAAGCAACGCGGCCGGGTTCCTTTTTGTCCAGTTCTGCGGCACATTCTGAATTGGTCAGAGCGGCAGCACTGAGCATGACTTCCAGCTCGCAGGTGTCAACTTTGGGATCAGTCAGGGCGGCAGGTGCTACATTCATCTGATCGCCTACATGCCAGAACATCCGCGCATTCCACATGCGCAGACGGACGTTGGGATTTTGGAAAAGTTCTACGCAACGGGTATTGAGAGCCTTGCTGTCCACGGTCTTCCTCCTGTCAAAACGGATCATTTCATCGCCTGTTCGGGCGAGCGTGCTTAAGCATACTCGAAAAAGGTACCTGAAGGGGAGTTTTTTGGGGATTGAAGTATTCCATGCCCGGATAGATTTCGTATGTTAATAAAAAACCCCGCAGCAAGGCGGGGTTTTATCCGTGTGACGCTTTTTCAACTATTCAGGCAGATGCACCTGCTTTCATGTTGATATTTTGGTTAGTGGCGAGTTCGGGGTTGTAGAGGTATTCCACATTACCCTGTTCGACCTGTTTGAGGTATTCCTGGAAGTCGGCTTTGGCCTTGTCCCAGCTGATGCCCATT
>NZ_JABELD010000153.1 GCF_018853445.1 Acidithiobacillus concretivorus
CATCGACAGAAAAATATGGACGTCGGTACCGGATACCGCCGCTACGGACGCCGCCATGGCTGCGAATTGCAACTTCTCGCGCTCGCCACTTAAACAAATGATGTACATGCCTGACATTGTGTCTCCAAACGAGTTGCAAAAGTGAAGTGATCAAAAGTCAGCAAATTTGATGCCAGGGGTGTATGCCTAAATTATATGTTGGATTTACTTTTAGGGTGGTCAACATTTTTTTAAAAAATTCAATATAATGGCGTGATATTGAATAACTATTAATTATGCATGTCAGACAAATTAATGCGTCATGACACGTCATGACGTGTCATGAAAATTAGTATGACATGTCATAAATTAATCGACATGACGGGGTCTCGGTGCGTATATTATTAAGCGTAACTTAAAAGGTTACAATGTGTTTATATATAGAAATAAATATAATAATTTGTAGCATAAAAAAAGTAAAACACTTATAGAACATTAATTTAAATTATTCAATATATTATTTAACGGTAAATTTCTTTGTTACCAAGAAATTGAATTTTAATCACTAGTAGTGATAATTTTAGGCAATAATATTGTGGCACAGTTGTTGCTTTACAAGGCTGCTAGCAATCAGTCGTGCTCGCAAAATTTTAAGTCCTTTTTAGGAGGAGGTTATGAATAAATTGAATACTAACGTCGTCAAATCGATGAAGAGTAAAGGATTAGCCGTTGCAATTGCTTGTGCATTGGGTGCACTGGTGCCGCTAACCGCCAATGCGGCGATCGGGGCTGCCAGCCTGTTTGGTCAGGGCCGCATTTTGGGCACTGGCGCAGTAACAGCGATAGACGGTGCTGCCGGTGGTGGTATTAACCCCTGGGCAGTGATTTCGGGTTATGGCACCAATCAGCAAATTGGCGCGACCGCT
>NZ_JABELD010000154.1 GCF_018853445.1 Acidithiobacillus concretivorus
GTAAACGTTCAGCCAACCCACCCTTGCGGATTGGCGCCCATCAGGGTAATGCGGTTTTTTTCCAGTTCCACGGCAAGAGTTCGTGGAGCCGCTTGTTGGGCCAAGTGGGGAGCTTTTCGAGCACGTCACAGAGGTATGCGAAGGGCTCGATGCCGTTGAGCTTGCAGGTCTCGATGATGCTGTAGAAGGACGCGGCACGCTCGCCACCGGCATCATTTCCAACAAATAAAAAATTCTTGCGCCCAATGGCCACGCCCCGCAACGCCCGCTCTACAGGGTTATTGTCGATGCT
>NZ_JABELD010000155.1 GCF_018853445.1 Acidithiobacillus concretivorus
GCCGGATAGATCAAGAATACTCTGATCTACCGCCAGGTCTTGCCGCTCCAGCTCACCCGCTTCCTTGGCCAGCTTTAATCGTTCCGAAACTTCCTGCTCAAAATCCAGCCTTCGGCGGCTCGGTTGCCCGGTCCGCCGCTCATAACCACTGGCCGCTGGCCCCAGATGCCGGGTCGGTGCCCGATCCTGACCTTGCTCCGCCAGACTGCGGTGATCCACCTGGGCGGCTATGCCGTTTTCCTGTAATCGGGCG
>NZ_JABELD010000156.1 GCF_018853445.1 Acidithiobacillus concretivorus
CTGGCCGATGAACTGGCCACGCTGACGCAGCAGGGGCAAGAGCAGGCGGCGGCGCATGAACCAGGCATCGGTGAGCAAGCGGACGGGTACGGGGATGTGGGGTATAAAGGCCCGCAGTAATGCCCCAGCGATTTTCAGCTTGTGGGTGTTGCCGGTACGGGGCACGAGACGCAAGCGAATGGGAAAGGAAAGGGCTTTGCCGGAGCGGCTCCGCAGGGTCAACGCCAGCCCTACCCAGTTCTGGGCGAGGACATAAGCTTGGGTCCGCAAGGATTCACGCTCCAGGAGTTTGTAATAAGTGGTCCAATGGCAGCGCAGTGAAATATGGCTGAGGGCGCGGGTAACCCAGCCATCAGGGGAGATCAGGCACCCGCACAGCAGTTCGATGAAGCTGCGCCGCGAGCGCGGCGGCACGGCCGCGAGAAAGTATGAAATCCACTCTGAAAGGCGGAGGGTAACGAGACGCTGAAAGGACATGGCAGTGATTCCGAGAAGCCTAAAACGCTTCTCATTGGCCGACCCTTTTTTCCAAAGGGTCGGCCGCACGGCACTATCTCCGTGTCAAGCACTTTCGTAGCAAAAATAGAAAATAAAAACCCGGCGGAGCCGGGCTGAATGTCTAAACTAGAGAATGAAACAACGGATGGATGTAAATACAACACAGAACTGAACGTCAGAGATTAATAGTAAGCGTCTAAGCAACCCACCTTCCCAAACTTTCTGACCTGACCGATCCTGCCCCGCATACAGCGAGAAGGGGTGGGTATGACGAAGGAAGAGAAGGCCACATATTGGCGGCAGCAAGTAGACGG
>NZ_JABELD010000157.1 GCF_018853445.1 Acidithiobacillus concretivorus
CGCTGCTCCACGTCATAGAAGTGGCGCCGCACATGCGCCCAGCATCCGGCTTCTGTGACTTGCTCCTTGCGATAGAGGGCATCATACCCCCCATAGTCATCGGTCTGGAGGATCCCTTTCCAGTCGTCCAGGAAGTTTTGCGGATGAATGCCCTTGCGGTCTGGGGCATAATCAAAGACCACGATGGGATGTGGGGCATCTGCCTGACTGCGATACACCCAGAGATAGGCTTTGTCCGTTTTACCACTACCAG
>NZ_JABELD010000158.1 GCF_018853445.1 Acidithiobacillus concretivorus
GTGGCGGCCGGCCAACCTACCGATTTCTGGGATCTGAATCTTCCCGAACAAACTGAAAATTACGTGGCCGAATTGTTGGGTCTTGCCCAGGTCATCAAAAATGCCAAGGCTTACCACGTCAGCCTGCCCTATATCCCCAACACGGCCCACATAGCGGTAGTCACCACCCCTAAATCGGTCGCCCTCAATGTGGCTGCCAATTTGATGAATGTCCCGGTGCGCGAATTGCAGCACCTCAATGCCGGAATCAGTTATGGCGTAGTCCCGGCGGACTATCAGCTCGTGGTTCCCAAGGACAAGGCGGCCACGCTAAAAACAGCGCTGTTGACCATGCCGCAGGAGGCTGCAGCCCAGGCTTTGCCCGTCGCCCAACCGGCCGTCGCGGCCACCTCCGTGGCCCAGCCCGTCACTCAGGCACGGCTCAGCCATTTGACGGTACATCCAGGGAACACCCTGTCACAAATAGCCATGCGCGCGGGGGTCAGTGTTCAGCAGATGAAGCAGTGGAATCATCTGCGCTCCGCGCGTGATCTGCAGGCAGGTCAGCAGTTGGTGGTTTATGGGGGGCATC
>NZ_JABELD010000159.1 GCF_018853445.1 Acidithiobacillus concretivorus
CCCGCCGTTATCGGGGCGGTTCAAGGCATGATTACCGGCCTCGTGGCCATCACGCCCGCTGCAGGTGTCGTAGACGGATGGGGCGCTATCGCTATTGGTATCGCTTCCGGCATCATCCCCTGGCTGAGCATGAATATGCTGGGCAAGACTGCCTTATTCCGAAAAGTTGATGATACGCTTGGCGTTTTCCATACCCATGCGGTGGCTGGTGTTCTTGGCGGGATCATGACTGGCTTGCTTGCCACCAAGGAAGGCTGTGCAGCTTTTGGATTAAGCAACCCGGGAGGCGCCATTGACGGTAACTGGCATCAGGTCTGGCTGCAGATTATTGGCGCAGCATTTATCATCGCCCTCAATATCGTCGTCACTTACATTCTTCTGAAGCTGATCAGCCTGGTGGTACCGCTGCGCATGTCTGAAGAAGAACTGATGATTGGTGATGATGCCATTCATGGTGAAGAAGCTTATGCCTTCTATGGTGATGGTGAACGGCGTCCGGTGACGGGTGACTGAAGCTATCTGGTAAAACCTTAAGAACAAGCACTATACGGCGGGAAACCGCCGTTTTTTAATACCCATGCAAAAAGCACAAAATTAGACTAATTAAATTAAATGGGATTATCCAATGAACAGACCTA
>NZ_JABELD010000016.1 GCF_018853445.1 Acidithiobacillus concretivorus
ATCGGGCATTGAAGAATTTTCGGGGTGACAGTGCATTTTATACCTGGTTATATCGTATTGCCGTCAATACCGCGAAAAATCATCTGGTCGCCCAGGGGCGGCAGGTGGCTATTGTGGATGCTGAAACTGAAGATGCGGAACAATTTGCCAGTGCTGATGGACTAAGAGAGTATGACACCCCCGAAGGCGTGTTATTGAGTAAGGAGCTGGCTGAGCATATAGATGGTGCTTTGTCGGATTTGCCGGAGGATTTGCGAACAGCGGTTACCCTGAGAGAATTTGAAGGGCTTAGCTATGACGAAATTGCGCAGGTTATGGAGTGTCCGGTGGGTACTGTGAGGTCCCGTATTTTCAGGGCTCGTGAGGCCATTGCCAAAGTTTTGGCACCTTTGTTAGATCAGGAACAGTCATGGACGAACAAACAAAAAAAGAGCTGATGGCCTTCATGGAAGGCGAAATGAGTCCCTTGCAGGCGAATCGTATGGCCGCCCGATTGCAAGGTGAGCGGGGCCTTCGTGATGCCTGGGAAAACCAGTACCGGGTTTCTTTTTTGCTGCAAAATGATCGTACCGGGACGCAATGGGCTTCTGTTGGATTTGCAGATCGCGTGGCCGCACAAATAGCCGATGAACCCAGTATCCTGGCTCCTCGTGCCGCCATATCACGAAGTGCCATCAGTCCTTTCTGGATGAAAGCCGGTTCAGTAGCGGCCGTGCTGGTAGTGTCTGTCACCTTGGTGGGTTTGTTACCACGCAATACGCTGACTGAAGGACAAGGCGATCAGGCAAATCCTGCTCATTATCATCGAACGGCACTGTTAAGCGGCGCACATAATAGCCGTGAAGTGTTTCATCTCCGCCCCGTTGCCGATTTCAATGTTCAGGCGTCAGGTCCGGATTTGATGATCCAGCGCGATATCAAGCGGCTCTGGATTCCTGGACATAGTAACTATTTGCCGGTTTCAGAATCAGCCTATTATCCAAACGCCGGTGGGCTGCAAAATACGGTATATAGTCCGGCAACGGGCATCAGCAATTTTTCCAATTATAATCCTGCTGGCGGCTATCCCTAAAAATCGCTGTTAAATTGTTGCCAACATGCCCGGATACCGAGATGATAGGTAGGGTATTCAAATAAGTGATAAATCGTGGTTGGGAGGGAGTTTACTTTGAATAATCGTGTGCTGCGTAGACAGCGCCCAATGGTGGCGCTATGTGTGGGATTTGCTGTGAGTGTGGGTGGAATGCTTCCGGTTGCGGCGGTTGCGGCTTCAACGCAGGCGTCAATGGTTGCGCTTCCTGACTTTACCCCTATTGTAAAGCAATACGGTCCGGCGGTTGTGAACATCAGTACCACGGAAACCAAGGTGGCCCATGGTGCTGGTTCGCCATTTCCGCCCAATTCGCCGCTCAACCAGTTTTTTGCCCCTTTTTTTGGTGCGCCAGGACAACCGGGTAGTGATCAGGGAGGAGGAGCGGCTCCCAGTCATAAGTATCAGGTCCAATCGCTGGGTTCCGGCTTTATTGTCAGTGCTGATGGTTACATTGTTACGGCAGCCCATGTAGTCAAGGGTGCCCAAAAAATCATCGTCAGTCTCACCAATCATCACCAGTACACGGCCCATCTGGTGGGCTTGTCTACCCGTATGGATGTGGCGCTGCTTAAAATCGATGCCAATAATCTGCCGACGGTGCAGATTGGTGATTCCGGCAAGCTCGAAGTAGGGCAGTGGGTACTGGCTGTAGGTTCTCCCTTTGGTTTTGAGAACAGCGTGACTCAGGGCGTCGTCAGTGCTACTGCTCGGCCATTGCCGGATGATCCCTATATTCCCTTTATCCAGACCGATGTGCCCATCAATCCGGGTAATTCTGGTGGTCCATTATTTAACATGCGTGGTCAGGTCATTGGTATTAATGACCAGATTTATACCAACAGCGGTGGTTACATGGGCTTATCTTTTTCGATCCCCATCAATGTGGCCATGGATGCGGTCAAGCAACTCAAACTGCATCAGAAGGTACATTTCGGCTGGCTGGGTGTGATGATTCAGGATGTCAGTATGGATCTCGCTAAATCCTTCCACATGAAAGAACCGATAGGAGCCCTGGTTTCCCAGGTAGTGCCCGATGGACCGGCTGCCAAGGCTGGACTGCGCCCCGGTGACGTAATTATTTCCTTTGACGGGCATGCTGTCTACAACTCGGGCCAGTTGCCGCCCATGGTCGGAGCGCTGCCTGCCGGTTTCAAGGCCAAACTGGGAATTATTCGGGATGGTAAGCCCATGACTCTGAATATAGTCGTTGAAAGTCTGCCCGGGGAAATGGACAAAGGGACCGACAAGACCGCTGCTCCTGATGCCCAAGCCCAGAAAGGTGAAATTAAACGGCTGAATATTGAAGTAGGTCCATTGACGGCAGAAGCCCGCAAGCAACTGAACGTCAATACCGGCGTGCTGGTTTTGGGCGTCGCGTCGGGGGTTGCGGCGGAAGCAGGGATTCGCCCGGGAGATGTCATTCTTCAGGTGGCACAACAGCCCGTCAATAACGTCAGTACATTGCAAAAGCTGGTAGCTTCTCTGCCTGCCGAGCAGCCGGTTCCAGTACTGGTGCGTCGTGGTGACGGTAGCTTCTATATAGTGCTTTCACTTCCGCGCTGAAGCATAGAGAAATCGTCCGGGGCTGGGTGTATATACCAGCCCTTTTTGTTATGGTGTCGATCAAGACAGTGAGACCTGTCAGGTTGTCAGGGATTTAAGGGTATATGACTGAGCAGCAACATATTCGTAATTTTTCCATAATTGCCCATGTGGACCACGGTAAATCCACGCTTGCTGATCAGTTTATCCGCTTGTGTGGTGCCCTGAGCGAGCGGGAAATGTCCAGTCAGGTACTGGATACCATGGATATTGAAAAAGAACGGGGCATTACTATCAAGGCGCAAAGTGTGCGCCTGCAATTTAAGGCCAAAGATGGACAGGAATATCAGTTCAATTTAATTGATACTCCAGGTCATGTGGATTTTTCCTATGAAGTGAGCCGCTCCCTGGCAGCCTGTGAAGGGGCTTTGCTGGTGGTAGATGCCTCCCAGGGGGTAGAAGCCCAAAGTGTGGCGAATTGCTACACAGCTTTGGAACATGATCTCGAAATTGTTCCTGTGCTCAATAAAATTGATCTTCCAGCGGCAGATCCGGCCCGGGTGCGTACGGAAATTGAGGAAATTGTCGGACTCCCCGCCGATGACGCTATTGAAGCCAGCGCCAAGGAAGGCATCGGTATTCGCGAGATTCTCGAAAAAGTGGTTGAACGGATTCCTGCGCCTCAAGGCGATGCCAACGCCCCTTTGCAGGCGCTCATTATCGACTCCTGGTTTGACAACTATTTAGGTACAGTAGTGCTGGTGCGGGTCATGAACGGATCCATCCGGCCCGGTCAGCGGGTCGTCACTATGGTCGGGCAGAAAAATTATGTGGTCGAAAAAGTAGGGGTATTTACCCCGAAATCGTTGATCGTACCGGCACTCGAAACGGGGGCCGTCGGGTTTGTTATTGCCGGAGTCAAAACTATTGAAGGCGCGCGGGTGGGCGATACCCTGACTGAGCAGGATCGGCCCGCGCCCCAGGCTTTGCCGGGATTTCGCGAGGTGCAACCGCAAGTGTTTACCGGCTTGTATCCGGTTGATTCATCTGATTACGAGGATTTTCGTGAAGCCTTGCAGAAATTGCGCTTGAACGATGCGGCCCTGCAATTTGAACCCGAAACTTCGCAGGCCTTGGGATTTGGATTCCGTTGTGGTTTTCTCGGCTTACTCCATATGGAAATTGTTCAGGAACGCCTGGAACGGGAATATCAGCTGGAACTTATCAGCACTGCACCTACCGTGGTTTATCAGGTGATTACCACTGATGGGCAGACCCTGAAAATCTCTAACCCCGCAGAATTGCCACCTGTCCAGAAAATCGCCGATTTTCAGGAGCCCGTCATCAGTGCCAATATTCTGGTACCGGAAACCTATCTGGGACCGGTGATTGCCCTGTGCGAAGAACGGCGTGGCCGGCAAAAAAATATGCAGTTTACGGGGGGGCAGGTGATGTTGCGTTATGACTTGCCCCATAATGAGGTGGTCCTGGACTTTTTTGATCGTTTGAAATCGGTCAGTCGCGGTTACGCATCCATGGATTACGAGTTTGCGCGTTTTGAAAGCGGTCCATTGGTTAAAATGGATATTTTGATTAATGGCGAAAAGCTGGACGCCCTGTCCTGGATTGTCCATCGCGATGTTTCCGAGCGTCGCGGACGTGAGCTTGTTACCCGTTTGCGTGAACTTATTCCCCGACAAATGTTCGAAGTGGCCATACAAGCGGCGATTGGTGCCCGAATTATTGCCCGTGAATCCGTCAAGGCAATGCGTAAAAACGTCCTGGCCAAATGCTATGGTGGAGATATTTCCCGCAAACGAAAATTGCTGGAGAAGCAGAAAGAGGGCAAAAAGCGTATGAAACAAATCGGACACGTAGAAATTCCGCAGGAAGCTTTTCTGGCGGTACTCAAGAGCGATAAACGCTAAAAAGGAAGGAAAAACGTCAATGGATTTTACTTTGGGTTTGTTTCTGGCGGTGCTGTTATCTGGTCTGATCTGGCTGGTAGATATTGTTTTTCTGCGGCGCAGGCGCGACAAGGAAACCCGTGAGTCACTCATTGTAGAATATGCGCGTAGTTTTTTTCCGGTGCTTCTCGTGGTATTTTTAATTCGTTCCTTTCTATTTGAACCATTCCAGATTCCATCAGGCTCGATGATTCCTACTCTTCGGGTCGGTGATTTTGTTCTGGTCAACAAATTTCAATGGGGTTTGCGACTCCCCTTGATTCATATCCCCTTAACTCAGGGTAGCCCGGTAGAAGCCGGGGATATTATGGTGTTTCGTTATCCGAAAAATCCCCGTATTGATTATATCAAACGGGTCATTGGTCTTCCTGGCGATACGATCGAAGTGAAGGGTAATGACCTGTATATTAATGGCAAACTGGTCCCACAAAAATTTATTAGGAATTTTAATTATCGCCCAGAAGGACAGGGTGCCGAAGGCATGGTCATTCCCACCAAAGAATATGCTCAGGAATTGGGCGGTCACCATTTTCACATTATTGAATTTGATACGCCTGAAGCCCAGATGGATTTTGGACCCTATAAAGTTCCTCCCCACTCCTATTTCATGATGGGAGATGATCGTGACAACAGTAATGACAGTCGTTTCTGGGGTGTGGTGCCAGAGCACAATATTGTTGGCAAAGCCATGTTTGTGTGGTTTTCCTGGGATGCTGAAGACTGGTCTATTCGTTGGAAGCAGATTGGCCGTTCACTGGATGGTCAGCATTAATTCTTGTTGAATACACTTGCATAAAGCACCGTTGGCGTCTAACTAACGGGCATCAGTCCATCCAGAATTTCGGGAGATTCCTTCAATGCAAGTTTATAATCCATTCATCCGCAAGCTTGGCAGTCTGCCCCAAAAAACTGCTGAGCTACCATCCCCGGAAGCCGGTATTGGTCTTATCGGGGTGATTTTCTGGATTTTGATCTTGGTACTGGCCATTGCTTTTGTCGTGAAAGTGATGCCTAGCTACTATGATTACTGGTCCTTACAAAACATTGTCAAACAACAGGCGCAACAAGCCGGACCCGAAGAATCTGCAGGACAGATACTCTATAATCTAAATGGAAGACTGGGTGTCGCCATGATCCGTATTCCACAAAAAGACATCGTTATTGAAAAAGCCGGGTCAGGACCGGTTTTGATTACGGTTACCTACGACAAAATAGTGCCTTTGGCAGGAAATATGAGCCTGCTTCTGCATTTCCAGGCAAAGGGCGGTCACTGAAAACAGTAAGCGAAAAACGGCCGTGGGCCGGAAGGCTTTGCAGCGACTTTGGCCCGCGCCGTTGTTGTTCTTGGTGAAATCCTGCGCCCGTCAGGAGAGCTGTCTGAGCCCGCAGGGCGAGTTCTCTCCTGACAGCAGGATGAACCTTAGAACAACAGGCAAGGGACGTTGGAGCAAAAAGCCTTCCGGCCCACGGCCGTTTTTCCGGATTGTTCAATGGCACGGCAGCGCTTCACCAGCAACTGTAGTTTCTTTTGGAGTATTCGCGACCGGTTCTTTCCGTGTATGATGGCGCTATTTTTTGTTTCAAAATAACTGAGAATGGGGTTATGGGTTCGCTGGATATACTGCAAAAAACGCTGGGATACCGCTTTGCCGAAATGGGTTTGCTCACCCAGGCATTGACGCATCGTAGTGCGGGGTCTGCACATAATGAACGACTGGAGTTTCTGGGTGATGCTGCCCTTAATTTTGTGGTGGCGGCCCGATTGTTTGGGCGTTTCCCCAGGGTGAGCGAAGGGGATTTATCGCGTATGCGCGCACGGCTGGTGCGCGAAGAAACTCTGGCTGAAATAGCCGGTGAAATCGCCTTGGCGGATTATCTGATTTTGGGTCCGGGCGAAGTGCGCAGTGGTGGCGCGCGGCGCGATTCCATTCGCGCCGACGCCCTGGAGGCTGTTATTGGGGCGGCCTTTCTGGACGGAGGCTTTAGTGCCGCTGAAGGCATTGTCCTTAAGTTGCTGGAACCGCGTATTACCGATCAGTTGGGTGATGCTGAATTACGCGACCCCAAAACCCGTTTGCAAGAATTTTTGCAGGGTCGAGGGCGACCCCTGCCGATTTATACGCTTATTGAAGAAAAAGGGCAGGCCCACGAAAGGCGATTTGTGGCGCGCTGTAGCGTTCCTGGAATTGAGCCGACGGAAGCAGAAGATGGTAGCCGGCGCAAAGCCGAGCAACAGGCAGCTACATTGATGCTTGCGCAACTGCAGAATATCCCGCGTGGCTGAAAATTCTGATCAGGACGTTGTCGAAACCTACCGGAGTGGCTATGTAGCCCTGCTGGGCCGTCCCAATGTGGGAAAATCTACGCTGCTGAATCATCTGGTGGGGCAAAAAATCAGTATTACGGCCCCCCGTCCACAAACTACCCGTGATCAGATTCTGGGAATTTTAACCCGACCCGATGGCCAGGCTTTGTTTTTAGATACCCCGGGTGTCCATAGTGGTTACCGTAGCTTGAATAGGCACTTGCTCAGAGCAACGCGAGGCGCTCTGGAGTCGGCAGATCTGGGGGTGCTGGTGGTGGAAGCACTTGCCTGGACAGCGGATGATAGTGAGGCATTGCGCTGGTTGCAGCGCAGTGGCATTCCGTTACTGGCCGTGGTCAATAAAATAGACAAAATCAAGACCAAAGAGCGTTTGTTTCCTTACTTGCAGAGTTTGTCCGAACGCGCCGATTTCGTCGCTGTGATTCCTCTGTCAGCGCGTAAAACCGGGGATGTGGAACGACTGGCCGACGTATTGATTCCGTTATTACCCCTTTCGGAAGCGGTTTTTCCTGAAGATCAGGTGACTGATCGGAATATGCGTTTCATGGCAGCGGAAATTATTCGCGAACAGATTTTCCGGCAGTTGGGCGCAGAATTACCTTACGATACGGCTGTCGCTATTGATAGTTATCAGGTTGAAAACGGACAACAGCGTATTGAAGCGACCATTTACTGTCGGCGCTCAGGTCAAAAAGCCATCATTCTTGGTGAGGGTGGCAGTCGCTTGCGGGTTATTGGCAGTCGTGCCCGGGAAGCGTTGCAGCAGTTGACCGAAGAACGCGTCTGGCTGGGCCTCTGGGTCAAACAAAAAGAGCAATGGACGGATGATCCCCATATTTTGCGCGAGCTGGGGTATGACGACTGAGTCCGGTGATCGGGCCTGGGTATTGCACCGCTATGCTTATGGAGATTCGAGCCTGGTAGTAGAGTTTTTTAGTCGGAAACAAGGACGTCTGGGGCTGCTTGCCAAGGGCGCACGACGTCCCCGCTCGCCACTTGCCAGAATTGAAGCGGGGCGACCGTTGTGGATTCGCTGGCAGGGGAAAGGGGATCTCCCCTTATTGGTACAGGCCGAAGAGCTGGCTGCCGTACATCCTCAGAATACCTTGCAAAACCTGAGCTTGTTTTATATGAACGAGTTACTGTTGCGCCTCACCCAGCGTGCTGATCCGTTTCCCGAGTTTTTTGACCAGTATGAAACCACTATCGAGGGCTTGAACGATGTCGCAGCAATCGCCTGGAATCTGCGGCGCTACGAACGGCATCTGCTCGAAGCCTTGGGTTGGGCGGCAGATCTGAGCCATTGTGGACAATGTGGTATCACCCTGACGGCCGACACCCAATGGTCTTACCTGACTCAGGCCGGCGTGTTTTGTCCCCGCCATACACCAGAACAAGGCTCTGTAACCATTCCTGCAGAAGCCTTGCTATGGCTTGATGGCCCGATGAACAGCGCGCCAGCTTCCGGCTATAATGCGCACTTGAGAAATTATCTGGAACGTGAACTGCAGGTCCATCTCGGCAGTAAGGCGCTGGAGAGTCGGCGCCTCCTTGCTGCATACTTGCAACGCCATAAACGTAGCGCATCAACCTGAACCATGAGGAGCATCATCCATGATTGCCTTGGGCGTTAATATTGATCATGTGGCCACCCTGCGTCAGGCGCGGGGTACCCGATATCCTGACCCAATCGAAGCGGCTTTTGTCGCAGAACGCGCCGGAGCCGATGCCATTACTGCGCACCTGCGCGAGGATCGTCGCCATATTCAGGACCGGGATATTGAGATTCTCAGCCAAATCCTGCGGACTCGCCTTAATCTGGAAATGGCAGTGGAAGAAGGGGTGCTGCGCATTGCCGAGCGATTGTCTCCCAGTGATTGCTGCCTGGTGCCGGAACGGCGTGCCGAACTCAGCACCGAAGGTGGACTGGATGTTGCCGGACAAATGCCACGCATCAAGGAAGCCTGTCAGCGTCTGGCCAAGGCCGGGGTGAGGGTCTCTTTGTTTGTTGATCCGGACCCTTTTCAGCTGGAAGCAGCGGCGGAGACGGGTGCCCCGGTGGTGGAATTACACACTGGTCGCTATGCCAATGCGCCTGATACGGCAAAACGTCTTGAAGAACTGGGTTTGATTGGCAGTGCGGTCAATTTTGCAGAAAGCCTGGGGCTGCAGGTGAATGCGGGTCATGGGCTGGATTACCATAATGTCCAGGCGATTGCTGCCATTCCGGGGATTCGCGAGTTAAATATTGGTCATGCCATTGTTGCCCATGCAGTATTTAGCGGTCTTGGCGCGGCAGTTACGGAAATGAAGCGATTGATGCTTGAGGCCCGTGGATGATTGTTGGAATGGGTACAGATATTGTGGCTGTAGAACGCATGGCCCGTCTGCATGCACGCTATGGTGCGCGTCTGAATGCACGTATTCTGGGCCCGCTGGAGTGCGCTGATCTGCCTGGCGAAGCGGCTGCTGCTGCGGCTTTTCTGGCACGGCGTTTTGCCGCGAAGGAAGCGGCCTATAAGGCGCTGGGAAGCGGTCTGGGTGAAGGTATGCGCTGGTCGGACGTGCAAGTCACCCACGATGCGGCCGGGCGGCCGCAATTGCTGATGCAGGGGAAATCCGGAGAATTGCTGGCGCAATGGGGAAGGGAAGTGCGTACCTGGCTTTCCATCAGTGATGAACGTCGTTATGCCACTGCGGTGGTCATTCTGGAATTGGGAGCTTAACGCATGAAAGTAACGGTTGTCGGAACTGGATATGTCGGCCTGGTCACTGGAGCCTGCCTGGCTCAGGTCGGTAATCAGGTGCTTTGCGTGGATATCGATGCGGCTAAGGTAGCGCGTTTGCGTCAGGCTGAAGTTCCCATATACGAACCCGACTTACCGGGCATTGTCCAGGATGGGGTCAAAAGTGGAAGACTGCAGTTTACGACGGATATTGCTGCGGGCGTTGCTCATGGTGATTTTGTATTCATTGCGGTAGGCACCCCACCCGAAGAAGACGGCTCTGCGGACCTGCGTCATGTTCTGGCTGTTGCGGGTGAAATTGGTCAGCATCTTCAGAATCCGGTGATTGTCATCAACAAATCCACGGTTCCGGTGGGAACCGCGCGCAAAGTACAGGATCATATTGCGGCCGCACTGACCAAGCGCGGGGTGGATATCCCTTTCGTGGTGGTCTCTAACCCGGAGTTTTTGAAAGAAGGTGCGGCGGTAGCGGATTTCATGAAACCAGACCGGATTGTGGTGGGTACCGATGATCCCGTTGCCGCCGAAAAAATGCGCGCGCTCTATGCACCCTTTAATCGTAATCATGACCGTCTCATTATCATGGATCCACCTTCCGCCGAATTGACCAAATATGCCGCCAATGTCATGTTGGCCACCAAAATTTCATTGATGAATGAATTGGCTGGGCTGGCCGAATGTGTAGGAGCGGATATTGAACAGGTACGTCGGGGCATTGGTGCGGACCCCCGTATTGGTTATTCGTTTATTTATCCGGGTTGTGGTTATGGGGGGTCCTGTTTTCCCAAAGACGTGCGTGCCCTGGAATACAGCGCCAGACAACATGATTTTGACGCCCCGCTGCTTACGGCAGTGGAAGCCGTCAATAATCGCCAGAAACAGATTCTGGAGAAAAAATTGGTAGCTGTCCTCGGGGAAGACCTGAAAGGCAAAAAAATTGCCATATGGGGATTGGCATTCAAACCCAATACGGATGATTTGCGCGAAGCCCCCAGCCGGGCACTGATTGCGGGTATCATGAAAAGAGGCGGCATGGTGCAGGCCTATGATCCTGTAGCAATGGATGAGGTTCGGCGGGTGTACGCCGGGGAGCCGGCACTGACCCTTTGCGCCGATCCTTACGCGGCCTGCGAGGGTGCGGATGCCCTGGTTATTTGTACGGAATGGCAGGAGTTTCGCAGTCCGGATTTTGTGAAAATGCGTCAGGTTCTCCGCCAGGCTGTCATTGTCGACGGCCGCAATATTTATGAACCGACGGTACTGCGGGCAGAAGGCTTCGTCTATTCTGCCATTGGACGGCCTTGATATGCTGAACACGCTGGAGAATCTTGCTCAGGCCCGGGTCGCCATCATTGGCGACGTGATGCTGGATCGTTACTGGTTTGGCAAGGTTGATCGTATTTCGCCGGAAGCGCCGGTGCCCGTGGTACAGGTTCGCCGTGAGGAAGAGCGTCCGGGAGGGGCTGCCAACGTGGCGCTGAATGTGCTTTCCCTGGGAGCCGAGGCGCATTTGCTGGCGCCGGTCGGAGAGGATGCTGCTGGAGCTCAACTGACGCGCCTTCTTGAGCAGGCCGGTGTTAAAACCCGGCTGATCGCCGATGCCAGCTACCCGACCACCGTAAAATTGCGGGTCATTGGCCATCAACAGCAGTTACTGCGCATGGATTTTGAGTCACAGCCCAGCCCCGAACATGGGGAAAATATGCGCGCCAGGGCGCATGAAATATTGACGGGTGCGGGGGCCTTGCTGCTTTCTGATTATGGAAAAGGGGCCTTGCAGGCTGTCGAATCCCTGATAGCGTCCGGGCGGGCTGCAGGGCTACCGGTGCTGATTGACCCCAAAGGACGGGATTATCGTCCCTATGCCGGAGCAACCATTATTACGCCCAACCTGAGCGAATTTCAGGCTGTGGCCGGAACCTGGGGCAGTGAAGAACAGTTTCTGGCGCTGGGCCATGAATGGCGCCAGAAGTTGCAGCTGGAAGCACTCCTGGTCACTCGTGGCGAGGAGGGGATGACCCTGTTCACCGAACATGCCATTCATCATCATCCCGCCCGGGCGCGTGAAGTATTTGATGTGACTGGTGCTGGGGATACGGTCATTGCCACCCTGGCGACGGCCTTGGCCGCCGGATGGCCCATGGATCAGTCGGTAGAGCTGGCTAATCGTGCGGCAGGTATTGTGGTCGGTAAATTAGGTGCGGCCGTCGTCAGTTGCGAAGAACTGGCTGCCCAGAGCGGCGAATGAAGCAAGACTCCGATTCTTCAGACGTGCCACGTCTACCTGTACCCAAGTTGCTGCAGCGGCGCATTGGTCGTGCGGTGGCTGATTTTCGCATGATTCAGCCCGGTGACCGCATACTTTTGGCGCTTTCGGGGGGTAAGGATTCGCTCACCTTGCTGCACATGCTCCGTGCCATGCAGCGGCAATTTTCGCTGCCCTTTGAACTGGGGGTGGCGACTGTTGACCCCATGAGCCCTGACTACGATCCGCAAGTGCTGCTGCCTTACATGGCATCTTTGGGGATTCCTTATTTTCTGGAGCGACAGGATATTTACGAGCGGGCCAAAAAGCATCTGTTGCGCCCCTCCTACTGCAGCTTTTGTGCGCGCATGCGCCGGGGAGTCCTTTATCGCTGCGCCCGCCGCGAAGGTTACAATGTTCTCGCTTTGGGGCAGCATCTGGATGATTTTGCCGAAAGCTTTTTCATGTCTATGTTTTACAATGGCGAAATGCGGACCATGAAAGCCCATTACCGGGTCAGGGAAGGGGATTTGCGGGTGATTCGTCCGCTGGTGTATTGTCGCGAACGGCAGATGCGCCAGCATGCTGAAGAACAAAAATTACCGGTCATTTATGAGAACTGTCCGGCCTGTTTTGGCAAACCCACAGAACGCCAACACATGAAAGAACTGCTGGCGCAACAGGAGGCCCATGATCCGCGTTTGTTTAAGCAGCTTCAGCGCGCCTTGCAGCCGCTGATGGGAATTGGTCTGGAAGGTTTGCATTTCGAGGATTAGCATGACTGATTTTTCACAAGTTTTTTATTGGGAAACCCTACCATTACGCGGCGCGCGCTGCCGCCTTGACGAGATTTATGCCCGGGTTTTACGGGATTTCAAGGGGCAGGATGACATGGCTCAGCTATTGGGCGAAGCGTTGGTCGGTCTGGCCTTATTGGCCACCACTCAGAAAAATTATGAACGTCTGATTATTCAGGCGCAAAGCAAAGGTCCGCTGAAACTTCTGGTTGCGGAGATGACAGCAGCCGGAGGTATGCGTGCCTATGGTAATTGGGAGGAGGGTGTTTCGGTGGATTTGTCACATTTACCCGATGCCCTGCTGGCTATTACCGTGGATATGGGCATGGATCGTGATCGTTATCAGGGACTGGTTGAACTGCGCGAAAGTCTTACCCTCTCCCTGAATGCCTATTTTGCTGAATCGGTGCAGTCTCCTGCGTATTTTCGATTAGTCGCTGATCCAAAAAGCAAGCAGGCGGGCGGCTATTTTCTGCAACGCCTGCCCGGCGTGCTGGCTGTGGAAGACTGGGAACTGGCGACCCGATTCATCGCTATCGGTTCAGATCAGTCACTGTTACAGGCAAAACCGGAGCAGTTTCTGCCGGAAATTTTCCCCGATTCGGCGCTACGGCTGCATACGCCTCAAGCCCTGGTTTTTTCCTGTTCTTGTTCCCCCGAAAAAGTGGAGCGCATGCTGATTTCGCTGGGACAAACAGAAGCGGAAGAGACGCTTCAGAGTGAAGGGGAGATAGTGGTTACCTGCGAATATTGTCAGGAAGTATATCGTTTTGGTGAAGAAGACGTCGCATTGTTGTTTGCGCCGGAACATCCTCTGCACTGATTTTTGCGTCTTCTGAAGAGAATTTCCGCTTGGTACTCTGGCTGCTTCTACGTTATGATTATGGGTCCTTGGTGACGGCTGGCTGACAGGAACTTTGTCTGTCATATCCAGTCCAACCGAAGTCATAGGGGGCGACCGGCTTCGACGCAGGTCGCGAAGCCTTCGGTGCATGCAGAGCTGCGGTTTGCTCTTAAAACTGGTCGCAGATTCATAATTGCCAACGACAGCAATTACGCCCTCGCTGCTTAAGCAGTGAGCCCTCTGCCCGGATTTGTTCGTGGATCCGGAGTCGAAAGACGCGCGGAGGGTCATAAAACACGGAATCGGGTTTGTTCTAGTCTGTGGAACCAATCCTAAACTAAAGCAGAATCGCCGTAGCATCATCCTGTTTGTCGGAGGGTGGCGCGGTTAAAGCCAATAGACAAACTACGCATGTAGATCCGGTGGTCTAGGTACTGCGGACGCGGGTTCAATTCCCGCCGCCTCCACCAATACTGAAGCCCCAACTGTTATCAGTTGGGGCTTTTTCTTGTCTATTTGCGCCAGTTCCCGCGTGTTGTTGGGGGTTCCTGCGGAAGCCTGCGGACTTCGCCAGCCGCCCAAATCGGCCGTTCCGGGCCAGAGAGAGTGAGCATTGGGAATGCTCATCTCACTCGGCTGGTTGAACTGGCCGGTCATACACAAACATGAATCTTGCCAAATTTTGCCAAACCGACTAATCTTGAGCCATGAGCACAATGAACATTTCCCTACCCGATACGCTCAAGTCCTTCGTGGATGAGCAGGTCAATCAAGGTAGCTACGGCACCAGCAGCGAATACGTGCGTGAGCTGATCCGCAAAGATCAGGATCGCCTGCACCTGCGAGGCCTCCTGCTTGCGGGAGCGGCGTCTGCGCCGGCAGCCCCAGCCGATCCGGCCTACTTTGAAGGGCTGCGTGATCGGGTGCGCCAGGCGGCCAAGGTTGGCGTTCGCGGGTGACGGCCAAGCCTGTCGCGCCGCGTGAGCTGGCCAACCGGGACATTGACGACGCGATTGCCTACTACCTCAGCGAAGGTGCTGAACAAGCGGCGCTCGGCTTCATTGATGCCTTGGAGCAGGCCTATGCGAACATCAGTCGCCACCCCGCTACCGGATCGCCACGCTACGCCCACGAATTGAACCTGTCCGGCCTGCGCTTCTGGCCGCTAGCGCACTATCCCCACCTGGTGTTTTACGTCGAGCGTCCCGAACACATTGATGTCTGGCGCGTGCTGCACGGCCAGCGCGACATCTCGGCGTGGATGCAGGAGCCCGACATCTTCTGAGTCTCGCCCAGGCGACTCACAGGCGGCCAAAATCAATTCCCGCATCGTCGACCTGGTTGCGAGGCAGGGCGTAGCGCCCGGTGGCATCAAGGTGCTGGTGGCCGATGCCTTGCACGTGGTAGTGGCGTAGTTCTGAAAATTGGGTGTAAATGGGTGTCAATTCGGAATCGAGAGCGACACTATTTCCCGACCGGGAAACAAAAGACCGAATCATGCCCTAACCACAGCAAACATTCCCGAACGGGAAATATCGCTTGCACTTAGTCCGGTTGTGGCTGATTATTTACCGAACGGGAAATTGAGTAAGCCATGACATCCATTCGATCACCGCAACAACTCGGCGATGCACTACGTGCCGCTCGTAAGCAAATCGGGCTGACCCAGCCCCAGTTGGCGCTGGCAGCTGGGGTAGGTGTGCGCTTCATTGTCGACCTTGAAGCAGGCAAGCCCACCTTGCGGCTGGAAAATGTACTGCGGGTCATTGATGCCCTGGGTGGAGATGTCCAGTTGAGCGGGTTGCCATCATCTGTGGACAATGATCAACGCGAGTGTGGCAACCATGGCGCATGAGCTGGAAGTCTGGCTATTCGCAGATCGTGTCGGCGCGTTGGCACTGGTCGATGGGCGGCTAAACTTTTGCTACGCACCCGGTTGGCTGTCACACAAAGACGCCGTTGCCTTGTCCGCCTCACTGCCCCTGCAAGCGGACCCGTTCGACGATCGCAAAACGCGCCCATTCTTTGCGGGTCTTCTACCCGAAGGGCAAATGCGCCGTCTGATTGCGCAGCAGTTCCAGGTATCAAACCAGAACGACTTTGCGCTGCTGGACCGCATCGGCGGCGAATGCGCTGGGGCTGTGACCTTCCTTGAGCCGGATCAAACTTTGCCTGTTTCAACAGGCGGCGATGACGTTCAATGGCTGAGCGACGAGGAAGTCGTGGCTATCCTGGATGAATTGCCGCGTCGTCCCATGCTGGCAGGCAATAATGGCTTGCGGCTTTCCTTGGCGGGTGCCCAAGACAAGCTGCCAGTGGTTTTCGATGGTGCGCGCATCGGGCTGCCTCTCAATGGCACGCCGAGCTCGCACATCCTGAAACCGCTCATCCACGCCGTTGAAGACAGCGTGATCAACGAAGGATTTTGCATGGCGCTGGCTGAGGCCATGCAACTCAAACCGGCAAAGTCAAAAATTCACCAGGTATTGGATCGCTCCTTTCTACTGGTTGAGCGCTACGATCGACTGATCGATGCCCAGGGGCACCGGCAACGGCTGCATCAAGAGGACTTTTGCCAAGCACTGGGCGTGGTGCCGGAAATGAAATACCAGAATGAAGGTGGCCCGGATCTGGCGCAGTGTTTTGATCTGGTACGCAGTTCGACGCGCCCCAGTGCGCCGCAGGTTCTGCGACTACTCGACTACGTGATCTTTAATGCGCTGATCGGCAATCATGATGCGCATGCCAAGAACTTCTCGCTGCTGTACTCAGGCAAGGCTCCCGTTCTGGCACCGTTCTACGACACGCTGTCGACGGCGGTGTATCCAACCCTGACGCAGAAGATGGCGATGAAAATCGGCAGCAAATACAAGTTCAGCGAAGTTCAGGCGCGGCACTGGGAGCAGTTTGCAGAAGGCATGAGCTTTACCAAGGCGCAGGCCAAACGGCGCATTCTGGAATTGGCAAAGTTACTACCAGCGACGGCGCGCAAGCTCCAGTCTGACCCTGGACACAGTTTTGCTGGCAATGCTTTGGTTGAGCAAATCAATACGTTAATTGAACAACGCTGCGCCCTGACGATTCGGCGGCTTACCGAACCCGCCGTCTGAACCAATGGGTTGGCAGGAGTCCATGAAGGCGCTGTTCCGAACATGAGCCAAGGCGATTTCAGAAAATGCCGCTACTTCGGTAGATCGTTGAGCTCGTAGCTGGTGCTACGTCCGCCCGCATCCGTTTTCCGCAGTACACCCCGCGCAAGCAGATGGTTGATGTCGCGCAGGGCCGTGTCCGGCGAACACCGGGCGATTGCCGCCCACTTGCTACTGGTGAGCTTGCCCTCGAAGCCGTCGAGCAGCTTGTTGAGCAATTTCACCTGTCGCTCGTTTAACGGCATAGTCGCCCAGCGTTGCCAAAAGCGAGTCTTCGTCAGCACGGCGTCGAGCACATGCTGCGCCTGACCGACCGCGCGATGGAGAGTGTCGAGGAACCATGCGAGCCACACGGTAACATCCATTGACTGCTTCTGGGTCCGCTCCAGGATGTCGTAGTAGGCCTTGCGTTCGCGCTGGATCTGCGCCGAAAGACTGTAGAAGCGTTGCGAGCTGCCATCGGCGCGCGAAAGTAGCAAATCACCGATGGCCCGGGCGATACGGCCATTACCGTCGTCGAATGGGTGCAAAGTGACGAACCACAAGTGGCCAATCCCGGCTTTGAGCAGCGGCGGGGTGTTTGATGCGCCATTCAGCCAGTCCAGGAATCGGCTAGTTTCAGCCTCCAGGCGCTCGGCCGGTGGCGCCTCGAAATGCACTTTCTGGCGGTCAATGGGGCCAGACACCACTTGCATCGGACCGCTTGCATCATCGCGCCAAGCGCCAACCTTGATCCTGGAGAGTCTGGAGTAGCCTGTAGGAAACAGCGCGGCATGCCAGCCGAACAGCCGCTCCCGCGACGCTGGCGCATGGCAATTGGCTATGGCATCGAGCACCATCTCGACCACGCCCTCGACGTGTCGATCCACCGGAGCCAGGGCACCGATATCCATGCCCAATCGGCGCGCGATGCTCGCACGCACCGATTTGACGTTTAGCTGCTCACCCTCGATCTCGCTGGTTTTGACAACCTCATCAGTGAGCACCGCCAGGCTGGCCTGATCGCGCAGCGCCATGCGCACGTCGGCCAGACGGCCCATTAGAAGCCCCTGGGCATTGCTGACTTCGGCCATGGGGCCAGCAAGCTCTGCCAGATCGAAGCGCCAGTTCGGCCAATCACTGGCCTGCCAGATGTATTTATAATCACCGCTATCCATGCGGAGATTGTGAGCCGCAATCTCCGCAAGCGCAAGTTATTCACCGCATATTATACGGTGATAAATAGCTCCATTCGCTGCACGGCAGATTACCTTTCCTGGAATGGGTGTCAATTTGCAATGGAGTGTATAGTATTCCTGCGCATCAACGGCTGGCGCTGGCGGCGCGCACCAATGCAAATTTACGCGGAGATGATACAAATGTTCGAGTCGGGCACGGTTGATATCGCCCAGCTCGAACTCTGGCTGGACTATTTCACCGTCGCCACAGAGTGATGCCATGAACGATAATAGGAAAAGTTCGTAGCCACCCGCAGTATGAAATACTTTACTTAACACGCAGTCATCGCTAACATGCCGCGCTTATGTTTTCCGCTAAAACCAACAGTCTGCATCTTACCAAAGTGACCGGCCACGGCGATCGCCTGGAAGGCCCGGTGGATCTTACTGCATGGAGCCGTCTGGCGGCGGCGATGGCAAAACTGGAATCGGTGCAGGCAGACTTGGATTTGCATCGAACTGGTTCAGTCGTGTTGGCAGAAGGATTGATCAATGTTTCTGGACAAATTCGCTGTGAGCGTTGTCTGGGAAACATGCCTTTATCCTTAAAGGTGCCCGTGCATAGTGGTCTGGCTGAAACCGAAGAGATGGTCAGTACGTTAGATCCTGATCTGGACATCGTGTTGGCTGATAAGGGTGTTGTGGCACTGCAGGCGTGGTTGGAAGACGAGGTTCTGCTGGCTTTGCCGATGATTCCGCGTTGTGCGGAGTGGCAATCTGGCGCTTGTCCGGTATCCGGACTGGAAGCATTTGTTATTGTTGATTAATGGAGATTTGAGACATGGCCGTACCACAAAGTAAAACCTCCCATTCACGTCGTAATATGCGTCGTGCCCATGATTTTCTGGTAACCGTCAACCGCTCGGTCTGTGCGAATTGTGGTGCTGCCAAGTTACCTCATCACGTTTGCCCCGAGTGCGGATTCTACAAAGGCCGTGAAATGGTCAAGAAGTCTGTGGAAGCCTGAGTGACTTGCTGAACCGGCACAACGCGAGGCTGTTCTCATGCCGCATATAGCGGTAGACGCCATGAGTGGAGACAGTGGCCCATCGACGGTAATTCCTGCCATCAAAGATCTGGTGCAGAATTATCCCGATGTCACTTTTCATCTGGTCGGGGACAGCCATATCCTGAAAAGTGAATTACAACGCATGCATCTTCAGGATTCGGAGCAGGTCAAAATCCACCATGCCAGTCAGGTGATAGGTATGGATGAGGCACCTTCTCAGGCATTGCGGGGCAAGCGCGATTCGTCCATGCACATAGCCATTGCTCTGGTTCGCGATGGACATGCAGATGCGGTGGTCAGTGCGGGTAACACTGGTGCCTTGATGGCCATGGGTAAAGTGTTTCTGCGAACTATTCCGGGTATTGATCGTCCGGCGATTGCTGCCTTTCTGCCGACCACCACCGGGCGTTTTTTGGCCCTGGATTTAGGGGCCAATGTGGATTGCCATCCAGAACATCTGCTCCAGTTCGCGGTCATGGGCTCGATTCTCGCCGAACGGGTGATGGGCGTGGCCAAACCACGTGTCGGCCTGCTCAATATCGGGTCCGAAGAAATCAAGGGCAATGAGCAGGTCAAGGAAGCTTCTGTGCTGCTGCGTGCAGCACGACTCAACTTCATTGGAAATGTTGAGGGTTCGGATATTTATCGTGGCGTTGCGGATGTGGTCGTTTGTGATGGTTTTGTGGGGAATGTCGCACTGAAAACTTCAGAAGGACTGGCCAGCATGATCAGTCACGAGTTGCGCGCCAGCTATACGCAAGGGCTTTATGGAAAGCTGGCTTATCTGGTTAATCGGCCCATATTGCAGCGATTAAGAAAACGTCTGGATTCCCGGCAGTATAATGGGGCGACCTTGCTGGGTCTGAATGGTATTGTCATTAAAAGTCATGGTAATGCCGATCGCTACGCATTTGCGCGGGCGGTGGAAGTCGGAATTGCCGAGGCCAAGCACCGTCTGACTCTGCATATTGCCGAAGTCATTCAGGAAAACCTCAATCCCGTGGTGCGAAACAGCGCGTGAACCCCATCTATAGTCGTATTATCGCTACCGGCGGATATCTGCCCGAGCGTGTCATGCATAATGCCGATCTCGAACAGATGGTAGACACCAGTGATGCCTGGATTTTTGAGCGTACTGGTATTCGTTCGCGCCATATTGCTGCAGAAAATGAAAAAACCGTTGACATGGCTGAGCACGCCGCCCGGCAGGCCTTGCAGGATGCGGATATTCAGGCAGAAGACCTGGATCTCATTCTGGTCGCCACTACCACACCTGATCAGATTTTTCCGAGTACGGCCTGTCTGTTGCAAGCCCGACTGGGTAATCGCAGCGCGCCGGCCTTTGACGTTCAGGCAGTTTGTACTGGTTTCATTTATGCTCTGGCTACGGCTGATCAATTTATTCGCAGCGGTACGGTAAAAACGGCCTTGGTAGTCGGGGTGGAAAGCATGTCCCGCATTGTCGATTGGACCGACCGTTCGACCTGCATTTTGTTTGGAGACGGGGCGGGCGCAGTGGTACTCCGTGCAGATTCGACACCCGGCATCATTTCTACGCATATTCATGCCGATGGAGCTTATGCCGAATTGCTGCAGGTTCCACAAGGTCGCAATCAATTAACCATGCAGGGTAATGCCGTTTTTCGTATGGCCGTGCGCGCACTCGGAGATATTGTTCAGGAAACCCTGGCAGAAAACCAAATGGGTCCAGAGGATATTGACTGGTTGGTACCGCATCAAGCCAATATCCGTATCATCCAGGCTACGGCCGATAAATTGAAGCTGCCCATGGATCGGGTAGTGACGACGGTGGAACATCATGGTAATACTTCTGCAGCATCGGTGCCTTTGGCGCTGGATGATGCAGCCAGGCGGGGATGCTTCAAGGCCGGGCAAAATCTTCTGCTGGAAGCCTTCGGTGGTGGTTTTACCTGGGGTTCGGCGTTGTTGCGTTGGGCTTGAAGTTTATGTTGCCCATGGGCATCAACTGACAGTTTGTTTTAGGAGGAGGTTCGATTGCACGGCTCTATCGCCTTTGTGTTTCCCGGTCAGGGTTCCCAGTCTATTCAAATGCTTGCCGATCTGGCGTCTAGCCATCCGCTGGTCCAGGAGGTTTTTGTAGAAGCTTCTGACGTGTTGGGAGAAGATCTCTGGGCTCTCAGTCAGAATGGTCCTGTCGAAAAACTCAACCAGACCCGTTGGACGCAGCCCCTGATGCTGGCTGCCGGCTATGCGGTGTACCGGGTATGGGAGGAAGAGGGCGGTGCTTATCCCGATTTTGTCGCTGGACATTCCCTGGGTGAATATACGGCGCTGGTGGTTGCCGATGCGTTGGATTATGCCGATGCGGTTCGTCTGGTGGCCGAACGTGGCCGTTTGATGCAGGCGGCGGTACCGGAGGGTTCCGGTGCCATGGCGGCGGTCATTGGGCTGGCTGATGAGGATCTCAAGCGGCTCTGCGCCCAGGAAGCACAGGATAAAGTCCTCTCTGCTGCGAACTTTAATGCGCCCGGACAGGTCGTGGTCGCCGGCGAATCTGCCGCAGTGGAAAGACTGGTTGAATCGGCCCGATCTGCCGGTGCCAAACGGGTTGTTATGCTGCCGGTCAGCGTCCCCAGTCATTGCAGTTTGATGAGCGCAGCGGCACAACAATTTTCAACGGTTCTCGAATCAGTTGCGTTCCGCGCCCCGAAGGCCTTGCTGATCCACAATGCTGACGTGCAGAGTCATACTACGCCAGAAAGTATTCGTGCAGTTCTGGCCAAGCAATTATACAGTCCGGTACGCTGGACCGAGACCATTCGTTATTTGGCGCGCCAAGGTGCCCTGACCTTTGTCGAAATGGGACCGGGACGGGTTTTATCCGGTCTTGGCAAACGGATTGAACCTTCTTTGACCATGCTGCACGTAGAAGATGGTAAAAGCCTCAAGACCACACTGGAGCAGGTTTGATGGGAAGCACACTGGAAAATCAGGTCGTACTGGTTACCGGAGGCAGTCGCGGTATTGGTCAGGAAGTAGCCCGGGTGCTCGGCAATGAAGGCGCCCTGGTCATTGCTACAGCAACTACCAGCAAGGGGGCTGAGGCCATTTCTGCAAATTTTCAGGCCAGCGGCATCCAAGGCCACGGGGTTGTTCTGGATGTCACGGATGATGCGGCGATGGATGCCTGCCTGAAAAAAATTCAAAGTGAATATGCTGCGCCCAGCATTCTGGTCAATAATGCAGGAATCACTCGGGACCAGTTACTGTTGCGCATGAAAGATGAAGACTGGGATGCGGTGATGGCCACCAATTTGCGTGCTGTTTATCGCCTCAGCAAAATTTGTTTGCGCGATATGCTAAAAGCGCGTTTTGGCCGTATAATCAACATTACTTCGGTGGTTGGCAGCATGGGTAATGCCGGACAAAGTAATTATGCGGCGGCCAAGGCGGGTGTAGCGGGTTTTACCCGCGCCTTAGCCAGAGAAGTGGCGGCCCGTCAGGTGACGGTCAATTGTGTGGCCCCTGGCTTTATCAGTACCGATATGACCGAAGGTTTAGGTGAGTCCCATAAGGAAGCGCTTTTACAGCAAATTCCTGCGGGTCGCCTGGGTAGCGTCGCTGATGTGGCGGGGGCTGTGGCTTATCTGTCCAGCCCGCAAGCCGCTTATATCACCGGACAAATCCTTCATGTCAATGGTGGCATGTGGATGGGATAAGGTAACGTTGGCTTTACAGGACTGCACCCCTGTGGTCCAATCTCGCCGACAATAATTTTTAACCAGCAAAGGAGTTTCTCCCAAATGGAAAATGTGGCAGAACGTGTAAAGAAAGTAGTAGTCGAGCAGTTGGGCGTCAATGAAGATGAAGTGACCAATGAGGCTTCCTTTGTGGATGATCTGGGCGCCGACTCTTTGGATACCGTGGAACTGGTCATGGCCCTCGAAGAAGAATTCGACTGTGAAATTCCTGATGAAGAAGCTGAAAAAATTGCTACCGTGCAGCAGGCTATTGATTATGTATCCTCTCACATGCCCGCCAAGGATGCCTGAGCAGAGATTCGTTTCAGGGTAATGAGGAGAACTGACGTTTGAAGAAACGCGTAGTCATTACTGGACTGGGTATTGTTTCTCCTGTGGGGATCGGTATTCCGGCCGCATGGGATGCTGTTGTGCAGGGGCGTAGTGGTATTGGTCGCGTCACCCGGATTGATCCTGCCCCTTACAGTTCGCAAATCGCCGGAGAAGTGCGCGGTTTTGATATCACCCAATACATTCCCGGCAAAGATGCCAAAAAAATGGATTTGTTCATTCATTACGGCATTGTGGCGGCGATGGAAGCCATTGCAGATTCCGGCCTGAAAATCAGTCCGGATATTGCTGAACGGGTTGGTGTTTCCATTGGCAGCGGCATTGGTGGCTTGCCTGGTATTGAGTCAGAACATAAAATTGTTACGGAGAACGGCCCCCGACGTATTTCACCGTTTTTCATTCCGCGTTGTATTGTGAATATGGTCGCCGGTCATATTTCTATTATGTATGGTGCTAAAGGCCCGAATATTGCCATGGCTACGGCCTGCTCCACGGGTACCCACTCCATCGGTGATGCCGCCCGGCTCATCGAATATGGGGATGCGGACGTCATGATTGCCGGCGGTGCTGAAGCCGCCATTAGTCCGCTGGGTCTGGGTGGCTTTTCAGCAGCTCGCGCTCTTTCGACCCGCAATGACGAGCCGGAAAAAGCGAGTCGGCCCTGGGATAAGGATCGTGATGGCTTTATCTTAGGCGAAGGTGCCGGGATTCTGGTTCTTGAAGAATATGAGTTTGCCATGCGGCGTGGTGCCCGTATTTATGGAGAGCTGGCCGGCTATGGTATGAGTTCCGACGCCTATCACATGACTCAGCCCGCAGCAGGCGGAGAGGGGGCAGCCCGGTGTATGCGTGTCGCACTGCATAATGCCGGTTTCCAGCCGGAGCAGGTGGGTTATATTAATGCCCACGGCACTTCCACCCCTTTGGGTGATCGTGCTGAGACGGAAGCCGTACATGCCGTGTTTGGAGAACATGCGCGATCTTTAGCCATGAGTTCCACCAAATCCATGACCGGCCATTTGCTGGGGGCAGCGGGGGGAGTAGAAGCCGTATTTACCACGCTTGCCCTGCATCATGGCATATTGCCGCCGACCATCAATCTGGATACAGCCGATGAAGGCTGCGATTTGGACTATGTTCCCTTGCAGGCCCGTCAGCAAAGTGTAGATGTCGCTTTGAGCAATTCTTTCGGTTTTGGTGGAACCAACAGCACCCTCGTATTTCGCCGCCATAGCGACTAATCCGTTCAGTGCGCGTGCAGGCCATGATGATGGATGGGGTCCCGCAACAGTCGGGGGCCTGTCCGGCTGCTCTTGACCGCGCTTTTCATTATGGTGATGGTCTGTTTGAGACCATCGCCATTATTCAGGGTAAACCCCTGTTCTGGGATGAGCATATCCAACGCCTCCGGTCGGGTGCCCAATTATTGCAGATGAATCTACCCGGACCATTGCCGTGGCTTGAAGATTTTCAGCAATTGCAAGAGCATGTTTGTTGGCCCGATCGGTACGTTCTCAAATTGATTTTAAGTCGTGGTCCGGGATGGGGTTATGGTATTCCCCACAATGGCTCCGTCGCCCGTTATGTGTTTGCTTCGGACTGGCCCGAGCGTAGTGCAGCCAATTGGCATCAGGGTATTCTCGCAGATATTTGCCCGGTTCCCTTGTTGACCGGAGCCCCCTATCTCAAGGCGAAGACCCTGAATCGTCTGAATCAGGTCATGGCTCGTAATGCCTTGCCACCGAAGTACGCCGAGGGCATTGTCCTCGATCAACAAGGCTTTTTGCGCGAAGGTATTATGTCCAATGTATTCTGGGTTGCTGCTGGCATGGTCTACACACCCTCACTGGAGGAGGGTGGTATTGCCGGAATCCAGCGTCAGGCGATTTTGAATTGGCTGCAGACATCGGATATTCCCTGCCAAATCGGGGATTATCGAGTAGAAAGCCTGATTGAGGCAGAGGAAATTTTTTTCAGTAACAGTCTGATTGGAATCTGGCCGGTCAGGCGTTTTCAGGATCGTAACCTGGCGGGTAGCCAGGGTAAAATCAGTGCCCAAATATTGCAATGGCAGGCGACACTGGGGCTGGGTCCATTCTGATGCGGCGCATAATCCTGACCTTTCTGCTGGTTATTATTCTTGCTCCGCTGGGCTATTACGGCGTGACCATGTACTTGCCGCAGTCTTTTACCAAGCCGGGAAAGCGGGTCCCTATCCGGCTCGGAAGTGGCACATTGGAAAGTGTTCAGATTTTGCACAAGGCGGGTGTGTTGCCGTATCCGCAGATGTTTCGTGTAGCCTGGATCCTGGCCGGCCGTCCCGTACTGCAGGCGGGACTATATGATTTTCAGGGCCAGGTGACGCAGGAGAATATTCTGCAACGCCTGATACATGGACAATCCCGGCCACTCAATGTAGTCATTATCCCCGGTTGGAATTTGTCGCTGATTCTTCAGGAGTTGCGTTTAAAGTCGCCCTATCTGAACCTGCATGGACTGCCGACGGGCGATCAGGCCGGGCAACAACTGGCTGCCGCAGGAATTGGTGCCCGGGACAGTGCCGAAGGTTGGCTTTTCCCCGACAGCTATCGCTATGTTCCCGGGACTTCAGCCCTGAGTATCCTGAAGCGCGCCTATCAACGGATGAACAACAATTTACAGCATTTATGGTCGCAACGTGCCCCCGGATTACCCTTAAAAACCCCCTATCAGGCGCTCATTCTAGCCTCTGTGGTGCAAAAGGAAGGAGCGCCTCCCGCACAACAGGCGCATATAGCGGCCGTGTTTTTAAATCGATTACGCCAAGGAATGCCACTACAGTCAGATCCGACGGTGATTTATGCATTGGGCAAGCACTATCAGGGGCATTTGACGCCGCAGGATATGCATGTGCCTAGTGCGTATAATACCTATCTGCATGCGGGACTCCCGCCAACGCCCATTGCCATGCCTGGCTTGAGCAGTTTGCAGGCAGTTTTGCACCCAATTGACAGCCGCGATCTGTATTTTATTGCCCAGGGGGATGCCTACCATTATTCGACCAGCTACAAGCAACATATCGAACAGATAAAACGCTATCTGCAGCCTACTGCGAGGACGCTTTCATGACAGCTCAGAAATCCACTATCACCCCGGGAATGTTCATCACTCTGGAAGGCATTGAAGGCGCAGGCAAAAGCTCTGCCATACCAGTGCTGGCGGCTTTTTGTGAAGCTCAGGGATTTAGCGTGGAGCGTACGCGGGAGCCGGGTGGTGGTCTTTTGGGTGAAGCCTTGCGCAGCATATTTTTGAATCCAGAATTGGCCCTGGATGCGGAAGCGGAATTACTGCTGCTTTATGCAGGGCGACGCGACCATTGGTTGAACCGGATTCAGCCGGCGCTGGCGGCAGGCAGTATCGTCCTTTGCGACCGTTATGAAGATTCCACCTATGCTTATCAAAGTGGGGGCAGGGGCTTTTCTCAAGAGCGTATTGCCGAATTGGCGCGCTGGGCTGGCATTACCCGGGCACCGGATTTGACTTTCTGGTTTGATGTCAGCCCGGAATTGGGCGCCGCCCGTATTCGTGCCCGACGACCAGATCGTCTGGAACAGGAACAGACCCCATTTTTTACCAGAGCGCGGGCGGTGTTTGCCCAACGTCAGGCGACCGAACCTCAGCGCATCATCCGTATTGATGCCTCAGCCCCCATGGATCAGGTGCATGCCGTGCTAGAGCAAGCCCTGGCTCCCCGTTTGCGTAAGCATTTTTCATGAAAGCTTTGCAGCCAGATCCCCAATCCTGGCAACCCATTCAGGCCTTATTAGCCGCCGGATTACCGCAGGCCATGCTGGCAGTGGGTGAATCCGGTTCGCTGCTGCGTCTGCATCTCGATGCGCTGCAGGCTGCCACCTTGTGTTTCAAGCCTACGGACGAAGGGTTTGCCTGCGAACAATGCCGTTCGTGCAAGCTGCTGGCGGAAGGTTCCCATCCGGATTTATGGGTAGCAGCCCCGGAGCCGGGTAAGCAAATTGCCATTGATACCTTGCGTCAGGCCATGGAATGGATTCAGTACACGCCACAGGTCAGCAACTCGCGCTGGTTGCGCATAGATAATGCCGAAGCCATGACGGTAGCAGCCGCCAACGCCATTTTAAAAACCCTGGAAGAACCCCCCACCCGTGCGCACATTGTTTTACATAGTGAACAGGCTTCGCGTCTGTTGCCTACCATTCGCTCCCGTCTGCAGCGCATTCCCCTCCCGGAAATGCAGATGCTGCAGTCCACGCAATGGCTGCAACAGCAAGGGGTGGATGCAGCAAATAGCGCCGCTTTGCTTCGTCAACTAGGCAATCGGCCCTTGCGCGCCTTGGAGCTTTGGGAGGCGGGCTGGCTAGAGCAGCGCCAGCAATGGATGCGTAGTTTGCTGGATTTGTCAGGGCAGGGGGTTGTGGCCACTCTGAAACTCGCGGAGCAATGGAGTAAAAGTTCTGATTTACTCCTGATCCGGGAGATGGTGCTGAATGTCCTCGCAGATTTTATGCGTTTGCAACAGGGACTGCTGGACAGAATCGCTGACCTGGACTATCTGGAAGAGTTGCAACTGAAAGCTCCGGATATTTCGGCGGACGCACTGCAATCTAACCTGGATGGCTGGTTGCAACTGCCAGTGACCCTGGCCCAAAACAGCAATGCGCTGATGGTCATGGAAATGTTGCTTTTGGACTGGCTGAAATTGTGGTCAAGGAGGAAAACCCATGGAATTCAAAACTGAGCCCAAACCGGGAGGCGCAGCGACTGCGTTGTCCGTAGTGTTGCGTGATCCCCAGGCCGTACAGCGTTGCTTTATGTCTGCTATCAAGGGCGGCGGATTACTGGTGGAAACGCCTAATCTTCTCCCCATGGGTACCGAAGTCCTGCTGATGATTACCCTGCCAGACAGCCAACCGCGCGCCCCGGTGATGGGTAAGGTTATTTGGGTCACCCCCGTGGAAAACCGCGATGGTCGACCACCGGCCATCGGCGTCCAGTTTCAGAATGATCGCTCAGGTGTACTCACGCGCATTCAGAATACGCTGTCCGGATTGCCCACCCATGGTGATGCGGTGCTGAGTTTTTGACGGGATTATCATCAGCTTTTCATTATCAGGATTTGAAGTTGCGGGTGCCAAGGTTTCCGGTCATTGCTCTTTGAGCAAGGTCTGGGTTACACTTCGCAGCCTCAGGAGAGGTGACCGAGCGGCCGAAGGTGCAGCACTGGAAATGCTGTGTACTCCAAAAGGGTACCGTGGGTTCGAATCCCACCCTCTCCGCCAATAAAAACAACAAGTTATAATAATAAATCACGCGCTCCACTAATTCATGAAAACACCCGCATGGAGCGTTCTCAGATAGCAACCATTTTCACCAGAACAGATGCCCCCTACTAAGCCATCCAGAAAGATCAGTGGTGAAGTCTGGGAATATGGGCAGGAAGGCGGTTTTCTCCTGCACCCCGGCAATCGAGATGCGGAAGTCGTCTTCCTCAACATTCATGCCGAGTGGTGATGTCCCGAGTGCTTCGAGCCGCGCCGCGATTTCCTCGTCCGAGACCGGCCTGTAGATCATCTTGGTCGAATCACCGGAATCCATCTCTTCGGGAATGAAACGCAAAGCGCCGACGCAATCTCGTCCCGGACTGTCTGTCTCTTCTGATCTAAATCCCACAGATTTGCCTGTATATATAATTTATTATATATTTTTCCGGTGACACACCAAAAACCTATCGTATTCCAAGGCACTTCTCTGGAAGATCTGCGCACTTTTCCCCTGTCAGCCAGGCGCGAAGCAGGATACCAGCTGGATCAGGTGCAAAAAGGTCGAGATCCCGACGACTGGAAGCCTATGAATAGCGTGGGTCCAGGCGTTCGGGAAATTCGGATACGAGATGAAAAAGGTGCCTTTCGAGTGATCTATGTGGCAAAACTTCCAGAAGCCGTTTATGTGCTGCACTGCTTTCAGAAGAAAACTCAAAAGACCAGAAAATCGGATCTGGATCTTGCCGGACAGCGATACCGAGATTTATTAAAGGGGACAAAATCATGAGCGAAGAACGATTTGCGAGTGTGTGGGATGCGATAGAGGATACGCGGGAGGGCGCAGAAAATATGAAACTGCGTTCTCAGTTGATGGTGTCACTCAAGAGCCATATCGCCCGTATTGGTATGAGCCAGACCCAAGCAGCGCAACTTTTTGGCGTGACACAGCCACGCGTTTCCGATCTGGTGCGCGGTAAAATTGATCTGTTCAGTCTGGACATGTTGGTAAATATGGCGACAGCGGCGGGGCTACATATAGAATTGCGGATACTGGACGCAGCTTGAGGATTGATCAGTTGCGCGGCAAACCTCCCCGTTCAGGGGGAGGTCAAGAGCGCGGCGGGGAGGTGGCTCAATGCCGCCGCTCCCGCCCTTGCAAGGTGAGACGCTAATCCGGTGTTTGTTGCTGCTCGATGTACTGGCG
>NZ_JABELD010000160.1 GCF_018853445.1 Acidithiobacillus concretivorus
CGGGTAGGCGGGCATCATGTAGCCCAGGGTGGCGACCAGAAGCAGGCCTGCCGTGATGTGGGCGGCAATGGTCCACTGCGAGGCTTTTTTGGGTTGTACAAAGGCGCCGATCGCGGTGCCGAAGCCACGTTGTCCGGTGGTCATGCCCCCCAGAAAGACAGCGAGCAGCAGGGCATGGAGCGCGCCCATGGCCCCGAGATAGGTCCAGAAATTGAGACCGGGATAGGCCAGCCCGGTGAGGTAAATCAGGAACACACCATAGGCCAGCAGGCCATGGGTGCCGTGCACAAAAGCCGGGGCCCGACCGGCGAGCACGTAGAGGGTGCCCATACCAAACAGGGCGGTCACGACAATCAGAATCAGACCACTGATGGTGGTGACCGTGGGGGCGAGAATGACCAGTGCCAGGGCGACCAGTCCGACCAGGGTGGCGACGACCCGATGGGCGGCTTCCGGGTCACCCCGGACCATCAGCACCACAATATTGCGGGTGTAGGGCCACTTGGTCCCCAGAGACAGGCCATAACCGAAGCCTTCGACAATGCTGCCAAGCAGAATCAGGACAATGGCAAAGCCAACTTCACTGGCCTTGAGGCCGTTGACCAGACCATTCAGCAATCCGTGACTGCTGAAGCCCTGCCACAGACCTGCCGCCACCGCCAGCAGCAAACCAGCCGTGATGATCCGGCCAATCCAACGCACTACCGGCGTCATCTCCCCTTCTATGGCGTGGGGAAGTGCTGAATCCGACACTATTGAAGACTTCGCTCCCAGGGACGTAGACATTCTCGTGCTCCTTAGTTACCAGAATCCGTATGGACGTTCATTCCCGGCATAGCTGCCATTCCGGGAGTGGCGGATGCGTGCACGGCAGGTTGCATGGCCGATGACATGACTGACATATCCATGGTCCGCAGATACAGCTGTGAGAACATCCACCAGGTCAGTCCGATGGTAATCAGGAACAACGGAATGAACAGGACCAGGGCCACGGTATTCCAGATGTTGTGTTCGGAAATGTCGATATGTAGCAGGAAATAAATCTGGGCAATTACGGCAATCCCCGCACACACCGAAATCACCATCAACAAACCGAAAGGTGGAACCGAATGAGAAGTCACCAGAAAAGTCGCCACCAACATCAGGAAAGCCGAAATGGCAAAACCCAGAAAGTAGCCTTTGGAAGTGGACAGTTGCACTTCCGGATGCATGGTCGGATCTGCGGCACCGTGACTCATGATATGTATCCCCACAAGTAGACAAAGATATAAACAAAAACCCAGATCACCGCCTGCAAATGCCAGAACATCCGCAAGGTGAGCAGACGACCCACCGTTTCCTCGGTAAAGCCCTTGGTCATCACCTGGGCTATCATCACCAGAATCCAGATCAAGCCGAAGAAAATATGCGTCGCATGCACCTGAGTCAGCACCATAAATGCCGACATGCCGCCACTGCTGGCAAGAGTAATCCCCATGGAATAGAGATGACTCATGTCATGAATATCCAGAACCAGGAAGACCACGCCCAACACAAAAGCGGCCAGCATGCCGTTGATCAAACCGCTCTTGTTTTTGTGCTTCAGGGCATTCATGCCAAAACCATAAGCCAGCACACTCAAAAACAGGGCGATGGTCTGGGCAAAGGTGTACCAGGGTTTGACGAATTCAGCAGGGGTCGGCCCACCGAAATAACTATGTTGATAACTCAGCACCCCGTAAGCGGCAAATAATGTCGCAAACAACATTCCGTCGCTGAGCAGGTACAAAAAATATCCCAGGGTGCGGGTGGAAATCACATCATGCGAATGATGATGGGTATCCCACAGTTCCGCTTTTTTGGGATCAACCGTACTGGCATGTGAACTCATAATTAAAACTCCTCAATTCGTGAGTAGCGCAGACGTCCAATGTGCTGGATGCCGCCTGCGCACTGAAGCCATTCTGTCGAATTTATTACCGCTTCGACGAATCGTCGCGCTGATAGGCCATGGCATTACCAACTACCCCACCACTGACGGGATGACTGTGATGACTGCCAGCAATTTGCGCCTCACGGCGATAGGCCTCTTCTTCCATCCTCTGCAATTCGGCACCGGTGACGATATAGCCGGGATCGCCTTTAAACGAGCGGATAATCATCAACACGATGATGGCCAGCAAAGACACAATACAAAGCCACCAGATACGCCAGGTCAGCGCAAAACCGAGCACAAAAGTCAGACCGCCGAGGATGATGGCCACACCCGTGTTATTGGGCATGTGAATGTCGTCGTAATGATCAGGACGGACATTGTCGATACCATTCTGCCGGCGCCATGCCAATTCGTCCCGTTCATTGACGTGAGGCAGAACCGCAAAGTTATAAAACGGCACGGGAGAATGGGTCATCCATTCCAGAGAACGTGAGGTTCCCCAGGCGTCCGCGCCCACACGATTTTTGGCATGATCACGCACGCTGACATAAAGCAGGATGAAAAACGCCAATACCGACAGGGTATAAACGACAATGCCAAACTCCATGACGTCCAGGTAAGACTGCCATCCGGTATTGAACACATATTCCAGACGCCGGGTCATGCCCATGAAGCCGAGCATGTACATGGGCACAAATACCAGTGCCGTGCCTGCGGAGAACAACCAGAACATGGTTTTCGCCCAGAATTCATCGAGCTTGAAGCCGAATACTTTCGGGAACCAGTACAAGACAGAGCCAAAAATGGCGTACACAATAACCAGCAACATGGAGTGGAAGTGAGCGACCACAAACACGCTGTTATGGACCATGTAATTAATGGCAGGAATGGCCAACATCATACCGGTCATACCACCGATCAGCAGCAAAAACAGCGCACCAATGGCCCAGAGCATGGCGGCATTGAAGGTCAGACGACCCCGGTACATGGTAAATGCCCAGTTGAACACCTTCACCCCGGTAGGAATACCTACCAGCATGGTGGCCACACTGAAAGCCGTATTGACATAGGGGCCTGCGCCCATGGTAAAGAAGTGATGCAACCAGACCAGCCAGGACACCCCGGCAATCGCCATACTGGCCAGCACCATGGTGATATAACCAAACAAGGGTTTTTCAGAGAACGTCGGAAAAATTTCCGACATCATGCCGAAAGCCGGCAAAATCACGAAATACACTTCCGGGTGTCCCCAGATCCAGAACAGGTTGGTATAGAGCATCAAATTACCGCCCATACCCGCCGTGAAGAAATGCGCACCCAGATACCGATCTGCGGCAACCAGACCCAGCGCCACCTGCAATGCCGGAAAAGAAGTCAGGGCAATGACGTTGGCCGACAAGGAAGCCCACACAAAAATCGGCAGCTTGCCCCAGGACATACCGGGCGCCCGCATTTTGATGATGGTGGCGAGAATGTTAATACCACCCAAGGTCGTACCCAAAGCCACCAACTGCAGGGTCCAGATCCAGTAATCCACGCCCACACCCGGGCTGTACTGCATTTCAAAAATCGGCGCGTATTCAAACCAGCCGTTGTGGGCAAAATCCCCCACAAACAGGGAAATCATGATTAACGCCGCAGCCGCAGCGGTAATCCATAAACCCAAAGCATTCAGGTATGGATAGGCCATATCCCGCGCACCAACTTGAATGGGCACGATGATATTCATGAAACCCACCAGCAAGGGAGTTGCTGCCAGCAAAATCATGATCAGACCGTGGGCACTATAAACCTGACCAAAGTGAAAGGGGGTCAGATAACCATGCAGGGATCCGAACACTCCGGAAGAATGCGGACCCACTGCCCAGACCTGCTGGGTACGAATCATCAAACCATCGATGAAACCTCGAAACAGCATCACCAGACCGATGATGATATACATGACACCGAGTTTCTTATGATCAACCGTAGTCAACCATTCTTTCCAGAGATAAGTCCATTTACCGTAATAGGTAATCAGACCAAGGACGATAATGGCTCCGATGACCACCGCCACAAACAGCGGTGCCAGAATCGGATTGGCGTAGGGAATCTGCGACCAGGCGAGACGCCCCAGAAGAGGGCTCCAGCCCCCAGGTAAATCTACGAGCATGTGATGATCCTCCGATTAATCGCGATGTTCAGCGGCTTGCTTTTTCATGTAGTCGACCATGTTTTCCGTCATCATCGGCGGAAGTGGCCAGGTTTTTCCGCGCATCACTTCAGTCATGACATGATCAAAAAGTCCCTGTTCGACTGAAGAGAAGTAAACCACGTGGTGATTGACATTAATGTAAGGCTGGGCAAAACGGTTAAAGCTGGCGTAGGTCAAACTGCCAGGCGCCTGCTGCACTTTTTGCACCCATTGCGAAAAGTCTGCCTTGTCGACCATTTTGGTTTTAAAGGTCATCCAAGATGTACCCGCACCGGCAAAATCGGAGGCAATACCCTGATATTCGCCTGCATGATTACTTAACAACGCATTTTTGGTACGCATACCGGGCATTACGTCAATCATGCCGACCAGCTGGGGAATGAAAAAGGTTGTGGTCACGGCACTGGAGGTCAGGCGGAAGAAAACCGGGGTGTGCACCGGCAAGACCAACTCATTGGCTACGGCCATGTGATATTGCGGATAGACAAACAACCACTGCCAGTCCGTAGCAATGACATCCACTTCCACCGGGTCCCCATTGGGCTTCATGTGGTGGGTGATGACCGTAGGATTATAAGGATTGATTTCGAAAGTCCCTTTGACGGCGAAGTAGGACAGAAATCCGACCGCAATAATGGGAATACCCCAGACAAACACTTCAATGGTGTTGGAATGAGACCAGTGCGGATCATACTTGCCCCGGTTCTTGCCTTTCTTGTAACGCCACATGAACCAGACCACCAGCAAGGCGGTCAGCCCGACAATCGCACCCATGATCACCACATCCACGATCATGTAAAACAGGTTGGTTTTGGCCATGATACCCTTGGGATCAAATATCCAGTAAGGGTTATGTGCGCATCCACCCAGCAGTAAAACGGGAGCCAACGCCGCAGCGCGCCATCCCTTTTTCAGCCAGTTCCTCCACTTAATATCCATTATGTATTTCTCCCTGGCGGACAACAGATGATCCGCAATAAAACAAGATAGCGGTTACTATCCAATCAGCTTTTGATGAAAACAATACAAACTTATACTTTTTATGCTAATTCGAATCTCGGGTGTAAAAGTAGTGCAGAGAAGTCTGCAAATCAATAGAACATCCCCACAAATATTTTTGGGTTAATAAAAGTCTCATTAGTGCTATGAATATATTTAATTTTTTATTGCGAATATAATAATAATCTTATTTTGTTATATTACAAAAAAACAATAATAATCATTTTGTTATTACATAATTTAAAATTTAAAAAACATTACTTTAATGTTTAATGTTGTGTTTATCCGCTTATAAATTTTTCGCTTGTGTTGAATAGATTTAGAATGCATCAACAAGTAAATTCAAAAAAATAATATATTATTGTATTTTTATTAATATTTAAAATAGCCAGATTTACGATCGTATATTATAAAAATACAAGATTAACCTTACATATATTTTTATTGTTGTGGCAGGCTTTTGTGTTACACTTTTTCCGTGAACAAACAGCCCTATATTCTTTTCCTGCTCAGCAGCGCCCGGGTTTTGCAACTCCGGGATGGCACCAGGATACCCACCGGCTTCTGGGCAGAAGAATTGGTCGTCCCGTGGAATTTACTGAAAAACTCTGGCTGGACTTTGTCTATTGGCACCCCGGAAGGCAACATCCCGATAGTGGATCCCGACAGCCTGGATATGGCCAATCTCAATAATGACCAACAAAAAGCGGATAAACTGGCAGAGCAACTCTCGCGAATACCCGAACTGGAGCATCCTGTTTCCGTGCAAAGCCTGCACGCCGAGCAGCTGGATCTTATGCAGGGATTATTTATTCCGGGCGGAAATGGTCCTTTAATGGATTTGGCAAAGTCTGCCGATGTCGCGCGCCTTCTCCAGCATTGTCGTGATCATCGCAAGGTACTGGCGACCTTATGCCATGGGAGCGCTGCCTTATTGGCGACTGCCCACGATCACAGCGCCCCGCCCTTTTCCGGCAATCTGGTCACCTGCTTCAGTGCCGCTGAAGAAGCCGCTACTGCACTGGCTGGCCGCTGGCCTTATACTCTGGAGGAGCACTTGAGAAATGCCGGATTCCTCGTTAGTGTCGGGAAATCATGGCAAAGCCATGTGGTCGATGATGCGCAAATTCTGAGTGGTCAGAATCCAGCCTCGGCGGTGGCACTGACGCAAGCTTTTATACAACGATTATTTTTTCAGACTAACAAGGAAAACAGGCAATGAATGCAGATGCTCTCAAAAAAATGGCGGCCGAAGCCGCTCTCTCCTACATCCAGCCCGGCATGGTGGTCGGCGTAGGTACAGGCTCAACCACCAACTTTTTCATTGACGCTCTGGGTGCTGCAAAAATTCATGTAGATGGCTATGTCGCCTCCAGCATTGCCACCGAAAATCGTCTGAAAGCCCAGGGCTTAAATGTGCTGGACCTCAACAGCACCGGTGATATTCCCGTTTATGTAGACGGTGCCGATGAGGCGGACCCGCATTTCCGTCTGATTAAAGGCGGCGGCGCGGCACTGACCCGGGAAAAAATTGTGGCCAGCGCCGCCAGACTGTTCGTCTGCATTGCCGACGCCAGTAAAGACAAACCCATGCTCGGCAAGTTTCCCCTACCCGTGGAAGTGATCCCCTTTGCCCGCAGTTTTGTCGCCCGACAACTGGTCAAACTGGGTGGAACCCCTACCCTGCGCAATGGCGTGACTACCGATAATGGCAATGTCATCATTGATGTCACCGGTCTGGATCTTTCTGATCCGGTGAAAATGGAAGCCGCCATCAATCTGATTCCAGGCGTACTGGACAACGGCATTTTTGCCCATCGGCGCGCCGACGTGATGCTTTTCGGTAGCGAAAACGGTGTCATTGAGAAAAAGGCCTGAGCTCTGCTCAAAAGAGAAATGCATATGGAAGGTGAAATAGACCATCGCAGTACCCGGCGGGATTTTACCCACGGGGAGTTGCATCGACACGAACTGGACAGCAATCCCTTTCAGCAATTGGCAACATGGCTGGCCGCCGCAAAGGACGCAGGCAATTTTGATGCGACCGCCATGGTGCTGGCTACTGCTGATGCTTCTGGACACCCCGATGCGCGCTATGTACTGCTCAAGCATTTTGATGAACAGGGGCTCTGCTGGTATAGCGACCAGCGCAGCCAGAAGGGTCAGGAACTGGCCGTAAACCCCAACGCAGCCTTGGTATTTTACTGGCCGGAAAATGATCGTCAGGTACGGATCAGCGGCCCTGTAGAACCCCTGGATACGGCTGCTGCCGAAAGCTATTTTCAGCAACGCCCGAGCCGCAGTCGTTATTCTGCTGCAGCGTCCATCCAGAGCCAGGTCATCGCCAGTCGCGCCGATCTGGAAGCGCGTGTTGCCGAATTACAGCAGCGCTATCCTCAGGACAACGTCCCACGCAACCCGGCATGGGGTGGGTACCGGCTGATTCCCGAGCGTTTTGAATTCTGGCAGGGCCGTCGTGACCGCCTGCATGACCGATTTGTTTATCGACGTTCTGATGACCCCAGCCAGCCTTGGTTGATTGAACGGCTCATGCCCTGAGCCGTCACTCAAAATACTTCAATGCGGGCTTCGTAATCCACCAGAATCATGCGATAAATATCGTTGCCAAGCTGCACATGGGCAGATTGCGGCGCGCCAATACGTATGCTGTTTCCTCCCGCCATACTCAAACCGGAAGGGCCAAAATGCTCCTGTTCAATCAGGTCATCCAGTAGAGCCTGCAACTCCAGCCTGGGAACCTGACAGGTATTGTCAATGACCTTGCAGGGCTTGCCTCGTTTGGTTTTCCCTTCGATGATAACGGCATCGGCACGAATGGGCTGCAAGCCCTCATCTTCTATCGCTGCATCCTGAATCATGTTGATCAAATCTCCTTAAACAGCATCCCGAAATAACCAGGGCGCTGATTGTCGGCGGGCTGCCTCATAAGCGTGAATGGCCCCTTCATGCTGCAGGGTCAATTGAATATCATCCAGACCATTCAATAATTTATGTTTGTGTCCGGCATCCATGGGGAAACAATAGCGACTATCGCCCATGGTTTGCACTTCCTGGGCGGGCAGATCAATGCGCAAACGATAGCCAGGATTGGCCGCCACTTCATGAAACAAATGATCCACTTCATCTGCCGACAGTCGAATCAACAAAATCCCGTTCTGCACGCAATTATTTGCAAAGATGTCCGCAAAGCTGGGGGCAATGATGGCGCGAAAACCATAATCCGCCAGCGCCCAGGGAGCGTGTTCACGACTGGAACCACAACCAAAGTTTTCCCGGGCCAGCAAAATCCGGGCATCTGCGTATATCGGCTGATTGAGGATAAATTCCGGGTTGTCCACCTGTTTGCCGTCTTGTTCCAGATAGCGCCAGGCATCGAAAAGATGCTTGCCCAAACCCTGTCGCTCAATGGTTTTGAGAAACTGCTTGGGGATGATGGCGTCAGTGTCCACATTGGGACGATCCAGGGGGGCGACAATCGCCTCTAATACGGTAAAAGCTTCCATTATTTCTCCATTTGTCGCTTGACGAGATACTCCACGGCAGCCACTTCTGCCGAGCAACCGCGCAAGCTCGAAAAAATGCCAATTTCCACCATCCCCAAGCTGCATAAACCCAGAGCGATGCGCAACACCCAAGAGCGGGCGCGCTTTTTATGGTGCAGACCAGTCACGTACATCCACAAAATGTCCGGCAATCGCTGCCGCTGCTGCCATGGCCGGGCTGACCAGATGGGTTCTGCCACCCGCTCCCTGACGCCCTTCAAAGTTTCGGTTACTGGTACTGGCACAGCGTTCACCAGGCTCCAGTCGGTCGGCGTTCATGGCCAGACACATGGAACAACCCGGTTCACGCCACTCAAAACCCGCCGCTTTGAAAATACGATCCAGCCCTTCGGCTTCGGCCTGGGCTTTCACCAGTCCCGAGCCGGGAACCACCATCGCCACTTTTACCGAAGCGGCTTTCTGATGCCCCTTGGCTACGGCAGCAGCAGCACGCAGATCTTCAATGCGCGCGTTGGTGCAGGAACCAATAAAAACCTTGTCGAGCGCTATGGCCGACAGCGGCGTATTGGCCTGCAAATCCATATAGACCAGAGCGTCCGTCCAGCCCTTACGGCGTACCATATCGGATTCACGGGCAGGATCAGGAATGGTGGCGCCAATTTCTGCGACCATCTCGGGGCTCGTTCCCCAGGTGACTTGAGGTGCGATATCCGCTGCATGGAGACGAATTTCTGCATCAAAACTGGCATCTGCATCCGAATGCAATTCACTCCAGGCCGCCACGGCCTGATCCCAGATTCTGCCCACCGGGGCATAAGGACGGCCCCGCAAGTAATCAATGGTAATGGCATCTACGCCAACCATCCCCGAGCGCGCTCCGGCTTCAATGGCCATGTTGCATAAGGTCATGCGCCCTTCTACCGACAAAGCCTGCACGGCTGGTCCAGCAAATTCGATGGCGTAGCCCGTACCGCCCGCCGTACCCATTTTGCCGATAATGGCCAGCACCATATCCTTGGCGGTGACGCCCCGACCCAGTTCGCCATCTACCCAAACCCGCAAGCTCTTGGATTTGCGTGCCCATAGGCACTGGGTCGCCAACACATGCTCCACCTCCGTGGTACCAATACCAAAGGCCAGCGCACCCAGCGCACCATGGGTCGCCGTATGGGAATCGCCGCACACCACGGTCATGCCCGGCAGAGTGAGTCCCTGCTCGGGGGCAATTACATGCACAATTCCCTGGCGCGGATCCAGCATTCCGAATTCTTCAATGCCGAATTCCGCACAGTTCTGATCCAGGGTATCGACCTGCAAACGGGAAGTCGGATCAACAATACCCGCCGCCCGATCCGTGGTCGGGACATTGTGGTCCGCCGTGGCAATATTGGCATCAATCCGCCAGGCTTTGCGTCCCGCCGCGCGCAAACCCGAGAAGGCCTGGGGGCTGGTAACTTCATGCAGCAACTGACGGTCAATATAAAGCAATACGGCACCATCCGGTTCTGCATGCACCACATGGCTTTCCCACAATTTGTCATAAAGCGTTTTTGCTGCCACAAGCTTCTCCTCAAACATCTCTATCCAAAATTAACCAATGTCGTTTACAAAGGCAATGCCGTCATCCAGCACACATCCAGCGAAAAATCATGATTCGGCTGCAGCGCAAAGTGTTCACAGACCTCCGTCGGAGCCCCGGCCCATACGCTTTTGATCCCTGTCACGCGCTCTTCCGGGCTGCGCATTCGGGTTATCCAACTGGCAAAATCCAGAGGCAGCTTCCAGGTATCCTGATCAAGCATCTGCCACCCGGCTGCAGCACACATCGCCTGCCATTCTGAAACCCGGTAATCCCGCACATGAGAAGGGTCACGCAAGATTTCGACCGTCTGCAGAAAAGTATCCAGTAACGGATTTTCGGGTGCACATACGTCAATGATGACACATTTTCCCTGGGGATGGAGTACACGCCGCATTTCCCGAAGTGCCGCAGGGACATCCGCCCAATGATGGGCAGAAAAACGCGTCACCACTCCATCAAAATAAGCATCAGCGAAGGGCAATGATTCTGCCGTACTTTTTTCGGTGTGGAGATTGGACAATCCACGCTGTTGCGCCTCGTCAGCTACCACATGCAGCATTTCGCCGGAGATATCCACCGCGAGCACTTCCCCGACGACTTCCGCCAGAGTAAAGCTGGCATGCCCCGCCCCACAGCCAAGGTCCAACACCCGCATGGTGGGCTGTCCGGTAAACTCCCGGCGCAGACGCTGTAAATCTGCACCCTGAGCATGTGCCGGACTATGGAGATAATCCGTTGCTGCCACACCAAATTGCTTTTCTACCAGTTTTTGCTGATTATTCATAGGCTTTTTGTCTTCCAAAAAAGATAATCCAATCATACGGGGGTCATCAAACTGGTACAATATGAGTACTTATACTGGTATATTAACTACCATGATTGCGCTTTACATGGAACCGATGGATGTCTGGTGACACACAGGCCTTGGGGGCGTTTATTCGTCGCCACCGCGAAAAAACAACGCCGCAGCAGGCTGGCCTGAATGCACTAGGACGCCGTCGCACTCCCGGTCTGCGCCGTGAAGAACTCGCCATGCTCTCGGGAGTCAGTGGCACCTGGATCACCTGGATTGAACAGGGGCGGCCGATACAGCCTTCCGTGCCCACGCTGGACCGCCTCAGCAAGGTGCTGCAGCTATCCCATGCCGAACGGCAGCATTTGTTTCATCTTGCGGGCAAGGCTGATCCCCAGCTTGAATCTCCCCCTTCTGCCGTAGCGCCCACCCTGCTCCACCTTCTCAAAATCCTGCAGTATCCCGCCTATATCCTGGATCGCTACTGGAATGTGATTGCCTGGAATATGGCCGCCGCCGCACATTTTGTGGGCTGGTTACCAGCCAGCCCGGCTCCTGAGGGAAAGCCTCCCAATTTACTGGAATTTCTGTTCCTCGACCCCAGCGCCAGAAATTTCGTCGATGATTGGCAAAGCCGTTGCCGACGTCTGGTCGCCGAGTTTCGTGCCGATGTTGGCAAGCACCTGGATGATCCCGAAATGGCCCGAATCATCACCCAACTGCAAAGTCAGAGCCGCACATTTGCCGAGCTCTGGCCTGCTCAGGATGTAGTGGAAAGAGAAGGCGGCCGCCGGGTATTCCAACACCCAGTACATGGGCGCGTGGTGTATGAACAAAGCACCTTATTGCCAGCGGCACATACGGATATGAAACTGGTGATTTTGTTGCCCTATCAGGAAGCAGCGGATATGTGATTAGATTGGAAAATTGTTGTTTGATGGATAGTTACGAATGACTGGGATGCAGCGGAAGCGGTCATTCGGCGGACTGACAGTCGTGTTCTCGAAACTTGGCTCTCTATGACTGTAAACTGTGACAGTCTTTTGAGCATGCACTTTGAGAATCGCGACTGGTAGATAAGAAAGGCCAAGGCCTTACGATTAGGATGAGGCGCCCCGGGCCGTCCGAGGCGCCTATCGTTTACTCGGATTGGTCGTATCCAAACTGGAGACCGGCCGTTCCTCCCGTTTCGATGAACAGGTTCATGAAGGCCGACACGGTTTCCTTGCGTTGCCAGTCGCGCTGGAGTTCGCAAAACAATTGCGTCACGCTGATCATTTTCCCGCCCGCCTGCTCGATCCTACGCAGAGCCATCTCATGCGCCGTTACCGATGTTCCGCCGACAGCGTCAGCTACGACATAGACCTCATAGCCTGCAGTGAGCGCATCCAGCGCTGGAAAGGTCAGGCAGGCCTCGGTCCAGAGAGCTGTCATGATGAGCTTCTTGCGACCGGTGGCTTCCACGGCCTTGCGAAACTCAACGTCCTCCCATGCGTTGATCGTAGTGCGGTCAACAGTGGGAAATTTATCCAGCACCTTGCGCAGCTGTGCGATGGGTGGCTTGTTGAGGCCGGTCTTGACGTTCACTGTGGAATGCACAATCGGTAAGCCATAGGCCACTGCGGCTTTCGCCGTACCAACAATATTGTTGACCAACAACTGACGGTCCATTGAAGCGATCGAATTCACCTGCACGGGCTGATAGTCGATGACGATGAAAGCGGTGTTCTGCGGTGTCAGCAGTTGATCGTTCTTCGGATCGCGGATAGGTTCGCTTGCCATGGTTTCTCTCCTTTTCAAGGGTAGCTTCAAAGACGGATTCCGTTGGTAATGCTGCTGCAGAATCCATTCCCACTTAGCGCTGGAAATCCAGCACTTCAATGTTCTTCATGACCTTCTGGCCTTGCCATAACTCTCAACCAGCAACTGATAGGCCAGAGGGATTTTAGAGTAGTAGATTTCAGCCCATTCCGCCGCATCCTCGCGGTTCCAGGTCTGTTGCAATTCCGAGGCAGCAGCGGCGGTATCCATCGGCACGACGCCAGCCTGTGGACCACGTGAGCCAGCGTGATTTCCTGCGCCATTTTGCTGTAGGTGCTCGAGGCATCGACCGTTAAACAGCGTAATTTTTTCCATATATCAGCATCACACTTTTACTATGGTGGAACCTATGTCCTGGCGCCGGTTCACTCGGACTGTAGCAACAGAGTTACCCGATCACGATTGTTCGGCAACAGGATGAATTCAGGGTCGCCTTCGACCATGGGGTAGCGCTGGTTTCGCCAAGCTTCGCGAGCCGCTTCAAGCAATGCCTCGGAGCTGGCCACATAGTTCCACCACAGGTAGCGTGGCGCATCCAGTGGCGCACCGCCCAGCAGTACCAGATGGGCATCGCGGATAGCCCGGATGCGTGGGCTACCGCCAGGCGTGAACAACGTCAGTTCGCGCGGGCGCAAGGCTTCGCCGCCGGCTTCGGCCTCGCCGTCGATCAGATAGGCCGCGCGTTGTGGATACTCTTCCGGCAGCGGCAGTTCACTGCCCGCCGGCAGATGCACATCGACATAGAACAGCTCGCCCTGCGTGGTGACCGGCGAGCGTTTGCCGTAGGCGGTGCCAGCCACCACCCGCACATCCGCAGAGCCCAGATCAAAACGGGGCAAGTCGGCGGCATCGGTGTGCTCGAACATGGGGTCGCAGGTTTCATGTTCACGCGGCAGCGCCACCCACAGTTGCAGGCCATGCAGGTCTTGCGACCGGTTGCGGTCTGCGGCAGCGGTGCGTTCGGAATGCACGATGCCGCGCCCGGCGGTCATCCAGTTGACGTCGCCCGACTCGATGATCTGAGTGTTGCCCAGACCGTCCTTATGCTCGATGCGCCCCTCCCACAGGTAGGTCACGGTCGCGAGGCCGATATGGGGGTGCGGGCGGACGTCCATGGCGCGCTCGGCTGGCAGCTCGACCGGACCCAAGTGGTCCATGAACACGAACGGCCCTACCGCGCGTCGCGACTTTGGCGGTAGCACGCGGTGCACGTTAAAGCCGTCGCCGAGGTCGTGGGAAACGCCGGCTAGGCGTTCGCTAATCAGGTTGTTCATAGCAGCTGTCTCCTTCTGGTGTGCGAATGAGTTTATTCCGGAGCGGTGGGTGTTCTCGCCCATTTTCCCGGACTGGTAGTCGGCGATGATCTTACGGCAGTGTCAAGACATGTTTCTTCGGGGAGCCGTTAGCGACCGTCTCATAGGCCTCGACCGCCTGATCGAAGCTCCACGTCTGGATGGCCGGCGGTTGCAGCACCCCTTTCTCGAAACCTGCACGCATCTGATCCATCAGGCTGACGATCTCCGGGCCACTGAGGCCCATGGTGTCTACGCCGATCAGATGCTTGAGTCCGTGGTAATATTCGACAAGGTTGAAGCTGACTACTTGCGGATTGCTAGCGATGGCGATTTGCCGGCCACCACGTCGCAACGCGTTCAAGCAGGGCTCAAACAGCGCACCGCCGATAACGTCCAGCACCAGATTCGCACCCTTGCCCTCGGTCAGTGCACGCACTTCCTCAACGAGATCCTGCCGGCTGGTGTCGATGATGGCATCGGCGCCGGATGGATTATCCAGGGATCTCGACGCCCCGATGACCCGCGCTTTCTTCCAGTGCGCAATCTGCGTTGCCGCACGTCCCACCGCACCGGAAACGCCGGTGACGAGCACGGTTTCGCCCGCCTGAATTTCCCCAGCGGTAACCAGCGCCGACCATGCGGCCAGATACGGTACGCCGACCGCCGCCGCCTGCTCCATGCTGAGGAGTGGCGGCTTGCAGCTGACCCATGCCGACGGTATGACGAAATACTCGGCATGCGCCCCGTCGCGGGCCACTCCAAAGCCGGGGCCGCTGCCCCAGACCTCCTCGCCTTGCCGTCCGTCACCGACAATGATCGTGCCGGCATAGTCACGACCTGGCACGCGTGGCGTGGGCGCCTTGAAGTGTCCGGAGACATTCTTTACATCGCTGGGATTGATCGCGGTGGCCGCCACCTTAATCAGTACTTCGCCCGGACCGGGCTCGGGAATCTCCCGCTCCAGAAACTCAAGCGTGGAAGGCGGGCCATACTGTTGGAAAGACAGAACTTTCATCTTGCTCATGGTTGACTCCGTCAGAATAAATAATCAGTGGAAGCGCGCGGCACTCGCGGGATAACCGGCAAGCGCTTACTTGCCAGTTTTCGCTTTGGTCTTAAACTAAACGCGTATACCCATATTCCGCTCCAATTCCTGATGGCGGGTCTTGCATTACCGAAATTGGCGGGAACGCTCATGGTTTTCTCCTCTTGTCGTGGACGAAGAGGTTCATTGTCCGATCTGCCCAAAACGACCACTATTGAAATCATTGATCGCCTGCGCGATCTCTTCGCGGGTGTTCATCACGAAGGGACCGTGGCCGACAATGGGCTCGTTCAAGGGAGCGCCATTGAGCAGCAGTAGAGTCGTGTCCTCCTCGACATTGAAGACCAGTTGGCTACCGGCACGCTCCATCACGGCCAACTCGGCCGCGCGCACCGTGTGGCGATCACCGAGACGAATGGCACCCTTGAGCACAAACAGAGCAGTGGTGTACCACTCCGGCAGATCGAAGGCCAACCGATGACCCGCGTTCAGGCGTAGATCCCAAACATTCATCGGGGTAAAGGTATGCGCTGGACCGTTGCTGCCCGCGTAGCTACCGGCGATGATACGTGCGCGACCTGCGCCATCCGGTAATGCCACGTCGGGAATCTGGTCAGCGGTGATGCCCTGGTAGCCGGGTGCCGCCATCTTGTCCCGCGCTGGCAAGTTGACCCAGAGCTGGACCATCTCAAAGGTGCCACCTGTCTTAGCGAATTCCGAGCTGTGGTATTCCTCGTGGATCAAGCCGGAGGCTGCGGTCATCCACTGCACATCGCCAGGGCCGATGGTGCCGCCGCCCCCAAACGAGTCACTATGCGATACACCACCCTCATAGACGATGGTTACCGTCTCGAAGCCGCGATGTGGGTGCTGGCCGACGCCGAGCTTGCGGGTGGAGGCCGGGAAGTTAGTCGGGCCAGCGTAGTCCATCAGCAGAAAGGGCGACATCTCCTCAGCGATGTCGCTGTAGGAAAAGATGCTCTTGACCGGGAAACCATCACCGACCCAGTGACTACCGTTGCTGCGCTTGATGAAGGCTAGTTGTTTCATGGTTGTTCTCCGTTTAGTCAACAGATTCATTATAGGATGTACCTATTTCTCTCAGTAGGTGGTTAAATATGAAAAAACTTTCTATTGGATTGGAAGATGGATTTCAACCAAGTTGCTGTTTTCATCAAGGTTGTGCAGGCGGGCAGCTTCAGTGCCGCTGCCCGCCTGCTCGGCCTGCCGGTTTCGACAGTTAGCAACAGGGTAGCCATGCTCGAAAAACGCCTGGGGATTACACTGTTGCAGCGTACGACGCGCCGTTTGCGTCTGACCGATGCTGGGCAGACCTATTTCGATCATGCGTCGACCGGATTGCTACACATGCTTGAGGCCGAGGCAGCGGTGGCCGAAGCAGCTGCTGAGCCTTGCGGTTTATTGCGTGTGACAGCGCCAGTCGATATTGGTGATCAGATCCTTGCCTCAATCCTGTGCCAGATGCGCAACCAATGGCCCAAGGTTCACATCGAGTTGGTCTTGACGAACCGCTACGTAGATCTTTTAGCCGAAGGGATCGATGTGGCGATCCGCACGGGCCACCTTCAGGACTCGACACTGGTGGCGAAAAACGCGGGTATTGCTCGCTGGGTGGCCTTTGCTAGCCCAAATTATCTTGCTGGTGCGGCCTTGCTTGATTCACCGCAAGCGCTACGCCATCACACCTGCCTGCAGTTCACGCCTATGGGTAAGGATACCTGGACGTTCTACGCGGCAGACTCCAGCTTGACGGTACCAATGTCCGAACAGGTCATGGCCAACGATGTCGGGTTGATCAAGGAACTGGTGCTAGCGGATAAAGGTGTCGCGTTATTGCCTGTTTATCTCTGCCGGCAATCCTGCGAAGAAGGAAGGCTGGCGCGCGTTCTTCCTGAATGGCACTCGAAAGCTGACCCCATCCATATCGTTTACCCGCAGCAACGCTTCATGCCCCCCAGACTACGAGTCTTTGTAGATCTGGCATCGTTGGAACTGCGGAAGTGGCTCGAGTAGTGTCGAGTGGCTTCAGCTTGAGGCATATTCGGATACCTGCCGTTTTAACCTCTGAAGGCCCGACGGGCAGATCAGAGTCTGATGCTATCATTTACTTCCGCAGATGAATGGCCGCTTCCAGTCTGGTACCGCCGATCAGAACCTAATGGAAGCAGAGCAACCTTCAGCAGCTATCAAGATATATCGATATGGTTTCTGTCGTCCAGGTTGCCACACCGGCACCAAAGGAATCTCGATCCTCAGTCCAGATCGGACAATCCAGCAGCAGGGACGCCGCTACCGCCGGCCAATCCCGTTCGTCTCTCCGGGCAATTCTGGCTTTTGCGGCAATTTCTACAGGCAACAATGTTTCCTGGCCAATCAATTATATGGCCGTCATAAGCGTATCTAACGCGTCCCGCCACACCACTTCGGATATTCCTCGGGCGGGAGCCAATTCTGCCAAGTAGTGCTTGGCTTCGTCATAATTTGCTTCGGCCACATAGAAACTGGCCCTGTCACATGCATCGGCGATGAGCAATCGTACTCGCAGCCCCAAGACAGCACGAATCAGGATGTTGGCGTCTACAACCAACCGCCTACGCGGCATGAGCTTTTTTGCGCCATTCCTTGAACCCCGCTACCAGTTCGTCCTCTGTGATACCCATGTGTTCCATTTCTTCACGCATTCGCCGTCCTGCTTCGAGCAAAGCATCTCTTTCTGATTGGCTGGGTTTTTTAGGAACCGGGATGTAAAAGCCGATGGTCTGCCCATGTCGTGTCACCTCAATGGGCATTGAGGCTTCGAGATATTCGGCCAAATTGTCGCGTAATTCTCGCACTCCTACACGTAGGCTCATGAGCGCCTCCTTTCTGTCACGATGTGTACACAACATAATACACAAGTCGAGATCTATCAAGCTGATGCACATTAAATCTTTCGCACCCCATCCCAGCGGAATGCGTGGGCTCTGGTTGCCTGACTCGCGAAGGAACGCTCTGCAGCGGAAGCGGTCGTTCACATCCAGAATGGGAACGGGTAATATCGGCCATATCCGGCCATTGATCGTTGGTCTGATCCTGGCTGGGGACTGTCCTGCTTCTGATATTAATCAGCCACATCTAGAAGCAATGAGCGGCTCCACGGTGTCTTAAAGGGCGCGATGGTGATTCGCGCCGCGCTATCCCGGCGATGATCCAAATATTCCAGGGAAGAGCCTCAAAACCAGTTTCGCGAGGTAGAAACGATACAAATGCCAAGCGCGAATTAGATATGTTCTGTCATCTTTGTATGGCCCGGCATTCGGAACTGGAAGATCTTCGTGACAGGACTGAGTCGCTTCGCGTTCATGTTCACACACATGAAGCAGCGGCCCTTGAGCAGCTCGCCAGACTAAGTCAATGATCGCAGTCTTGGTGCCTTACCCGTCAAACGGGCTTTTTCCGTCTAGGAAGAACTCCAGATTGGCATGCGCGATCTCTCCATCTTCAACCGCGTGGACAATTTGACTATCCGTGATCTCCACTAGGAGAGGATCGAGCATCAACTTCCGGATATTCTGAAGCTTGAGTTGATAAGAGCCACAATAAATGCTTCTTTTTTCTTCTTTGTATGAATCTTCAAACTTTGAGCGCGTATTTCTTTTTTCCGCAAGACGACACCCATATCCATGCAAATGGCTCGTTGTTGGTGCGTAGCGTTCCCATGCAACAGAAGTAACTAACCTCTCTCCGCTTTCTTTAAGTCTTAACAGTTTTTGATAGGAAAATCTCCTCGATTTGTTCCCTCCAAAGGAAACAGGGAAAACACATTGCCGAAATACATTGTCATTCTCTGGAACGTATCTTGGCTTAACCATAATGGTGCTGTCGACTAATTGCGTGTAGATGCACTGATAGTTACCACCTCACTTCCGAAACACACCAGTTCAATCGAGGGAAAAATTGTCTCTGGGCTCTCAAGCTGAGCCACGGTGAACTGCAAACGGTGTTCGACACTCTTGGGGGTTGATATTAATGCAGAAATAACACTATTACTGAGTGTCAAATACAAATTTCTTGATCCTGCAAGCCAGTTGAATACAACAGATTTAGGTCCGTGCGTGAAGACTTGAGGGGCCGGGAAACCATTATCCATTAGGCTTGATGCGGCATAACATGCGACATGATAAACGTCAGGATTCACATGCCATTCATCATCATCCATTTCGGCTAACTCATTAAGAGCCTCACCGAGCTCCTCATACTGAGACTTTAATTCAGACTGCAATATCGCTGGTACACTGATCTCGGTCTGCCCTATTATCGTCTCTGGGGCAATTTTCAAATCAGGAGGGTAAGTTGTCATCTCCAGAGGCCCGCTGGCCAATTGTTCTAACGGCGCTTCTCCACCGAGCCGTTCATTTTTAACGGACAAATAATCCGAGGACACTATAAACATCTCCTGCTGTGTTCCTCTATAGCGCATCACTAAATCCATCGATGTTTAGACCTAGGTCCCGCTGCAGTGCCGCCATCCGTTGCAATCCATCAGTTAATACCATACCCTGATCGCCTTTACTGAAATGAACTTTTAAGTCGAATGGCATATTGTTTACCTCAAAAGATACCGTGGGGCTAATCGAGGTGTTGACCTCAGGAGTAAATGAAGCAGTCGCTGTCTGCTGAACTGCGAAACGTACGATTCGGAATTGCTCTACGCTCCACTTTTTGATTAGGTTTATTTTGAGTCCTGTATCAACTGGGCTCGTGTACGGGCTATTAATCTGCAACAAGAAGTTCTCTTCAGCAGACAGTGTAGGCCTGTACTGCTTTGGAATAACCGAAACGATAGTGTTGTTCGCATCGGGCACAGTATTTTTTTCTGGCATTGCGAAATGCAAGAATAAAGAAAAGCCAATGCATCTTTCGGACGGCGAATAGATGGACAGATTCGACAATAGCGCTTTTAGTTCTTTGCATAGGTGGTCGGTGAGAAGATAAGATCGACCCGATTTTGCGCTATAGAGCAACTGATTACCAATCCATCCCGTTGACCCTGAGCTTGCGAAGGAAAGTTCGGCGCGGGCGCGTTCTGATAGCTATCCGGAGTTGCTCCCCAGAGCTTTTGGTATACCTCAAGCACAGAGGCGCGTTGTGCTGTCGGCTCTCCTAGCGGAAGGAAAAGGCTGATTCTGGCACTCAAGGCGGTCCACTGAGACAAGTTATTACTCCCTCTCGTTTGCGTACGGTGCTGCTTGGGCAAGGCGAGCGTGGCCATGCGCTTCATGGCCTACCGCATAACAGGGATAGTATAGTGGGTTTGCCAGTCGATGGTCTAACGGTAATTCAATACCGGCAATGGCCTCTCGTGTGGGATTCTAGGGTTCTGGGGGGCAAGCGAACGCCAGCCGAAGTGATGGCTATGAAGATCAAAGAGTTAAACGGCAGTGTTGCTTCAAAATTGAAACCGCCTAGCCTTTAATACGTCCTTCTCTCAGCGCTAAAAGGACCTCGAAATACTCACTGATCTTAGTCAGCGCATTAGCATCGAAGGTGACTATTGTAACCATAGTTGCCCGCCGTCTTTCTCCAGCTCTCGATTGGCCTGTCTCTTTCAGGCAGCGCTTCGAATCAAGCCGCCTCAATGTTCACGAAGCCAGAGTAGTGGATCGCCAACAGATTGTCGACGATCTACTTGCACACGATCTACTCACTGATGCCGGGCCACCGCTGCTGCGTTGCCGTCTCTCGTAGCCGCAAGGTGAATGACCGCAACGGGTCGGATGATGTCATTGGCTTTCCGCTGTTGAATATCTGCAATCAGTCTACAGGCGACACGCACCGCGTAGACATCTAGCCAGACGCTAAATGAGTTACTGCCACCTGGGGACTGATGCAAGCAACACTGGGGTGAGCTATTACGGCGGCAGTTCGTTGACTTAGCCCAAACTCTCCGTAATCAGCACATCGGCGGAAATTCCCAGGCTTTTATGTAATCTACGGATCATAGGCAGCGTCAACGGGCGCTTGCGATTCAGGACTTCGTATACCCGGTTCCTCCTACCGATGATCGGCTCCAGATCTTTAACAGACAGATTGCTCTGTTCCATTCGGAATTTGATGGCTTCCACTGGATCGGGCGCAATGATGGGTACATGCTTGGCCTCGTAGGCCTGCACTAGCGTGGCCAGGATATCTAGGCGATCCCCCTCCGGCGTGCCCAGATCAGGGTCGGAATCCATCAAGGTAGATATTTCCTTGAGGGTGACAGCGTAGTCTGCTTCGGTGTGAATGGGGCGAATGTCCATGTTTCCCTCCTTTCCTGATGAAGTCCCGGAGCATGGACACGGCAATAACTCGCATGACATGAAGTCTAGTCCCGATATGGGACATGCGCAAGCATCTGGTGCTGAAGATAGGATGGCGAGGGCAATGCAGCGGAAGCGGCCATCCAACGGACTGACCAGCATGTTCTCGAAACTCGTCACTATAGCTGTAACTCGTGGCAGTCTTTTGAGAACGGTTTTCAAGAAATACAACGGTTCGATTTATTCTGCAACAATCATCGCTAGCTGAAGACTCTCAAAAAAGACTAGTTTCGAGAAGAACTCCATGATGATAAATGATGTTACTAGTAGTATCATTCGTAGATCAATATAGTGATCAAACTGCGTGAGGCCATGAAAAACCATCCCATGGGGTGGCAGATTGGTGATCTTCAGGTGGTTGCCCGCCAGTACGGAATCACCTGGCGACACGATGGCGGCAGTCATTGCGTATTCATCCGGCACGATGGGCGGACGCTACCAGTGCCCGCCCATCGACCGATCAAACCGGTCTACATCAAGAAGTTTTTGCGCCTGGTGGCAGGAGAGTGACCATGTATGCCCTGGAAGATTACCCATTCGAGATGCGCCCGCTGAAACCCTCAGAGGGAGGGGGATATCTGATTTCCTACCCGGACTTTACGGAATGCATTGCGGATGGAGAAACGGTGGAAGAAGCATTGCAGAATGGCCGGGAAGCCCTGCTTGCAGTGATAGGGGCTTTGCAGGAGCAGGGAATGTCGATACCGACACCGAATAGTGGGGGTGTGGCTTCCGGTAAATTCATCGCCAGAGTGCCCAAATCCATTCATGCGCAACTAGCTGCGCGGGCCAAAATGGAGGGAGTATCGCTCAACACGATGGTTTTGACACTTATTGCCAAGGGATTGGGTCAGGGAACACGGGTGGAATGAGGCTTTGCAGGACGCTAAAAGGTTGGGGGTGATCGTTAGATTCATGACCGGAAATGCCCCCCGGAAGTTCCTCGAAACCAACTATCGAAAATCATCGATTTCTGATCTGCCTTATGGCGCGAGACTCCTGCGCATTCTGCATTCGATTTGACGAGAGTAGGACGAATGACCGCTTTCAGTCTTTAACAGTCATCGGATCATAGAGAATACTATGGCAACCAGTAGTCCGTGAGCAATGGCCTCGCCGAGTACCGCACCCCCTGACCATGCCTGCATTATTCGCGGTAGAGTCGGGTGCGTCTGTCAAGCAGACTAAGCCCCCGTAATTCAGGGGAAACGGCAAGATGAAACTTTATTCAGGATGATAATCTCTTTGTCCGTCAACACCAGGCAGTGGGTGTGAGGAGTGTCAAAATGCCATATAATACTGGAAGTTTACCCTAGTCATCGGAGAGATGTTATGCGTCCTTCTGAAATCTTGCGAAGGCATCGTGAGGATGTCCTACAGATCATTGCAGCGCACCATGCCACCAACCCTCGTGTTTTCGGTTCGGTTGCCAGAGGCGAGGACATTGAAGGTAGCGATATTGATATCCTGGTAGATAGACAGCCAGGCCTGACCCTGCTGGAACAGGCCTATATGACAGAGGAGTTGCAGGACCTGCTGAAAGTCCACGTTGATGTCATCACATCAACTGCGCCCTCTCAGCGGTTTCTCACCAGGGCGCTTCAGGACGCGAGATCAATATGACTCACAAGCCGCGCCTGGAGGATTTGCGCGTGGAGGATTTTCTGGAGCACATCCAGGCATCTATAAATCGCATTTTCCTCTATACGGAGTCACTGTCGAAACAGGATTTCTTCTCTAATGCCATGGCTCAGGACGCTGTGGTCAGGAACTTTGAGATCATTGGCGAAGCAGCACACCATGTGCTGGATCAATGCAAGGATATTGTCTCAAAAGATGACCTTGCTGCGTTGAAGAACGCTTACAGGATGCGGAACGTACTCGTTCATGGTTATTTCGGAGTGGACCATGCGACAGTTTGGGATACAATCCAAGCTGATTTGCCTGTTCTGAAGCAGCAAATTGACAAAATGATTGAAGAACAAGATACGGTAAAGAAGCACGCGCTTGAAGCGCTGACCGATGAAGAAGCTCCGGATATTGGAGATGACTTCGGCAGATAACCCCACGCCTCTGATGTCTCCCGCTGGATTCCCGGGATACTTGTCCCCTTCGCCCACCAGACGTTGGACGCAGCCAGTTTCGTGACGGATCCCGTGTGTCGCTGGCCATTGAAACAGGTGCGCTTCTAGCTGGCTATGTCTCGCCCCGAAAGCGATTGGAACCGGTGCGGACCTGGATTGAGGCGCATCGAGATGTCCTATTGACGGAATATCGGAGGTTGAATCCATGAATCAAGCACCCAGAATTGAAACGGCGACGATTACTGGCCCGTTCCAGATAGAAATCCATTGGTCCACCGGCGAAGTGTTTACCACGGATCTCAAGGATCTTATTGGTCCGCCACGGAAGGAAGACCCCTTTTGCGCGCTTCATGATCCAGCCTTCTTCGCTCAGGGGCATGCAGATGACTGGGGCGATGGCCTGAACTGGCCAGGCGGATTGGATCTGGGCGCAGACCGTCTCTATGCCTTGGGTAGGAAGCAGGCAGGATTACCGACGCGTGAGGATTTCATCGAGTGGATGGAGCGGAACAATCTCAGCCTGAGTCGTGCGGCAGAAGCCATCGGTATGACTCGGCGCATGATAGCCTACTACAAAAACGGCTCTCGCCCGATACCAAAGACCGTTTGGCTGGCCTGCATCGGTTATGAGGTGCTTGAACGCCACGCAGCTTGATTAAGGTGAATAATCGTGCCCGGTGACATCAACTCAGTCTATTGTCACTCATGCTCATGCCGTATGACTTGTTATTAGCCATTTATTGACAACAACTATACACCACCCTACCTTTTGTATATCTGTTGTGTTTCATGAGGAGACCACCATGCGCGCTGCCGCCATCAATTTACGTGCTTTGCCGGAGCAACGTGATCTTATTGACCACGCCGCCAACCTGCCAGGTAAAAACCGTTCCGATTTCATGCTGGAAGCCGCCTGCGAGCGTGCGCAATCGGTGCTGCTCGATCAGGTGTTTTTTGGACTGGATGCGGAAAAATTCCAGCAGTTCACCGCCATGCTTGATGCGCCACCACTTGCCAATGAGGGTCTTAAGCGGTTGATGGCGATCAAGGCACCGTGGAAAAGCGATCCAGCTTGAGCTTGAAGCTATCCTCGCCACACACACTTGCCGCAACGCATCTATTGGGTGACTTTGATTGCGGAGAGCCTGCTCTGAATGACTGGCTCAAACGCCGGGCGATATCGCAGAACACTGGAGTTCGCGCTTTGCTGGTTCATGCGCTCCACGAACGCGCTAAACAGTTCTATAAGCACTACGGCTTTCAGGAGTCACCACAACATCCGATGCCGTTGATGCTGCGCCTGAGTACCGTCAAAACCTGATCACTGCACAAAGATTCACAAGCCAGAAACCTGCACGACCGGGCGCTGCCGCTGACTCCAGTGACGATAACTGCGGGCCAAGGTAAAAAGTCCGGCGCCCAGCATGCCGACAAAAAAACCGATGGGCCAGTTGGTCCAATAGGACAGCGCAATGGCTGCCCAGATGCTGCTCTCGGCAAAAATAATCGCCAGGAGCAGGCTGCGCAGCGGGTGAATACTCAGCGACTGGGCAGCAGCAGGCGGCCCTACCAACAAGGTAAACACCAGAAAAGCACCGACGACTGGCAGGGCTGAAGCGGTCACCAGCGCCAGCAGACTTAAAAAAATCAGATCCATGCGTGCTGCAGAAATCCCCTGTAAAGCAGCCAGATCAGGAAAACTGGAATCCAGCAGCAAGGGGCGAAAAATAGTGATCATGACCACCGAGACTAGGGCGCAAATCCCCAGTATAGGCCACAAATCCGCATCGCTAACGCCCAGCATCTCACCAAAAAGCAGCGAAAATACCTCAGGGGCGTATTCACTGGTCATACTGAGAAACAGCGCACCGACACCCAGAAAAAGCACCAGTAGCAGTCCGGTTCCCACGTCACGCCGCCCTATACGGGCCAGTTGACGCAAGAGCAGCACCCCCATTCCCACAAAAACCAGCAAACCAACAAAAGGATTCACTCCGAGCAAATTAGCCGCAGCCGCCCCCGGAAAAGCTCCCAACGGCAAGGCATGGGCCGCAAAAGCCGAATGACGAATAACCACAAAATAACCGACCAGTGCGGCCACCAGCGCAATGGCCGTGCCAGCAATCCAGGTGTTGATCATAAAACTGGAAAACACGGCTAAGGCTCCTGAAAGCCGCGCAAGGACGTGATGCTCCGGCGCTGGTATTTGTGTTGCCACGAAGAACCCAACAACGCCAGTAGATAAAACAGAAAAATCAGGACCACCACAAAAAAACTGACGGGCCAGGCATTACCTGAAAACCAGTAGTAACTTTCATAAGCCATCCAGATTCCCAACCAGACCGCCGTCAGGGCAATAACCATCGCCCAGAAAATAGCCTGGGCAGGACGTCGGCTCAGACGAATCGCCGCTCCGGCAGGACCGATCAGAAGCGCTGTCGCCAGAACTGCGCCAATCGCCAATGCACAAACTGCAACGGCTAGTCCCAGCACCAGAAGTTGCAACAAACCCATCCAGCGAGGAGAAACGCCCCGCAAAATCGCCAAATCCGGGTCCACCGCTGTCAAAATCAATGGCCGATAAAACAAGCCGACTAGCAAAAACACTGCCAGTACCGCCAGAATAGCTGGCCAGATCAAACCCTGAGAAATAGCGAATAATGATCCGAACATCACCGATATAGCGGCACCAGTAGTACTGGTCGTGGTGACATCCAAATATAAAAACAGGGCGGAAAGCCCCAGGCCGGCACCCAGCACAATGCCGGTCGCCAAATCTCTTTCCCGCGCCTTGCGAACTCCCAGAAACTCCATCCCGAATGCCGCAATCCAGGCCATGCCCAGAAAACCCAGCAAGGGACTGATACCCCATAAAAACGAAGCGGCTCCTCCGGCACTGCTGACATCAGCCAGGGCATGACCGGCGAAGGCATTTCCACGCAATACGGTGAACACCCCTATCAGAGCACTGACCAACGCCGCGCAGCTACCCACTATAAGCGCAGTTTGCACCGGCTGACTGCTTAGAAACGCAAACATCTGCTCACGCTCCGTGACCTGCACAACGATTCATATTGGCCACATCGGCATTTTCGGGGGCATCGGGCAGCACCAGAATCCGCCCGCCATGATGCAGGACCGACACGGGATAACCGTAAAGCTTACTGAGCACTTCTGCCTGCACGACCTCGGCAACCGTGCCGGTGGCGGCGCGCCCGTCTACTAGATACACCAGACGGTCCATCACCGGAATCAGCGGATTCATGTCATGGGCAGTCACCAGCACCGTCATTTGCTGCTGGATAATCAAACGCCCCAGCAAATCTACCAGTGCATTGGCACTACCAAAATCGAGATTTGCCAGCGGTTCGTCCAGAATCAGCAGACGCGGTTTGCGCACCAGAGCATGGGCGATGACGGCACGCTGCTGCTGCCCCCCCGATAATTCCCCAACCCGCTGATCGGCAAAGTCTTCCGCGCCCACGGCTTGCAGCGCCTGATCCACCGCATGGCGGGTGCATCCATTAAAAAACGGCAGCCCCAAACGCTGACCATCCAGCCCCAAACGCACCAGATCCCGAGTGCGCAAGGGCAGATCCGGATCAAAATTGATTTTCTGGGGAACATAGCCCACCAGCTCACGATGTTCACGAGCTGGTGCAGCGCCGATCAGCACCGTGCCGGCACGCTGGGTAATCAGGCCCAGCAAGGTACGTAACAAGGTGGTTTTACCCGCCCCATTTTCACCAATCAGGGCGCAGAGCTGCCCGGGATACAGGTCAAAACTGACATCCCGTAAAATACTGCGGCCGCCCAGATCCACAGAAAGATCGGCGACCGCAAGAATCGGACTCTGATTAGTCAAGATATTATTTCAACACCGTCGTAGAGGTACCCTGTTCTACGGCTGCGCGCAGGGCATTCACTTCTGCGAGCATCCAGGATTGATAAGTGTACCCGGTTGGCATGGTTTCATAAACGCCCACCACCGGAATATGTGCAGCCTTGGCATTATTCAGGAAAGATGCTGTCAGGGAGTCAGTAACCTGCTGGTTATACAGAAACACCTTGACCTGATGATTTTTGAAAAGTTGATTCTGGATGCTGACGTCCTGGGGTGCCGGATCGGTCCCATTCATGATTGCCGCCTGGAGATTCCAGGGGGTTTTCAGATCACAGCCTGCCGCCTGCAGCATGTAATCCGCTACGGGTTCGGTAACCGCTACCGGCGTATGGGGATATTGCGCTTTGAAACTGGCAATGGCGGCGTACCAGGGCTTCAGCGAAGCATCAAACTTCTGAACATTGGCCTTGAAAAAACCCGCATGGGCAGGATCCAGCTTACTCAGGCTCGCCGCAACCGCCTTGACCACCGCCGGCATGGTTTCCGGTTTGTACCAGAGATGCGGGTTTTTGGTGCTGTCGGGTAAATGTAAAAGATCCTGAACCACAATCACCTGCCGCTTGGCATTAGGATCAGCCGCCAGAATTTTTTTGGCCCAACTGTCATAACCCACGCCGTTGCGGACCACCAACTGGGCAGCCGCAATTTGTCTGGCCACGGCCGGGCTCGCCTCAAAAGTATGGGGATCGGTATTGGGATTACTCTCAATGGCACTCACCTCAACATATTTTCCACCGATCTGGCTAATGACATTAGCATATTCATTTTCCACGCCTACAGCATGAATGGTGTCTGCCGCGGCCATTTGTGCTGCACCCAGACCCACCAACAAGGACAACAAAGGCAGAAAACGACGCCCGGCACAGGCATGCCGCCCGGACATATTATATTTAGATTCAGTGTGATACATATTGATTCTCCTAAAGTGGTATTGATAACGGTATATTTGTGCGTCATACTTATATGCAACTTGGTTGCAGATTAAGGAACGATGTCAGAACTGTCAAGTGACCTGTCGCAACAACGACAAACAATTTTTGCAATTGATGTTTATAGTGGACCCCAGATTTGAGACAATAGTTTAAGCTTGTTGTCTGGTCAGGAGGAGACGATGAGCGCAGCAAAGCGGAAAGTGTATGGAGCCGCCTTTAAGGGCAAGGTGGGGCTGGAGGC
>NZ_JABELD010000161.1 GCF_018853445.1 Acidithiobacillus concretivorus
AGCAAACCTGACAATTCCACATCGGGCAAACCGGCCAACACCCCGTAAAGCAGGCGGGTTTCCTGGGGAATCCCGTAAAAACCATCCAGGGCGGGGCGCATTTCCATGAGAATGCGGAGATTATTTTGATGATGACCCATAAATCGCTTTGTATCCACCAGAATCAAGCAGTGGGCTCTCGTCTTCGCGGAATATCCTGTAATTGCGATTCTGTACCACCCAGTCGCGCCAGCCGACGGGCACTTTCGCGCTCAATCAAGGCACGCAAAGCTTCTTTCAGCAACGCGCCCCGATCTTCCACACCAGAGAGATTTTTGGCCTGCACAAGGAGATCATCGTCCAGATTAATGGTTGTTCGCATTTGAGAAACCTCATTACAGCATCATCTGATGCTATTTTAGACACAGGGCGCTACTTTGTCATCGCCGAATCCAGGTTGGCCATTCTGGCGCGGCGCTTCCACGCCATAGATTCTGTTCTGCATCCCAGGCAAGGCCCTGATCATGCCAAAAATCCCGGCAGGCATCATTGCGGCCAGTGGCGGTAAAATGACCCTGATATTCTTCATGCCCATCGGCCTGTATTTGGCGCACCGCTTCGGCCAGCAAGGCGGTTTCAATACCCAGGCCAAATATCCGGCAAGACAACACCATCTGAATAATGGCGTTGTCCTGCAACAAAGCCAGGGCAATCAGCCCATGGGGTGCAAAACGGTCTTGCGCCGAGACGGCGAGCAAAACACCGCCTGCCGCCAGCCAATTTTGCAGCTCAGCATCAGTCCAGCGCTGACCAGTGGTATTGAACTGATTGGTTTTGTTAAGGAGCTCCAGCGCCCGTGCATAACGAGGATGCGTGCCATCGGTCATGGTCTCCACCTGCAAGGTGAGCTGCAAGGACTCCAGCCAGGCCGTCCTATCCATATTTTCAGCGGCTGCATCCCGCTGTTTTTTGGCCTGAACCAGTTCGGTGCGGCGGGCAGATTCTGCCGATACATGCGCGACCTGCGTTTCCACTGAATAGAGCAGCAGATGACGCCATTGTTCCGGGTCACCGCTGAGGGTCCGCATCTGCGGGTAAGCATGAGTGACTTCTGCAATTTCCAGGGGATTATCATCTATAAACAGCACGTGCTCGGGTAACAGGTTGGTTTCTGCCAAAATCTGCGCAATAGCCTGAGACTTGGGTTGCCAACTGATGTGTATCGCGCAGAAGTCCTCCAGACGCAAACGGCGCCCCCAGACTTTAGTAAAATTTTCGCGGGTAGTAATGTCCTCATTTTTACTGCAAATAGCCAGCAAAATCCCACGCGCCTTGCAAGCCAGCAGGGCCTCAGCATAACCCAAGGGCCAACCTTCGGTGACCTCCAGCGGGATAATTTCATCCAACTCCGCCAACACGCCTTTCCAGAGGGTATTATCCAGATCGGTAATAATCAGCTTGACCTGCTGATCACCCCGCAAAACCTGCAAAGCAGCCTGTACTTTTTCCAGAATCCCCAGATGAATCAAATCCCCCTGCCGACTACTCCGTATGCCCCCATGGGTGAAATGGGAAACATACCCATCATAGGCCGTGCTGTCGCCGTAATGCAGGCGCAAATCGTTCAGCTCCAGATAAAAAGCGCGATGCCGCACCGTCAGGGCTTCTTCCAGCGTGTCATTCAGGTGGCGAATCAATGCATACAAGCCATGCTGACGATTCGGCCCCAGCAGACCGTTGATCCGGGGCATGGGTTCCAGAAAACCCAGAAAAAATACAGGAAGCCCATCGGGCAAGGCCGCCAGTATGCGCTGCACCTGGGTTTGCAGTTGCTGACAGGCCCGCTCTCGCAAATCCGACCAATCCACATCAGCGCGCAGATGAAACAGATCCCCATCGCCGTTTTCCGCCACCATACTCAGCAAAGAACGCAGGGTCAGTTGTACCAGCACCCCGTCAAAATCCTCTGCAGAAAGCTGCGGCACAGGATCATGGGGTCCAGAATCCATCAGATAGTGTTGCATCGACCAATTTATTGTCAATGCAGTCTGAAGCAAGCCCTCTACCAGACAGGTTCCAATGAGGGCAATATGTGGGGAATTATTTTCCGTATATCTGCCCAAGCGTGGCAGAGGAGATTGCTTTTCCTGGTTTTTCCAATGATGCTGCAATAACGCCACTCGTGTCTGACGCTCCCGATACAACCGGGCTTCCGCAGAATTTTTAATAGCCCGAATCAGTTTTCGACGACTAATCGAAGTATTAAGACGAGACAAATAATACCTTTTGCCAGAAGAATCGATTTCCCGCCCCAGATATTTCCGGTAAACCGCTGTCAAAAATCCTCGATCATCCAGATTCGCTAGCGCTGCATCCTCTGCGGGATCAGCTCCCCCGCGCCAACGCTGCCACCACCCTTCCCTATTGGAGTTTTTGGCAGAGGCCATGCCTATGCACCCCGCCGTACATACATTTCCACACCCCAATGGCCGCCGTGATCTTCCAGGCGGGTA
>NZ_JABELD010000162.1 GCF_018853445.1 Acidithiobacillus concretivorus
AAATAATCTCCGCATTCTCATGGAAATGCGCCCCGCCCTGGATGGTTTTTACGGGATTCCCCAGGAAACCCGCCTGCTTTACGGGGTGTTGGCCGGTTTGCCCGATGTGGAATTGTCAGGTTTGCTGCAGATGTCCAAACGCAGCGTGCGCGGTGGCGTTTATGGGCACAAGTCCCTCAGTGAGGCCGAACGGGTACACCGTTTTGCGCGGGTGGTGGTGGCCCTGAAAGGCCGCACTGCCGTGGACTGGAAAGGGGATGTCGCCGAATGGCTGGAAAATCTTACCCAAAGCTGGCGGCTGCGCGGGAAAGCCTGGCTGGGTATGGGGGCGATTCCACTGGGGCATTTCGAGACCCGCTATTTTCGGGACTACGTTTGGCAGGAATTATATGGGCGTAGTTTGCCTGCGGCGGATCGGGAGGCGGTGCTGCGTGGGGATTATCGGGTTTGTGCTTACCCTTGGCGCAGCATGCACTTGGTGGGTATTGAACGCGCCCAGCTTTCTTTGACGTCCCGTTATCCGCGTCTGAATACCCAAGGGGTAGATGTGCTGATTGCCCAGACGCCTTTCCCGGCGCGGGTGAGTAAAGGGACGGCGCTGTTGGTGCACTATCATGATGCCATTCCGGTGTTGATGCCCCACACGATTTCCGACCGGACTTGTCATCAGGCCAGCCATTTTCAGGCAATGGCTGCTAATGTGCGGGCGGGCGCGCATTTTGCCTGCGTATCGGATGCAACCCGCCGGGATTTGCTGAATCT
>NZ_JABELD010000163.1 GCF_018853445.1 Acidithiobacillus concretivorus
CCACCGCCCTGATATTCGCCCTGATAAGGCTGCCCATAACCGCCGTAGTTGCCACTATTCATGTTCATGGGACCACCATGCGGCCCATTGAAATTCATGCCACCCGCATCCCAAGGGCCTTCTGATCCCTGCATGGGGCCACCATAGCCGCTAAAGGGTCCGCTGTTGCCATTCATGGGCCCGCTATAACCGGACCAAGGCATGCCACCACCGCTCCAGGGCATCCCTCCACCACCACCGCTCCAAGGCATAGGACCCCAGGCATACGCCGGGGCAGCGATCATGAAGCCCGCCATACCGACACCCGCCATTAAAGCCAAAGACCGCATTTTCCGGCTCATTGGTGTTTTTTTCAATGATTTCATCACATTTGCCTCCATGTTCGTTATAAGAAACCCTCGATTCTGTTGGTTTCCAGAACCCGCCACGCCATCGGCAATTTCAGCAAGCTTTATCAGCAAACAACGTGCCAGAAGTTAATCTCTTGTTTTATATGGGATGAAGTTTTTCAGGAATGGACCCTGCCGCAACAGAAAATGGCTTAGTGGGTTGATATATATGTTTATATTATAAATGTTGCAGTATGAAAAATTGCAACGCTTCATATAACAATTCTTTCAAGGTGACGATTTCAGAAAATATAATGTGATAGGAATCCATTTAAAAAAAGGGAGATCAAGTGATCTCCCGAATCTAGAGGTGACAAACAACGCTAAAATGGCATGGGTGATTTACGCCGGTATTGGCTTGTGGGCCGTGCCGTCAAAAAAGGGAGATAGGGACATCTCCCAAATGGCGGGAGCGCACAGTAATGACCCATGAAATGCCTCTTTTATCCGAACTGATTTTTGCGCATGGCCCAACTCATGATCAGCATGCCCAACCCAAAGGCGGCCGAGAAACCGATGATGATCCAACTGTATATGGACGAACCGGCTTGCGGAGCCAATGCGAACAGAAACTGGAGGGCTACCGCCAGGGCAAGATAGGCGCCAGAGCCAATAATCAGCACGAGTTCCTTGTTTTTAATGTTGCGGATCACCCAGACCCCTTCGAGAATACCCGACAAGGCCACCCAGACGAATACGGTCAGAAGAATGTAGAGGGTGGAGCCCGCACTCAGATCCCAATAGATGACGATGATGCCTGCGGCAATGCCTAACAGACCTTTAAAAATCACGGCCAGACGGGTCCATATCCCATCAATTTGCTGACTGATGGCCACCCGGAGGGCATAAGCACCATCAAACAGCACGTAAATGGCAAAAAACCAGACCAATAACGGAATCGT
>NZ_JABELD010000164.1 GCF_018853445.1 Acidithiobacillus concretivorus
GATCGCCTCCAGCCCCACCTTGCCCTTAAAGGCGGCTCCATACACTTTCCGCTTTGCTGCGCTCATCGTCTCCTCCTGACCAGACAACAAGCTTAAACTATTGTCTCAAATCTGGGGTCCACTATAGCCGAAGGCATGCCGGTCATGGATGCCCTGATTGAAGCCTGCGCGACCCGTACCCGGCCCATTGTGATTACGGCGCTGGCACTCATGCTCGGTTCGGCAGAAATCATCACCTCCCCGATTTTCCGGGGAATGGGCATTTCCCTGCTCTTTGGGGTCATGATTTCGACCATCCTTACCCTGCTGGTCATTCCTTTGGGTTGTGTCAGCGGCAGAAAGGCGTTTTGTCCGGCGGGAATGGATCTGGATGATTTTTGCCAGCAAAACATGGAAACGCCATTTCCTTTTGCGCCCGCGCATCTGCAGGTTTCTCTGTCTGCTGAGGGAAATCACGCGCGCAGTGAACTGCAGGCCGCAGCACCGACTCAAGACGCCGCCACGCAAGAGACCGGTCCCTTACGCATGACTCTGGACATGATCGGACAGGACATCCGCGCCTTTTTCCGAGCCATTACCAAAATCCTGATGACTTTGCTTGGACAACTTTGGGCCTGGCTGATGAAGCGCCCGGCCGCCAACAACAAACCTGAAGGGCCGGGTCCGCAGTCGCCTTCAGGGCCCATGAGCCCCCCTCAGGGACCGGATGCTCCGCCGCAAGGACCGGTAAATCCCAACCCTATAAACCCAGAAAGTGCCAGTGAACAGGCTGATAGTCCGGTCGGCAATGAGACCGATCCCGTCACCACCACTTCTGATGAAACGGCCACGAAACCCGACTCTCCGGCTAAAAAAGCCAAGCCGCGTGGCATCCATTTACGCGCATCCAAATCCAACCAGGAGGAATAACTTTATGAGCCACCTTAAATCCATCCGTCCTTTCACCCGTAGCCCGGTGTTCTGGCTGAGTGTGGCCGTCTGTACCGCTTTGGGTTGTCAGGCACAGGCATTAGCTGCTGTCGACACGCCTTACGCACCGGGTGTGGCCACCATACCAGGCCCTATGAACAGTAACCTGCCGCCAGAGTGGGCGGCACACGCTATGGAGGCCGGCACCCCTTCGGCTTTGCCCACCCGTTCCACAGAGGACGAATGGCATGGGTATGCCCCCCACAGCGATCCCGAAGACGCATACCCGACGCAGGCATGGCCGGATCGACCCTCTGCTGAAAACGCGGTTGGCTCCTGGGAACAGGGCGGGCAGGCCATGCCGGAGCCACAGCATCCCTTTTCTGCTCCCCGCTGGAATAACGACGATGCAGCCATGCCTGCCCCCGCCTTCAATGAACTGGCGGCCTGGGTACCCCCACCTCCCGGACCCTATCCGAATGGCCCGCACGAAGGAGCACGGGATATGTCGCCGCCCAGCAGTGCTGGAAGCGGGCCATTCCCAGCGTCTCCCGGCCCTATGCCGGGCTATGGACATGCACCCGCTTATGGAATGCCCCAATATGGTCCAGCACCATATCGAGGTCCTGGGATGCCCTGGCAGAACGGGCCGAGACCGGGTGACGGGGCTCCCGCTTATGGCGGTGCTCCGAGCTATGGTCCACCGGCCTACGGGGCGGATTCCTCTGCCCGGCCACCACAATACGGCCCACAGGGATATGGCGCCCCCGTCAATCCCATGTTTGGTGCTGGTTATCCGCCTATGGGCTATCCACAGGGGCCTCATTATGGACCTTCGCCCGCTTATGGCAGACCGAATTACGGACCCATGCCCTACCAGGCAATGCCCTGGCAGAACGGGCCGAGGCCTTCTTATGGTACGCCCGCTTATGAGCCATCTCCCTATGGAGGGAATCCCTATGTTGGCCCCCCTCAGTTTGGTCCGCGACCGGGATATGGCGCCCCCGTCAAGCCGATGTTTGGTGCCGGTTATCCACCTATGGGCTATCCACAGGGGCCTCAATATGGACCTTCGCCCGCTTATGGCAGGCCGAATTACGGACCCATGCCCTACCAGGGAAGGCCTTGGCAGAACGCAGCAGGACCGGATTATGGTCCCAATCCTTACGCAACACCTGTTCCGTACGGGCCCCCAGCGGGTTATGGATACCCGTGAGTCTGGCGATTCGATGTTGATTGAACGGTAAGCGGGGCACTCTGATCGGCGCCCCTGGAAATGCAAGGAGAGCATCATGAAGCAAGCAAAGTGGGTTAAAAAAGCCGCCATTCTTTCAGCGGCACTGGGGATCATGTCCCTGCCGCTCAGTGCGTATGCCTGGGGACCCTGGGGCGGTGACATGCCCTGGTCGGGCTGGCAAAACAGCATGCCCTGGAGTGGTTATTCGGGTCCCATGCAAGGGGATTCAGGGCCGTGGTCAGGTTACGGCGGCCCCTGGCAAGGCAATAGCGGTCCCTGGAGCATGGGGAGTTTTGGCATGACTTTCCCGCACGGGGGGCCTATGCGTTTCAATGGCCGTCCGTTTGGCGGTTATGCCAGTCCCTGGTCCGGTTCTGAAATGCCTTGGGGTGGCGGCGGCATGCCCTGGGGTGGTGGCGGTATGCCTTGGGGTGGTTCTGAAATGCCCTGGTCTGGTGGCGGCATGCCCTGGGGTGGTGGCGGTGGTATGCCTTGGGGCGGTGGCGGTATGCCCTGGAGTCCCATGTCTTCCATGAGCCCAATGAGCCCAATGTCGCCTATGGGTCCAATGTCGCCCATGAGTCCATGGGGAGGCTGGTAAAAAGGAAATAGTCATTTGATGTGTCATCAGTGGCGTCAACTGAATGGATTGTGGCGCGTGTTTGCAAAGGAGTCTGTGTGATGAAAACGAGACGTTTTGTCAAAGCAGCCGGTCTGGCGGCTGCCCTGGGATGTGCTGGATTGCTGGTCGCCTCACCGGCCATGGCTTGGGGATGGGCACCCTGGAATGACATGCCCTGGAGTGGTTACAGTAGCCCATTTTCCAGCAACAGCGGCCCTTTCAGTGGTTATGGTGGCCCCTTTACGGGTAACAGTGGTCCTTGGAGCATGGGCAGCATGAACTTTAATGGCCCCCATGGGGGGCCCATACGGTTCAATAGCGGTAATTGGGGTGGCTATGGCCAACCCTATAATGGTTATTACGGCGGGGGCTACGGAGAGGGTGCTTATGAAGGCGGTTATGGTTATCCGGCTCCATCCTACGGATATCCGAACGTCGGGTATGGATCTCCCTACCCGGCATACGGCAACTATGGATACACGAGCCCTGCTGCCCATTAT
>NZ_JABELD010000165.1 GCF_018853445.1 Acidithiobacillus concretivorus
ACGTGCTCGAAAAGCTCCCCACTTGGCCCAACAAGCGGCTCCACGAACTCTTGCCGTGGAACTGGAAAAAAACCGCATTACCCTGATGGGCGCCAATCCGCAAGGGTGGGTTGGCTGAACGTTTACTGTTCTTCGTCAAAAAGTTTCATACCGCCCCCCGATTTGCTCACTATATGTGCACAAGAAAGGCCACATAATGATGTTACAGAATATGCGGAACTAGACTAGTATTGTACAGAGTAAGGAGATAGTTGGGTTCGATCGGCTGATGGCAGGCCGTTTCGGGAGTATCGGGACGAAAAATCTCTTCATTAAAACTTCCACTCGTCGATAACTCTGGGTTTGTACATAAATTTCAAAAGGAGGAACATTATGACCAACACTTGGATATTGGTAAGCAACGCCGCTGAAGCACGACTTTTTTTGAATGAAGGCTGTGGCAAAGGGTTGCATCTTGTCAATAATTGGGTTCATCCAGATAGCCGCAAGCATGAGGGAGATTTCATCACCAGTAGTGCTGGTCGCGTCCAGCAAAGTGATGCTCACGGCGCGCGTCCGGCTATCCAGTGGAAGACCAGCCCCAAGGAAACAGAAATGCAGCACTTTGCTGCCGAATTGGTGAAATATCTTGAGTCTGGACGCATGACTGGTGCCTTTCAGCATCTGATCCTCGTGGCACCACCACATTTCCTTGGTCTCATCCGTGAACACCTGGATAATCCTATGGACGCACTGGTACGCGCCACGTTGGACAAAGATTACAGCCAGGAAGGGGAGCCTGAATTGATTAAGCATCTCACCGGGATATTGTGTCGCTGAAAGATTATCGAAAGGACATTGTGTGATCAACGGCTGCTGAACCCGCTACTCAAGGACTAGCCATGCAAATCTACTCAAACGCCTTCTCCAACAACGGCATCATTCCGCGCCAGTACACCTGTGAATGTGAAGGGGCGGACCTTTCTCCCCCTCTGCGCTGGGAGGATCTCCCCACCAAGACCCAAAGTCTGGCCCTTATCGTCGAAGACCCTGATGCCCCGGACCCGGCCGCTCCCCAACGCATCTGGGTACATTGGGTGTTGTATGACATTCCGCCCCATGTCCAGGATCTCCCCGCAGGGGTTCAGACGCTTCCATCCGGCACCCAGGAAGGGATCAACGACTGGCAGCGTGGGGGATACGGCGGACCCTGCCCGCCCATCGGCAGGCACCGGTATTTTTTTCGACTCTACGCCCTCGATACAGACCTTCCCGCTCTGCTGGTTCCTGACAAGGACAATCTCCAGAAGGCCATACGCGGGCATGTGCTGGCCGAAGCCACCCTCATTGGGCGCTATGCCAAGGGTGATCACTAAGCCGCAAGCTTCAGGTAATTCTTAGCTATTCAGCAAGCGGAGAGGGTCGGTATCGCCGACGCTTCGAGAGTCAGGTCGGTTACTTCGAACGCCGCCGTATTCTCTGCCCGGTTAGGCATGTATAGGAGAAAGAGATGTCATTTACAAATCGTGAAGAAGCCGCCTTGGTATTGGCTCAGCGTCTGGCGGCCTATCGAGGAAAAAAACCGCTTATCCTCGCCATCCCCCGAGGAGCTGTGCCCCATGGGGGCGATCATTGCTGACGCCTTGGAAGGAGATCTTGATGTGGTCCTGGTGCGCAAATTGGGAGCACCCGATAACCCAGAATTTGCCGTGGGTGCTGTGGATGAAAGCGGAGGAATCCTGGTGGAGCCCTATGCACAGCGTATCGGAATCAGTGAGCAGTATCTCCAGAAAGAGGCCGCGCGGCAATTGAAGGTGATAAAAAGACGTCGTGCCCAGTACAATCCTGTCTACCACCACTTTAATCCTGCTGGTCGGTTGGTAATCGTCGTCGATGATGGTGCGGCCACTGGCAGCACTCTTGGTATGGCTTTGCGCTTTTTGCGTGAGCGGCGGCCCCAACGCCTCGTAGCCGCCGTGGGGGTAGCACCGCCGGAAGTTGCCATACAATTTAACAACCCTGGCCGATGAAGTGCTCTGCCTGGAAACGCCTGACCCCTTTTACGCTGTGGGCAACTTTTATACCGACTTTGGTGAGGTTACCGATGATGATGTAATCGCGATTTTGAGTAAATCGCAGGGAGCGCAGGAAAAGCACCGAGAAAAATCGTAGCGATCTATGCATCTCCAACCATTCACGACCTACATGAGGTTGGGCAATGAACGATGAGAAAGGTTCAGAGGCATGTTCTCAGATAACGAAAGACGGGCGCGCCCTGCCCTTGAAAAATACCCATCGCATCCTGATATAGGCATTAACCAGGGAGGAACCGGTCATGATCCGTATGCGACCAGCCGCCGTGGCGGGTGCTTTTTATCCCGCACAGGCAACGACTCTGAACAAAGACTTGCGACATTATCTCCACGAGGCCGGCACGCGCCTGCCCAGCGGCCAGGAGACGTCGTCATGGCCCAAGGCACTGATCGTCCCCCACGCCGGTTATGTCTACTCCGGGTCCATAGCGGCCAGCGCCTATCGCTTGCTGGCGCGGGGCCGTGGGAAAATCCAGCGGGTCGTCATCCTCGGCCCAGCCCATCGCGTACCCTTTCGGGGCATCGCCCTGCCCGGCGCGGATGCCTTCCAGACCCCCCTCGGCGCGCTCCCCGTGGACCGCGCCGGGGTCGCCGCCATTGCGCACTTGCCCCAGATCCTGGAATTGCCCATCGCCCATGCACAGGAACACGCCCTGGAAGTACAACTGCCATTCCTGCAAGAGGTCCTGGGGCAGGTGTCCATCCTGCCTCTGGTGGTAGGGGAAGCGAGCCCCAGGGAAGTGGCAGAAGTGCTTGATGCCCTATGGGGCGGGCCGGAAACCGTCATCCTGATCAGTTCGGATCTTTCCCATTACCATCCCTATGCCGAGGCGCGCAGCATCGACAACGCTACGGTCCAGCAGATCCTGCGCCTGGACGGCACGCCCATCCATCATGAGCAGGCCTGTGGCGCCACACCCATCAATGGCCTTCTGCAGGCCGCCCATCGTCATCACCTGCAGCCGCGCTTGCTCAATCTGCGCAATTCCGGTGATACCGCCGGAAGTCGGGACGCAGTGGTCGGCTACGCGGCCTTTGCCTTTTTCACGGAGCCCACAACGCCATGAGCCACACCCAGCATTCATCTCAGGAACACCGTCCGGGTCAGCTTCCGGAAAATGCAGGTCCGGTTTTGCTGGGGCTGGCCCGGACGGCCATTACCGAGGCTTTGGGCCAGACAGTGGCACCCGCCCCTGCCGCCAACTGGCTGCGCGATCCGGCAGCAAGCTTTGTCACACTCAACCAGCAGGGCGTCTTGCGCGGCTGCATTGGCAGCCTCATCGCCCATCGCCCCCTCGGCGAAGACATCCGCGCCAATGCCCTGGCGGCGGCCTTTCATGACCCCCGCTTTCCACCCGTGAGCGCGGCAGAGTGGCTTAGCGTACAAGTGGAAGTGTCGGTCCTATCTCCGCTGGAACGGCTGACCGTCCGCAGCGAAGTCGACCTGATCACCCAGATTCAGTCGGGCAGGCATGGCCTTCTCCTGCGTTACGGGGCCTATCAGGGCACCTTCCTTCCCCAGGTTTGGGAAGATCTGCCAGATCCCAAGCAATTCCTGAGCCAACTCAAGCGCAAGGCCGGGCTTCCGTCGGATTTCTGGTCGCTGGATCTCGAAGTCTATCGCTACCATGTCGAAAAATGGCGCGAGCCCCAGGCCCCCGCCGGGAAGGCAACATGAATACCGAAAACGCCGAACAACCCGAAGGGCAGCATCCCGCCTATTACTGGCATCGGCTGGAGGACGGCCGCATCCAGTGCGACCTCTGTCCCCGCGACTGCCGCCTCAATGACGGCCAGCGCGGTGCCTGCTTCGTCCGTCAGCGGGTGGGCGATGAGATGGTGCTCACCACCTATGGACGATCCTCCGGCTTCTGTGTGGACCCCATCGAGAAAAAGCCCCTGAACCACTTTTATCCGGGCAGCAGCGTCCTGTCCTTTGGCACAGCGGGCTGCAATCTCGCCTGCAAGTTCTGCCAGAACTGGGACATTTCCAAATCCCGGGAGATGGACCGCCTGCAGGATCAGGCCAGCCCTGCGGCCATTGCGCAGACGGCCCAGTCCCTAGGCTGCAAAAGCGTGGCCTTCACCTACAACGACCCCATCATCTTTGCCGAATACGCCATGGACACCGCCGATGCCTGCCACGCCCAAGGGATTCAGACGGTGGCGGTGACGGCGGGCTATGTGCACGCTGAGGCCCGGCGGG
>NZ_JABELD010000166.1 GCF_018853445.1 Acidithiobacillus concretivorus
GATGTCCAAAGGGAAATTTGAGCGGACGAAGCCGCATGTAAACGTGGGAACGATTGGTCACGTGGACCATGGGAAGACCACATTAACGGCGGCGCTGACGAAGGTGCTGTCGACGAAGTTTGGTGGAGAAGTACGAGCCTATGATCAGATTGACAACGCGCCGGAAGAACGGGCACGTGGCATCACGATCGCAACCTCACACGTAGAGTATGAGACGGAAGCCCGTCACTACGCCCACGTGGACTGCCCCGGACACGCCGACTACGTCAAGAACATGATCACCGGAGCGGCGCAGATGGATGGCGCCATTCTGGTCTGTTCAGCAGCAGACGGCCCCATGCCGCAGACGCGTGAACACATTCTGCTGGCCCGTCAGGT
>NZ_JABELD010000167.1 GCF_018853445.1 Acidithiobacillus concretivorus
CAGGAGCAGGAGCAGGAGCAGGAGCAGGAGCAGGAGCAGGAGCAGGAGCAGGAGCAGGAGCAGGAGCAGGAGCAGGAGCAGCTTGCGCCATTGGAGCCACTACAGGTTTCGGAGCAGGTACAGGTGTCGGAGTGGGTGCTGGTGCTTCCACTGGTACGGCCGCAGCGTGGGGCGGGGTATGCCAGCCCAGAATGGGTGGCTGCAGATAATTGGCTGCATCATCTGCAGCCACAGCGCTGCCACTCATTAAAACGGTTCCGGTAATGGTGAATAAACACAACATTGCATGATTCCATGTTTTGCTCATGGTGCAGTCCTCGATGGATTCGTCGATTGAGCCGGATTGGCAGTAAAAAGCTGCGTCAGCGGCTGATTGGGAAATTGGGTAGACTGGGTTGCCGCATCTGTCTGACCAGGTGCATGCAAGCCTTGCTGCGGGTGATTCAGGCCCATCATGCGTGCGGCTTCCGCATGAATCATTTGTTGAGTGTCCCAGTCTAGCTGATGGCTGCTGATGACCTCTTGAGCCTGCAATGTCTGGTTACGCAGCAGGTAATACAGCGCAATGTTGCTCCAGATTCGGGAGTCGTCCGGAGCCAGTTCACCGGCACGAAACAGGGCGGAACGTGCCTGCTCGAGTTGGTGATTCTGGAGATACGCATAGCCCAGATCATTTAATATGTCAGGATTTGTGGGGTTATGCCGGGAGGCTCTGGTGAAATAGCGGATGGCCCGGTCTTGTTGGCCTTGCGCGGCAGCCAGCAGACCCAGTCCCTGGTATCCATCGGCGGCCAGAGGGCCGGAAAGCAGCTTGTTAAAATATTTTTCGGCCTCTGCGGTCGATCCTGTAGCGGCCAGCGCCCTTGCCCGCAAAAGGTTGCTGGTATCCGATGCCGGATATTGCTGGCGATAACGATCGAGCCAGGAAAGCGCGGCGTACCATTTTTTTTCAGACTCCATGCGCGCAATAAGTTGCAGGCTCAATCCGGCGAGATGTTTTGGGGAAATTTGTGGAGTAGGTGCTTTGACCACCACCGGACGTTCCGGGGTGGATGCGCAACCCGCAACTAAGCTCAGGAGCAATGTCCAGCACAGGCGGGAAGAAGGGTGGCGGAGTAGCGTAGACATCATCAGAAACGCCCCATGAATTTGACCAGCAGCAGCATGGCGGGTCCAACCGTAATGATGACCAGTCCCGGCAGCATCGTCAGGACCATGACCAAAGTCATTTTGACATTCATGCGTCCTGCTCTTTCGCGCAAGGACATGTGGCGCTTTTCCTGAAGACGTTCGGCGTATTCACGCAAGGGTTGTGCCACCTCGCCACCGAAGCGGTCAATTTGCCGAAGCATATTCACCAGCTCCTGAAAATCAGGGTCTTGCAACATTTCTGCCAGCTTCTGCATGGCTTCAACCCGTGGGCGGCCAATGGCGATCTGCTTGTTCAGTTCCTGCATTTCCGAGGCCAACAGGGGGATGCCTGCGTCGCCGGCGCTGGCTACCGACATCAGACTCTGTTCCAGACTCAGCCCCACGCCCTGCAGCAACGCCAGCATGTCCACAAAAAAAGGCAGTTCGGCATTGATCTGGTCGCGTCGGCTGCGCGCCTGGGCCTCCAGAATGAATTTGGGAATCAGGTAGCCTATGGCCAGAGCGATGAATACCGCGATAAGCACCACCGGGCCGGACATTTTGATGTGTGCCAAAGAAATGACCAGGAGCGTCACCAAGCCAAGCACCAGTCCGCTTCCAATGCGCAGGGCAATGAACAGGGCAGGTGCACGGCGGCGACGATAACCCGCCTGCAACAGTTGGCGACGATCTTCGCCGCTCCCCCAACGGGCGAGGCTGTCAAGAACCACGCTTCGGGCATGCGATGTTGATCCCTGATTGATGTTATTCCCGGTGATTTCGTCTGTCTGGTCTCCCTGCGGACGAGTTTCCACCCGCAGTAGTGAAGCCTGTGTCTGAGAAACCATTACGAGGCGATATATGCGGAAAAACAGCAACAAGCCTACGGCGAGGCTGATGGCGATTACGGCAAGAGCAACCAGAAGGGCGTGAAGATTAAACATTAGTGCCTCACCTCAGCTTCGCCATGCGATTGACCAGAACCACCCCGGTCAGCAGAAGAATAGCCCCGAAAATCAGGATGATGCGGCCGGTGCCGTCATCCCACATACCCAGCAGATATTTACTGTTCATAATCATGATATAGATGGCAAGCCCCGGGATCAGCAGGCTCATGATCAATGCTCCGAAACGGGTTTCTGCAGAAAGCGCATTGAGTTCAGCCTGGGCGCTGACCCGACCCCGCAACCAGTCAGCAATGCGTTCGAGCACAATATCTACCCGGCCTCCATAGCGGATGTTCAGGCGCAGGACTGTGGCGACAATGGCCAGTTCCTGCATCTGATAATGCTTGGCTACCACCAGCAGGGCGCGGTCCAGGGGCATGCCCGATTGCTGGCGGCGCATAACCTGATTGAACACTTCACGAATCGGCCCCTGGGCATCCTTGGTAGCCGCCAGCATGGCCGCCGGCAAGCTGGCACCCACCCGCGAGGTACGCACTACGGTGTCCAGAAAGTTGGGCAGGTCCATCAGGGCCAGTGCCGCGCGTTTGCGGATACGCTGCTGAATGTAGGCCCAGAGCCCCAGTGGATAGATGAACAGAAAGAAAATGGGGGCCATCCAGGGGCGCAGAAAAAGGGCGATCAGCAGACTCAGAAGCAGCCCGATAAGTAACGACTTGACAAGCCAGGTTCGGGGAGTCATTCCTGCCTGCCGCAATTTTTCCTGCAACTGCACCTGCCAGCTATCTTTTTTTCCGGCGGCAGACTTTTCCAGAAGGTTTTTTTCTTCAGGGGTGTCTTCGTTTTTCGTGCTGGCGTCTTTCTGGTCGAAAGCCCGCAGTCTTTCCCGCAGGGGCCCCGGCAATTCCGAAGGTTTCTGCTGGATCAGGGCAATGCCCACAGCGGCTCCAATCAGCATGACGGCGAGAACAATCAGTATGAATACCAGCATCATCGCCACCCGAAATCATCGTCAGTGACGGTGGGTTGGTATTTGGCGAGTTTGGGCGTGCGCGGGGTGATGCCTGTCGCCGTCCAGTGATCCTGCAATTTTCCGTCCCGGTCTTCCTGGGCTTCGTAGCGGAAATGCTCCTGCATTGAAATAATGTTATCTCCAACACCGGTTACTTCGCTGATGGCGATGACTCTGCGGCGGCCGTCGGGAAGGCGTGCAATCTGGACGATAATCTCAATGGCCGAGGCAATTTGTCGGCGCATGGACAGGTCATTACCCGGAAATCCTCCGAAACTGAGCAGAATTTCAAGACGCTGCAGAGCCTCACGGGCAGAATTGGCATGGATGGTACCTAGCGAGCCATCGTGACCGGTGGTCATGGCCTGCATCATTTCCAGTGCCTCGCCGCCGCGCACCTCGCCGATGACAATGCGGTCGGGGCGCATTCGCAAGGTATTGCGCAACAGGTCGCGGACATCCACTGCACCCGCCCCTTCATGTCCTCCGGGACGGCTTTCGAGGCGGACTACATGTTTGCTTTGCAACTGCAGTTCAGCAGTGTCTTCGATAGTGATGACGCGCTCACCGTCGGGGATAAAGCTGGCAATGACATTCAGAAAGGTGGTCTTGCCGCTACTGGTCCCCCCGGAAATGAGAATGTTGCAGCGGTTGGTGACGGCGAGCTGCAGGAATTCGAGCATGGGCTGAGTCAACGTGCCCTTTTCAACCAGGTCATCGGCACCTAGAGGATGCGCCGGAAAACGCCGGATGGACATGACCGGGCCATTCAGTGCCAGTGGTGGAATCACGACATTCAGACGACCAATGTTGGTCAGCCGCGCATCTACGGTCGGGGATGATTCATCAATGCGGCGTCCGGTCATGGCCAGGAGGCGATGGATGATGCGCATCAGGTGCGCATCATCCTGAAAAGCCAGCTTACTGATCTGCAGGGTTCCGGCCCGACCCAGATAAATTTCACGGGGGCCGTTGACCAGAATGTCTTCCACAGCGCTATCCTGCATGGCGGCTTCAAGCGGACCAAACCCGGTGAGTTCATTGGTGAGATCTTCAATGAGTGTTTCGGTTTCCTTTTCGCTCAGGGGAAAAGGCCGCTCGTTGTGCAGGCGATCCAGCTCCAGGGTCACAAAACGCATGACGGCTTCTTTGCGTAGAGAAGCAAAATCAGCACCAATTTCCTCGACCCGATCAATCAGGCGTTGATGCAGATATCCCTTGAACTGCAGATAACCCTCCTGATGATGAATCTGGGTGGACTCCTCACCGGAAAAAGGCTGTACGCCGAAGGCTCTTTCGTTGTCGCCATTCATCGGGTTTTTCTCCAGGCATGCCACCATTGGCTGATTCGGCTATGTGTTTGTCGAGAGGTTAGTGAAGCCTGATCTGGCCAGAGCTTCGCCAATAACTGCCCGGTCATTAACCCGAAAACATGGACCAGGGCATCTTTGGGCAGGGCGTCCACCAGTGTTTTGCCCTGATTCATGGACTGCATCAGTGGAACCCGCCGCTCGGGCAAAACCGCATTTTCCAGAAGGGGCAGCCCCAATTCATCGGCAATATCAGCGGACTCCACGCCCAACAGGGGTTCATAATGATTGACGATCAGATGAACATGGAGTCGATTGCCGAGTTTTTCGCGGAGATTGGCGGCAATTTTTTTGCTTTCCAGAATGTGTCCCACGGACTGGTCCGTCACCAGCAGAATTTCATCGGCCGTCTGTTGCAGGTACTGACCCAAATCGGAAAAGGCCGCCCCGCCCAGATCGGCAATGACCAGATCATAAGTGGACAAAATCAGGGCCAAAAGCTGAAACGCATCGGCCAGCTTCAGGCCCCGCAGATTGCTGACCTCATGGAACAGGGGAAGGACACCAATTCCACCGGGCGTGCGGACGATAGCTGTATTCAGATAGGTACGGTCACAGCGGTCCAGATTGCGTACCGCCTCGGCAAAGCAGATGTGCGGGGCGACGCCCAGATGGATGGCGGCATCGCCCACGGGCGTGGCAAAATCCAGCAGCAGGACGCTGGCATCGGGTCGCTGAACCTTGAGCAGTGTTGCCATATTGCAGGCGATGGTGGTGCAGCCCGCCCCAATTCCACCACAAAGCGTAATCAGGCGGCCCGTACGTTGGCGGCGCTGGCGGATTTCTGCAAGGATGCGTTCCGCCGCGTTGCGCAAAGTAGCAATGGGGGATTCCTGTTCTACATAATCCACTACCTGGGCACGCATGGCCGCCAGCAACGCCTGCTGATCGGACAACGAACCTACCCCAATAATTTTCAGGTCGGGGAAAGACAGGCGAAGCTGCTCGAAAAGTGCTGTTTCGGGATGATCATCGCCAAAATCGGCAATCAACAACGATGCACCACTTTTGCCAACAGCCTGGACAATATCATCGGGACGCCGGTCCACTGGCAGGACGATGGCCATGCCATCCAGCGCGAGGCGCATCCAGGCCAGGCACTCTGCGCGTTGGCAGAGAGCCAGAACCACCACCTGGGTGTTGTTGCCGGGGCTGATGGACGCGTTGGGGCGGGTCATCATTGTGTGTATCCGGGCCCCGCAGATGATTCGTCATAGTGGCTGCCGGGAAGGAAAACCGCTTTGCCCAGATTTAAATGACTGTGCGCAAACTTTTCACCCGGCAGGGCGGGAAGCTTTGCTCCTGCCGCAATGGGACGCACCAGACGGGGAGTGACAATAATTGCCAGCTCCATATCCTGTTTGGAATAGTTGATAGACCGAAAAAAGGCACCGAGTATGGGCAGATCACCCAGAATCGGCACTTTGCTGATATTCTGCTGCATCTGCCGATCGACCAGGCCACCAATAATCAGACTCTCACCGTTACCCAGGGTTACTGTGGTGTTGGCCTGGCGAACCAGCAGTGCAGGAACACTATAGCCATTGAGGGTAATGGCATTGGTGTAATCCAGAGAACTGACGGACGGGGCCACGTGCAGGGCAATTTTATGGCTGCTGAGAATGGTGGGTGTCAAATCAAGGGCGACCCCATATTTTTTGTACTGGATGGTAATAGTCGGCGACCCGGTACCACTGCTTTGAGGAACGGGAATGGGAATTTCTCCGCCGGCCAGAAAGCTGGCTTTATGACCATTCATGGCGACCAAGGTGGGCTCGGCGAGGACTTGCAATATGTCATTACCTTCCAGCAGGCTAAGATAACTGCTCAAACCGCTGCCATTATTGACCTGTGCCACCAGATTAAATGCCTGGGCAAAGGGCAGTACGGATGAGGCACCACTCAGGGCGCTACCCAGGGTGCTGGGTCCGGTCAGGGTCGATGGGCCAAACGTGCCCAAGGTAAAGCCATTGTTCACGGAAAAAATATTGATCCCGACATTCTTCAGTTCGGTTTTACTGAATTCTACTACCTTGACGCCTACCTGTACTTCGTCATCTACCGGAATGGTGCTTTCATCAATGATTTTACCGTCCTTTCCGGCCATGGCAGCGGCGGCTTCCAGAGCGGCCTCCTGCTTCATCTGGCTGGACACGGCCCCGGACAAGGTCACGACGTTACTTTGGGCCGTAATTTTGGGCATGCCCGGCGCGGGTGCAGCCAGCGGCGCGTGGGGGGTCTGGGCATTAATATTCAGTTGCCAAACCTCCGGAGACTTATGCCCGAGTTTCCAGATCAGCAGGCTGGTCTCGCCGGTGCTGATGCCGGTGATCAGAAAAGACTTGCCGTGACTGTTGGACAGGGGGCGGATGGAAGCCGTTTTGGGGTTACCAATGGCGACGCGATAGGCTGATTCATTGAGGGTCAAAACCTGCTGGGTTCCTACAGCAATAGACAGCGCCCGATAAGAACCGGTGCTATGCGCAGACCAGCCTGCGGCCAGGGCGGTACTTGGGAGGCTTGCCAGCGGCAGAGCCCCCAGCATGCCGATCAGGGCCAGTTTCAGGGCGCTGCGCAGGCGTGGCTGCAGGTAGCTCGGATTTTTGTGTGTATTCATGCAGGCGTCTCGCTTTTTGTCAGGGCAGGTACCATTCAGTAAGGAACAGCGGTTTTTTGTGCGCCATCATACAGCTGCATCATAGGCGGCGGCGGTGGCAAAGGACGCATCGCCTGTGCTTCGGCCTTGCTTTTGCCCGCCAGTCCCGGCAGGGTCAGGCCGGCAAAAGCGCGGTTTTCGGGTTTTTGCAGCGCATCCTTGCGTTGATTGACTGGAATTTTGCTGGGGATCAGTGCCGGAGTGGGTACGGGAAAGTCCTGTACATCTGGCATGCCACTGCTCTTGGGATTACGCAAGGCCAGCAACAGATGGCCCTGAGCACTGGCCAGAGCCAGAGTCGCAGAAGCAGCGACCGGCACCTGCAGGACGACCGTGCTGGGCGGTTGCGCCTGCTGGCCATTGGCCTGACCGTTGACCACTGCATTATCCTGTCCGGGCTGTGCCTGGTCTACCGAATGCGAAACCGTTTGCGGACCCACTGCCAGCACCCGTAAACCCGCCAGCAACAGGCGGCTTTGGGTGGGCCAGCCACCATGCATCTGTCCTTCGTTGCCGGGCAGGGTGGTAAACACATCCACAAAATCACCGGGATGCAGATGATCGCCGACGGCAATTTCTTCATTGACGTGAATGGCCATGGCCAGGTCGCCTTCAGGCACCTGAGTCGCCAGGCCGGACACCATGTTTGTGTGCAAAACAGGAACCCCCGCGCCAATGTCGGTGGTCGGTACCTGCCCGATGACCGAACGGGTCTGGTGGTAAGCGCCAGTGGGAAATTCCGGATAATGGAGGACCTTCAGGGCATTAGCCGGGATGGGTTTGCCAGCCATTACCGGCTTGCTGGCCACTACCACGGCGACGCCGGCAGGGGTCGTTGATGTGCTGCTTGCGGTGCTTTTTGCGGGACGCTGCACGCTGGGGGAAGGCATGCTGATCACATAGGCGGCAACCCCCAGTATCACTGCCAGCAGCACCAGAATCGCTATGGCGATTTTCGCCTTGTTTCCCATGTTTCCCTGTCTCCTTGGTAATTTATGTCTGTTACATCAGTCTTGTAGCAGATTGTCATTGTCCACCTGCATGACTGCCGTGCCGGTGAGTTGATTGGGTATGCCCACCGATCCGATGAAAGGAAAATTCACCAGTGCCGGAATAATGGGATGCTGACCATAAGGAAAAGTGACCTGGACACTGAAGCAGGTCAGGTTGGCGTTGTAACTGCAAGTAGTAGGGTTCACCGTGGTGGTGATGCTGCCCCCCGCCAGACCGTTCAGCACCCCCGCGACCTGATTGGCTGTCTCTGTTGCCGCATTGGCGCGTGCCGCAATGGCCAGGCTGTTACTGGCGGCAGGCTGGTAGCGCAGCGCGGCGCGGGCACCATCTTCGGCGGCGGTGGTCATCATGCTCTGAATGACAAATATGAAGCCAAAATTGAACACACCCCAGAGCAGCAGAAAAAAGAAGACGAAAATAAACGGAAAATCAATGACCGAGGAACCCCGTTCGCGGTCCTGACCTTTGACGGTTCCGCAAGAGCGGACCGAAGCTGCGGAGCAGGGCTGAGGAATTGTCGGGTGCCTTAGCCGCCCAGCGGAAACACCGGCGGCGGCCAGTGACTGAGCAGCACCAGGACGCTGGCGACGCCAATGCCAAAACCGAAGGGGGTTTTGCGCTGCACCTGGCCGCGCAGCAGGTATTCGAGGAGGATGACCGGCAGGGTAAACAGAGCGGCGAGCAGGTAAATTCCCAACAGGGGCGAAGCGCCAGCCAGTACGCCGACGGCCATCATGAATTTGACATCTCCTGCTGCGAGTTTTTTGACGGCGTAGGAGGGCAGTAAAGCGAAAAAGGCGGCGGCCAGCCCCATCAGACCGGTCCACCACGGGCCACCAAGCCAGGTGTGACCGCTCCACAACATCCAGAGCAGGCCGAACGCCACTGCGCCCAGGGTGAGCACATTGGGCAGGCGCCGGCGGCGCAAATCGCTGCCGGCCAGAATCAGTGCCCAGAGGGCGGTTATTCCGGTGTGCCATTCCAATAGGTCTCCTGGGGTGCCATTTTTCTGTTTGTAGATGCATCAGATAGCTCAAGGATAAAAAAACCTCGAACCGCCTGGATATTAATTGACGTTATGGGGCGGTACCAGCTTTACCTAAATCGCCCTTGATGTCGTTGAACACAGTAACAATTGCTTTGCCTACCCCATTATACAAAGCCGCAATAATAATCGCCGCCATAATCCCGGCAATCAGCGAATACTCAATGACGCCAGCACCTTCTTCATCCCGCACAAACTGCACAACCGCATTTTTCAACGTTTCCATGGATATTCTCCTTGTTTCAGCCATTTTCATTAGAAATGGAATCTGCCCGATTTTACCGGCAGCCCACAGTTACAACCTGTTACAACCAACACACCGCAGCCATATAAGCAGATTGCGTGCCAATAGTTTTCCGCGTTTGGCAGAAAATACTGGCTGCATCGGCATGCAATGGGTATTTAGCTTGTAATCAGAGAATTGCAAGGGGCGGGAATGAAAAAGTTGATGTCACGTTAAGAGTGCCATCGTGTCTGACACTTTGTAACCTGTTTTGATTGGGGATTAATGTGATACGATAATTTTACAGAAAGTTACATCATTGGTAACGAAGCGGTGTTCAAAAGAGGGCACATCACCGGCTGGCGCTTCCGGCATCGGGTGATGTGACCTTACCCGTGCTTAGAGGATGCCCAACAAGCCACCCAGCAAGCCGTTAGAGCCTCCCAGAAGATTATTGCTGCCGAGGAGGCCGCCACCAAGTAATCCCCCCAAAAGTCCACCGCCAGTTATGGTGCTGCTGCTGCTGACACTGCCGGCAGAAGCCGAAGTGCTGCTGCTGGCCATGTTGCCATTGTTGGCGTCAACAATGGAGCCCAGCAGGTAACCTAAACCCAGGCCGCCCAACAATCCGCCATCGTAAGCGCCCAGTAAACCGTCACCACTGGTGTTGCCGTTGCCAACCAGGCTACCCAGCAGGGCATTACCGCCGAGCAAGCCGTTACCGTGACCGTTTGCGCCCAAGAGGCTGTCTACTACAGAACCGAGATCAAGAATGCTCATTACACGTTTCCTCGCCAGTGAGTGATGGGTGAAACCATTTTAAAGCCAGCTAATGGCCTGTTTTAGTGTTTCAGTTGGGGTTTGTGCGTTTTTTGCACAAATTGCTGCAACTGTGCTTCCAGGGTAATCAGGGAGCAGATACATTCGTCAAGATCCTGAGGATCGCCAAAGACCTGAAAATAACGCAAGGTGGCGGTGATTTCGCCAAGCGCGTGCAGCACTGACCCGGTTTCGGGATGAATGAAAGCCTGCTCTACCGAGTCCATGCGGGTTTTGTACATTGTTTCTCCTGACCTGATGCCCTGACCATATTTGCAAATTGAGCTAGCAATTATCGTACCAGCCTATCCCATTTTGCTAATACGCTGATTACTCGGTGGGTTGAGTGCCGGAACATTTTTGTCTGAGTCAAAAGGGGTAACGCGGTCGCCGGAATGAGAAACAAGTCGGCACGGATGTTGAACTGTGCTACCAGTCGCGCAGAATCCCCCGCTCCACGATTACTTCAGAGTAGGGATGGCCCTGAGCGACGCAGGCGCTTTGTTTTGCCCAGAAATGATCGCCTTCATGCATGGCCTGTTCATAGAGGGTATCATCCAGTGTCGGTTTGTTGGTGATGTTGACATGGAAAATGAGATTCATCAGGGCACTGGCCACTCCCGCCAGCAGGTAGTCCACCGGGGTGTCGGAAATTCCGAACGCCCGCAAATAGCCAAGGGATTCGTAGGGTTTCCAGGCGCGCAGGATTAGACGTTGGCCAGGAATCAATTCAATTACCCGCCAGACCCCCCAGCCAAGGCTGTTGATGACGGCAACAATGCCGTGAATCCAGTCGGATTGGTCGCGGATCATGGGCATGATCTTTTCCTTCCAGAGGGCTGACATCATAATGCCGCCCATGGTGCGGAAGCCGCAGACGTGGCCGGCTTCGGTCAGCAGGGTGCGTGCGAGAAAGTCACCTTGCAGGTGTCCAAAATCCTTGTACTCCTCCAGGACCGGATACTCTGCGGCAAGGGTTCTGATCAGGAAGGGTGAAGCCTGTAAGGCGTGTTTGAGTGCTTTTTCAAAACGAAAAGACAAAAGGTTGTAATAGTCTGCATAGTGCAGGGTCAGTTGTACGCCAAAGGCATCAATGAGGCCGCTTTCAGGATTTCCCTGAATGCTCAGGTGACTCATCTCTTCCAGAATCTGCTGCTCGTCAATATGCTGAGCACAACTTTTAGGAGGAATGTCCGGCTGCAGGGCATGGGCGTCATGCATCTGCCGGGTGAATCCGCAAAAAAATTCCCGATGTTCAGGGGCCTGGCGAAGGTGAAACAGGGTTTGCGTCCCTCCGGCAGATAGGGCGTTGTTGGGTAATGCAATATCACCCTGATAGGGGAAATCGTAGCTGGCGGTCAGGCTGGCCGCGCAATAGCCCAAATCAAAAAGTTCGCCGGGAAAGTTTCGGCTGCCCCGATTCAGCAGCAGGGCGTTGGCATAATGCGAATGGTCCTCACGCACTATCCATTCTGCAGGCGGGTTATCTGGCAGGTTGCCTATATTCAGATGTCCAAAACCACAATAGGCGTATTGTTCGGCTGCCCAATGCATACGCTGCTGAGCCGTATCGAGGGACAGTGCGGCAAACTGCCCGGAAAGCTGGCGGTAGACGACTTCCTGCGCGGCTTCCAGTTGTAGTCCTAGACCATCTATCGATTGACAGCCTTCCACCACCATCTGCAAAAATCGGTTGTAGTGATTGCAATGGATGACCATGGGCTCGCCGCCCAGGAATATCTGACCGGGACTTCGGGTTTTTTGCGGCAGGGCAAAAGACATTTTTTCTCCGAATGGGGCTTGTCATGGGTAAATTTAATAACCGAGAATAAACAAAATCGGTCATAGTTTCACCTCTTTTTGCAGATAGCATCCATCCAGAGCCGCTCCCTGGATGCCGGGCAGCTATTAAGAAGTAGCAGGGTGGGAGGTTAAATGCACCACGCTGAGATAGCTTTGCGCCCGCTGGTCTCCCTGATTGGCAGCCAGTTTCCACCAATGCAGGGCATTTGGGGTGTTGCTTGGCGTGCCGTCACCTTCGTAGTAGGCGACGCCCAGATTGGTTTCGCCACTGGGATTGCCCTGCTGCGCCGCTTTCTGATACCAGTAAAAGGCCTTCGCAAGGTTTTTGGGGACGCCCTGGCCATGATTGTAGGCAACCCCCAGATTGTTTTCGGCGCTGGCGTTGCCTTGAAGGGCGGCTTTTCTGAACCAGTAGACGGCTTTGGCGTAGTTTTGAGGCTGCCCTTGCCCGCTGTAATAGGCATAACCCCGCTGGTTTTCTGCTGAGGGGTTGAGCGGCTGGATTTTCGGGGCCGGGATGTGCTGCGCCACAGTGATGGTAGATGCCGGTTTCCGGGCTGGTGTTTGCGCTGTTTGGGTGTTTGCGTGACTGGTCACTGCAGGAACCGGCGGGTTGGCCGGGGCGGAATCGGTCGCAGCGGAACTGGCCGGAGCAGAGGGGTGGCTGTTGGCCGCTGTTGCTTTCAGCTTTTCCTGAGCCTGTTTGAGCATGCCTTCGCCTTTTTGAAAACCCTGATCAACGGCGAGCTGGAGCCAGTAAACGGCTTTACCAGGATTTTTGGCGACGCCATTGCCGTAATAATAGACGCTGCCCATGACAAATTCGGCAAGGGGGTCACCCTGCAGGGCGGCTTTGCGGGTCCAGGGCACGGCAACACTATATTTATGTTCGAGTCCGTAATAAACACCCAGCCAGTTTTCTGCTGAGCGGTTGCCCTTTTGGGCTGCCAGGGTCAAATCCGACAATGCGGCGGAGTTTCCGGCTCGGGCCTGAAGACACAGTTGATGGGCTTGTTCGCTGGTCATTGCCCTGGCTGCAGGAGATACCAGTCCAAGAGCCCCCACCAGAGCAAGTAGGGTAAGCGTATTTTTTTTGGGGATCATTTTATTCCTTAGTGATGGAAGCGCCGCAAAGCTTTGTGTGGAACGGGCTGTGGCCGGTGCTTGCAGCGCCCTGCGAAAATAATGGGACCTGACCAGTTGGCGCGAGTCCACACGTGCCACCATCCAATGATGGTCCAACCCAGGAACAGGTTGATGAAAAACAGTTTCAGGCACCATCGATATTTACCATGACAGCGGTGCCATGCCTTGAAGCTCGGCAGAAAATATAAAAGAAGGGCAATGGCCAATCCCAGTAAAAAGAAATCCCAGTCAAGCATCTGGTTGCTACCGTGTCCCGGCATCAGGGAAGAAAGCCAGGCGATGTGAGCAGCCATATCTGATGTACCTCTGTGATTTCCCAAACGGTTAATAAGGCATTAATTCAGTTTGGTGGAAAAATATGCAAATTTTGTGCCTATTGTTGCATTCTTGTTTATCTCCTTGAAAGTTATTGCGAGTCATTTCCGCTCAGCTTGTGTGCCGGGGATGATGAAGTGACAAAATGTAACGCGCTTGATTACTTTCGGTCTGTCAACCCAAAATGGGAAATTCGGGGAGGGGCGGTAACGGGTAACGGGTAACACAAGGTAACGTCACGGGTAGTGCGATGTGGCTCATGGGTAACGCCGGGTTGCCTGTTCATGGATTTTTTGTTTTAAGAAATTTAATATTTAAAATATAAAACAGCGCACTATGAAATGTTACTGCAATAATCAAAATGTGGCATGCGGATTGCTATTGATATTCGACGAGTAAGTTGCCGGGTGTGGATTCTCGTTACTACTAAGTTACTTCATGTTGAATTAAATTATATCCGAAGGAGAGATTTGATTATGTCACTATTGAATGTTGGTGGTCTTTTGAGTGGTTTGCTTGGTGGGCTTCTGGGCGGTAGCAGTTCCGCAACCTCCAGCACAGGAGATCTGGTTTCCGGGCTGGGAAGCACGATCACTGGTTTGGTAGGTACTTTGGATAGCACGTTGGGAGGTACTCTGACTGGGGTGGAAGGTTTGCTGGGAAGCGTAACCGGAGACGTTGGTACGGTTTTGGGTGAAACCACCCTTGTTGCAGGAGCAACGCTGGGCGGTGTCGAAGGATTGCTGAACAATGTAGTGGACAATGTGGGTAATGCTCTGGCAGCGGTTACTACGGATGTGCCTACACTTCTTTCCGGTACGGTGGGTGCCTTGGCTCCTGTGACCGGCACGGTAACGGGCCTGGTTGGCGGCAGCACCGGTCTTTTGGGCGGCCTGCTGGGTAGCCTCTAAGTCTTTTTGATTTCACGTTGTATGTGGTTCTGTAGTTGTTGTTAGTAGTAGTAGTAGTAGATGAGTACTGCTGTTATGGATGAAATGCTTACGCCCGGCTTGTTGCCGGGCTTTTTTTTGGGTGCAGATCAGCTCAGACGCCATAGGCCTTATACAGCGGCGTGCCGTCTTTGAACACCAGACGTTCTTCCAGCGGTGATTCATATTGTGCGAATGACGGGGCGTTACCATGGTAATTGCCCGGTGATTACAAAAAAGCCCCTGAACAACAGGGGCTACAAGCGGGGCGAGTAGAACACTTTAAAGCTGTAAAAATTAGCGCATGATCAGTGCCTGAGACGGCAGGAACGGAAATGTTTACCGACCAGCATGAGGAACTGGATGGTTTGCTGGGTTTCCGGTTTTTTCATCATGTCCCAGAGTCCGGTGATTCCCCCCTTGGGAGCGGGGGCGCTGGCGGCCTCCTCAGTGGCACCACTGAGGCAGTGCAGGAAATCGGTGAGGATATGATCCTGATCCATTTTTTCAGCAACGGCGAGCAAACGGTCCATGACCCCGGTCCGCGTTGCCCGATCCAGCAGGCACATGGCATCAGTCGCCAAAGTGGCCAGACGCGAAACCATCTCATCACTCATGGAATCGCCGGCGGCCCCTGCCATACGGGCCAGATGAACGATGCGCTCCAGATCGCCGTTTTCTACCAGAGAGCTGATGGCCGGTAAGGCATGGACCACCTGGCTGCGGTTCACCCGATCCAGTAAATCCATGCCATCGCTGGCCAGACCGGCCAGACGCCCCACCATTTCATCGCTCATGGAATCGGCAGCGGCCCCACTCAGCCGGGCCAGTTGCACGATGCGTTCCAGATCGCCGTTTTCCACCAGGGAGCTGATGGCCGGCAGGGCCCGCGCCACCTGGCTGCGGGTGACCTGATCCACCAAATCCAGACCGTCGCTGGCCAACCCCGCCAGACGACCCACCATTTCATCACTCATGGAGTCTGCTGCCGCACCACTCAGTCGTGCCAGGTGCACAATGCGTTCAAGATCTCCGTTCTGCACCAGATGCACCAAGGCTTCCTGGGCACGTTGCAGTTCATCTTCAGAAGTTTCTGCCATGACCGCAGCCATACGTCACCTCCTCAGAGTAAACCACGGGCAGTCGCCCAATAGAGTTTGTTATAGGACATCTTGAAGGCGTGTACGGCTCCGGTAGGCGCTTTCGGCTGGGGTGGGGTTTTATAATCGAACATGGCATACGTTGCCCGGTCCTTGCCCGCCTCAATAAAGCAGAACACCTTACCATCATAACTGCGCACCGGCCGTCCCATCTTGATGACCGCCGCCACATTCTCGGCAGCCACTTCCGCTTCGAAGTGGGCGGTTGAACCGGCCTTACTGATGGGCAAATTGGTGGTATCTCCCAATACCAGAACATTCTTGCCATGCTCCCCTTCCATGTGCAGGGAAGAGCGATTGGTGGGAATCCAGCCGTTTTCACCCAGGCCATTTTTCTCGATGACTTCCTGACCCTTATGGGGCGGAACGGCCACCAGCAGATCGTATTTCACCGCGCCGCCTTCTTCGCTCAGCACCTGAGCGTTTTTACCATCCACTTCTTTCATGTTGAACAGGGTTTCGTATTTAATCCCCATCCGGTCAAATTCCGGCGCCGCCCACTTGGCCACATTCTCCAGACTGTGAACCCGGCCAATGGGGTAGGTGTAATAGAACTCGGTCTTGTCCAGCAGGCCGCGATCCTTGATGAAGTCGTGCATGGCGAAAGTGATTTCCAGGGGAATCATCGGGCACTTATGCGGCAGACCGACGGTAACCACAATGCGTCCACCCTTGAAGTCCGACAGTTGCTTGAAAAATTCGACGGCGTCTTCTGCGGTATAGCAGTTGATGGAATTTTCCTTGAGACCGGGAATTTTCTCGGGCAGGGCGCGTGAACCGGTCGAAATCACGATCAAGTCGTACTCATGCACCTTGCCGCTTTTGCATTTGACATGGTTCTCGGCCAGATGAAATTCTTCAACCGGATCGACATGAAATTCAATCCCCGGCTCCAGCAGACTTTGCTGTTCGCGGACCAGTTCATCGGGCGTCGCCCGACCCATGGCGACATACAACCAGCCGGGTTGATACACATGCTCATGACTGGCAGACAGCATCGTAATACGTGCCTTGCCGGTTTTCATTTCATGGTGAATACGCCGAGCCAGATGATTGGCAAAAATGGTACCACCCATACCGCCACCTACGACCAGAATTCTCATGATGTCACTCTCCTTAGGGTTTTACGCCTGTGATTGTTTGTGCATTTACTTGGCCTTGCGGACCCGAATGTGCCAGGTGCCTTCGCCGTCCTGCTCTGTATTTACCATTTCGTGACCGACTTTTTTGACCCACTCCGGCAC
>NZ_JABELD010000168.1 GCF_018853445.1 Acidithiobacillus concretivorus
GGCCGGGTTCACAGTCTGGAGAATGTGGCCAAGTGGGCGGCGCCGGAATTTGACCGGATGGGGATTAAATACGAAACCCTGTTCAACATGAAAGAAGTGGATGGTAAAAACGCTCAGGTGCTGAGCGAAGAAGGCGGCGCGGTGAAATACGATCTGCTGGTGGCCGTTCCGCCCCATAAGGGTCAGGAAGTCATCGAGAAAAATGGCCTGGGTGAAAACGGCTGGATTCCCACCAATCGCTCTTCCCTGCACATGGAAGGGGAGCATGGCAAGAATGTTCTGGT
>NZ_JABELD010000169.1 GCF_018853445.1 Acidithiobacillus concretivorus
GCTGCTCGGTCTGCTGCTGCTTGGCACCCAAGCCGCTGTTTACGTCCTTTTTCATCAGTATGTGATGAATCCAGCCGCCGAACGATTTGCCGAGTTTCTGCTGCAAACCGACCACGCCCTGATCAGTAGCGGGGCACAATATGCCCCCAACGGAAACCTGCAATGGCGACCGGCCAGTGCCAGCCCGGGCAAAATTCCAGATAAGTATTTCATGGATAAAACCGCTCACTATGTCCAGCAGCAGGTACCTGGGGCCAGACTCCGCGTAGGCTTGGATGAGGGTACTACAACCTGGATGTGGATACGCGGCGGTCCTCACCAGCCCTGGCTGGGTATGCCGGTATCTCCCATGAACTTTGGTGGGCAGGGATTCATGTTCATGCGCCTCGGAGTCATTGCGTTGGTGACTTTGCTGGGAGCCTGGCTGATTGTCCGCCAGATTAATCGGCCCCTGGCCCGCCTGGCCGCTGAAGCTCCACGCATTGGCCTGGGTGACACCCCCGACACCCTGCAGCCCATCGGTGGTCCCCTGGAAGTACAGCACCTGACTCAGGCCATTACGGGTATGGCCAATGATCTGCATCGCCTTCACGAAGAGCGCACCCTGCTGCTCACGGGCATTTCCCACGAGCTTCGGACGCCGCTGTCCCGATTGCTTTTGACCCTGCACCTGCCCGATTCAGATTTTCTGGAACAAAAATCCGCCATGTGTGTGGATGTTAACGAGATGGACGAAACCATCGACAAGTTCCTGACTCTCGTCCGCAGCGGGGATCAGGAAAAAGCTGTTGTCGTCAACGTGCGGGACTGGCTGGAGGAAATGCAGGGAATTGCCAGGGAACGTTATGGAC